>CAUJJS010000001.1 GCA_963205415.1 Pseudomonadota bacterium
CCGAACCACCCGCACCGTGGATTCGAAACCGTCACCTACATGCTGGCCGGACGCATGCGTCACCGCGACAACCACGGCAATTCCGGCCTGCTCACCGCCGGATCGGTGCAGTGGATGACGGCCGGGCGCGGCATCGTGCACTCGGAAATGCCCGAACAGGAAGACGGCCTGATGTGGGGCTTCCAACTCTGGGTGAACCTGCCGGCCAAGGACAAGATGACCGCGCCGCGCTATCAGGACATCGCACCGGAGAAGATCCCCGCGCTGGATCCGGCGAGCGGCGTCAGCGTCAAGCTGGTCGCCGGTGAACTCGATGGCCAGCACGGTCCGGTGAATGCGGTGGCGACCGAGCCGGTCTTCATGGATGTCAGCCTGCAGCCGGGCGCGTCGTGGCGGGCGCCCTTGCCCGCAGGACACAGCGGCTTCGCCTATGTGTTCGAAGGCAGCGCCATGCTGGGTGCTGATGGCGAGGACGTGAAGCGGGGCGAGTTGGCGGTTTTGAAAGGTGATGGCCCGCTCGAACTGATCAACGCCAGCGATGACCCGGCTCGCGTGCTGGTGGTGGCTGGCAAGCCCCTGCGCGAGCCGGTGGCGCATTACGGCCCCTTCGTGATGAACACCGAAGCCGAACTGCGCCAAGCCATCGAGGACTTTCAGGCCGGTCGTTTCTGATTCAAGCGGCGGTGTTCAAGCCTGCGCGTCGCGGTGGTACTGACTGACGCGCTCGACTTCGGCTTTCGAACCCAGAAACACCGGCACGCGCTGGTGCAGTTTTTCCGGTTGCAGGTCGAGGATGCGTTCCAAACCGGTGGTGGCGGCGCCGCCGGCCTGTTCGACGATGAAGCTCATCGGATTGGCCTCGTACATCAGGCGCAGCTTGCCGGGCTTCGATGGATCTTTCATGTCGCGCGGATAGATGAAGATGCCGCCGCGGGTGAGGATGCGGTGCACGTCGGCCACCATCGAGGCCACCCAGCGCATGTTGAAATCACGCCCGCGAGGGCCGGTCTTGCCGGCCAGCAATTCTTCGATGTACTGCTTCATCGGCGCTTGCCAGTGGCGCATGTTGCTCATGTTGATCGCAAACTCCGAGGTTTCCTCCGGAATGCGCAGATTCGAGCCGGTGAGCTTGAAGCTGCCTTCCACCCGATCCAGCGTGAAGGCATATACGCCCTGGCCAAACGTCAGCACCAGCATCGTGCTCGAACCGTAGATCGCGTAACCAGCGGCCACCTGCTTCACGCCGGGTTGAAGGAAGGCGGATTCATCCGGGTCTTCAACGCCTTCCGGCGCGCGCAACACGGAAAAAATCGTGCCGACTGAAATGTTCACATCGATGTTCGAAGAACCATCCAGCGGATCGAACACCAAGAGGTATTCGCCCTTGGGAAAGTGCTGCGGAATCGAATGCGGATCGTCCATTTCCTCCGAAGCCAGGGAGGCCAGATAGCCGCCCCATTCGTTGTCTTCCAGAAGGATTTCGTTGGATACCACATCGAGCTTCTTCTGGATCTCGCCCTGCACGTTTTCGGTGTCGGCACTGCCGAGAATATTGCCGAGTGCACCCTTGTTGACCGCGATCGAGATGCGCTTGCAGGCGCGTGCCACCACTTCGATCAAGAGGCGAAGGTTGGCGTTGATCTGGCCGTGCTCACGTTGTTGTTCGATCAGGAAGCGCGTCAGGGAAATTCGAGTGGCGTCGGACATGGCGGGGACTCACGAGCAAGGAATGTGGCCATTGTCGCCACGCGCACGCACCGAAGCCAGCGTGACGCTGAACCTGACTAGCCCCTGGGCTCAGCCAAGCCGCGACCGTTTGACCCATGAAATGCCGCAGAACCAGCGTTTTTGTAGAGCGCAGCTTGCTGCGCTGCCTCTGCTTTACGAGTCGCCCAGCGCAGCAAGCTGCGCGCTACGAAAGCCGGCTTGCTTTGTGGAATTTGCGACAACGAAGGGCATCGAGTCGGCTGCGGGAGGGGGGTTAATCAGGCCGCTGAATGCGAGGGGTCCGCGTGCACTGGAGTCGAAGCTCCAATCGCTCATGTCAGCCTCGACCGTGGCCTCGGCACCCCACGCGCATTGCCCCGCAGACCACTCGGAGCCAGTGGTTGTGCATCGCAACAAAAAATTGCAGGATTGGGGCGCAATCGCCTGAACTTTGCCCGTACACTCGAACCGAAATCACCATCGACCCATTGGAACCGCCATGTCGCAACGCAGCTTGACCACCTTCCTGCAGCACGTCGCCCGACGCGATGCCAACCTGCCCGAGTTCCAGCAGGCCGTTCAAGAAGTGATGGAAAGCCTGTGGCCATTTCTGGACGCCCATCCGAAATACCGCGACTTCGCCCTGTTGGAGCGACTGGTGGAATCCGATCGCATCCTGCAGTTCCGTGTGAGCTGGATCGATGATCGCGGCCAAACGCAGGTCAATCGCGCCTGGCGCGTGCAGCACAATGCCGCGATCGGCCCGTACAAGGGCGGCATGCGTTTTCACCCTTCCGTCAATCAATCCATTTTGAAATTCCTGGCCTTCGAACAAACCTTCAAGAATGCCCTCACCACCTTGCCCATGGGCGGCGGCAAAGGCGGTTCGGACTTCGATCCCAAGGGCAAGACCGATGGTGAGGTGATGCGCTTCTGCCAAGCCCTGATGAGCGAGTTGTATCGCCACCTTGGCCCGGACACCGACGTGCCGGCGGGCGACATCGGCGTGGGCGCGCGCGAAGTGGGTTACATGGCCGGCATGATGAAAAAGCTCGGCAACCACGCCGCTTGCGTGTTCACCGGCAAGGGCCTGGCCTACGGCGGCAGCCTGATGCGGCCGGAAGCCACCGGCTATGGCACGGTGTACTTCGTCGAGCAAATGTTGCATTACGCCCGCCGCGAAACCCACGGCGCGCGGGTGTTGATTTCAGGTTCCGGCAACGTCGCGCAGTTTGCTGCGGTCAAGGCCATGGAGCTGGGTGGCGAAGTGCTCACCCTGTCCGATTCCGAAGGCACGCTTTACGCCCGAAATGGCATGGACGAAGCCGCACTGGCCGAGATCATGGCGCTGAAGAACGAGCGTCGCGGCCGTCTGTCGGAGCTGGCCAATGATGGACGATTCGAATACCTGCCGGGCCGCCGTCCTTGGCACATCCCGGCCGAAATCGCCCTGCCCTGCGCCACCCAGAACGAACTCGACGGCGATGACGCACGCACTCTGGTGGCCAATGGCGCGCTTTGCGTTGCCGAAGGCGCCAACATGCCCTCGACGCTGGATGCCGTGCACGTATTCCACGAGGCCGGCGTGCTGTATGCGCCGGGCAAGGCCAGCAACGCCGGCGGCGTCGCCACATCGGGCCTCGAAATGAGCCAGAACGCGATGCGGCTTTCCTGGACCCATGCCGAAGTCGATACCCGTCTGCACGCGATCATGAAAGAGATCCACGCCCTCTGCGTGCGCCACGGCACCCGCAGCGACGGCCGCGTCAACTACGTGCAGGGCGCCAACATCGCCGGTTTCGTGAAAGTGGCCGATGCGATGCTGGCGCAGGGCGTGTATTGAGCGAACGAGGGATTGGCCTCAAGGCGTCGCCTCGAACCCATCCTTGAACAGTTTCATTACACGGCTACCCTCAAGCGCCCCGACATCGCAGTGCGCAATGCCGTCGCCATTGCCATCCAGTGGCCGAATCGACCCACGCGCATCGTAGAGGGCGCAGCGCGCATCATCGCCCGTATCGATGGCAGGTGATCCGTAGTCGGGCGGCATCACCAGCACGCTGCCACCCAGCCACACGGGTGCACCCAGCCACGACATGGGACCGGTCACCACGCTCGTCGGATCCGGATTCGGAATCGGACACGCGGCATCGCTGTAAAGGTTGTGACTGCTGGTGACTTGTCCAAAGTGATAACTGCAGCTTTGTCCTGGACCACCGGCGTTGTCGATGATGTTGTTGGCCAGCAGCAAGGTGCCCGAGTTGATCGAGAAGGCACCGCCGTACTGATTGGGAAAGCCGTCGGCGCCGCTGCGATTGGCACTGAACGTGTTGTTCACCATCGTGACGTAGCAACAATTGACGAGGCCGACGCCACCACTGGATGCCAAGCCCCGGTTGCCCTTGAAGGTGTTGCTGATCAAGTCCAGCCGCGTGGAACCGGCGTTGATGACCCCGATTGCACCGCCACGCCGACCCGTGTTGGCCTCGAAGAAGTTACGCTCGATTCGGAATATCCCGCCGTCACTGTGAAGGGAAAGCGCGCCGCCATCACCCGTGCCGATCGCATCCGTGGGCGAGCTGGGGTGCTGGCACGCGGTGTGATTGCCGATGAAGGTCGAATCGGTGATGGTTCCCGTGGGCGTGACACCCGGCAAGTACAGCATGACGGCCCCACCAGCCCCGCTCGCACACCACGAGGGCAAACTGTTGAACAGATAGACGCGGTTGTCGGTGAACACGCTGCGCACGATGTTCACGTCGTGCGCGCCTTCGCTGGCAATGGCGC
>CAUJJS010000002.1 GCA_963205415.1 Pseudomonadota bacterium
CCTTTCGCAACTGCACTGCGCGCTTGCCCTTGCCACGGCCGCGAGCCTTCGCGCGCACCTTGTACGCCCACGTCCGATGCATCCCGAACGACGCCGAGATCGCCGCGGGCGACTCGCCTTCTGCCATCCGATCCAGCGCCAAGAAGCGCATCGCTTCAAGCGTCTCGCGAGTCAACGTCCGGCCATCAATCCTCATGACAACTTGGACAGAGGTTGATGTCATTTGTTCCCTAATCTACTGACTTATGAGTAACTTGGACTAACAAGGCCTCACGTACCTGTTGACGATGCGCATCGTTCTGTGTAGACGCTGCCCCGGCAGACGTTGTCGAGGCGATGCAGCAGGAATTCGGATGACTCATGGACACACTCCTTGGGTTCGAGCTTTCGGCAAACGACGCGACTTCAGACACGCCGGCCTTGGGCATCCACCACCATTTCGCCGTCCTCCTTGCTGAACGCGCCACGCTGCGGCTTGGGCAGGATATCCAGCACCAGTTCCGAAGGCCGGCACAAGCGCGTGCCCAGCGGCGTGACCACGATGGGGCGGTTGATGAGGATGGGGTGCTGGAGCATGAAGTCGATCAACTGCTCATCGCTCAATTTCAGATCATCCAGACCGAGTTCCGCATAAGGCGTGCCCTTCTCGCGCAACACCGCGCGAACTGGCACGCCCATCGCGGCGATCAGCGTTTTCAGCGTATCGCAGTCGGGCGGTGTCTTCAGGTAGTCGATGACGATGGGGTCTTCGTCACTGTTACGGATCATGGCGAGTACGTTGCGCGACGTGCCGCAGGCAGGGTTGTGGTAGATGGTGATGGGTCTCATGGCGTGACCTCGGGTAAGGATGCGGCGGGGTGCGCGCCAGCCATAGCGGGTCGCCACCGGCGGCCCAGCCGCAAGGCGACCTGCACCAGCAGGATGAGCACCGGAACTTCCACCAGCGGCCCAATCACCGTGGTGAAGGCGACTGGCGAGGCCAGGCCGAACGAGGCGATGGCCACGGCGATGGCCAGCTCAAAGTTGTTGCCTGCGGCAGTGAAGGCGATGGCGGTGGTGCGCGGGTAGTCGGTCTGGATCAGTCGACCCATGAAGAAGCTGATGAAGAACTGGATCACGAAGTAGAGTGTCAGTGGCACGGCGATCTTCAACGCGTCCAGCGGCAGGCGCACCACGTCGGCACCCTTCAGGCTGAACATGGCCACGATGGTGAATAGCAGCGCCGCCAGCGTGAGTGGGCTGATACGCGGCAAGAACACACGTTCGTACCAGCTCTGGCCCTTGCGCCCAATCATCAGTCGCCGGGTGAGGTAACCGGCGAGAAAGGGAATGCCAAGGTAAATCAGCACGGCCTTGGTGATGGTCCAGAAGCCCACATCGATGATGCTGCCTTGCAGGCCAAAGACAGGCGGCAGCACCGACAGGAAGAACCACGCGTAGGCCGAGAAGAACAGAATCTGGAAGATCGAGTTGAAGGCCACCAGACCCGCAACGTACTGGTTGTCGCCACGCGCCAACTGGTTCCACACCAGTACCATGGCGATGCAGCGCGCCAGCCCGATCAGGATCAGGCCCGTCATGTACTCCGGCTGGTCGCGCAGGAAGATCACCGCCAGCGTGAACATCAGCAGCGGCCCGATGACCCAGTTCTGCAGCAGGGACAGCAGCAACACGCGCCGATCGGCAAAGACTTCGTGCAAGGCTTCATAGCGCACCTTGGCCAGCGGCGGGTACATCATCAGGATCAGGCCGATGGCGATGGGGACGTTGGTCGTCCCGAGTGAGAGTGCATTGAGCGCATCGGGCAGCCCGTCAAACAGCGTGCCCAGCGCAACGCCCAGCGCCATCGCGGCGAATATCCAGACGGTGAGGTAGCGATCCAGGAAAGAAAGGCGTGAGGGAGGGGGCTGCATCGAATGTTTGCTGCTGCCGAAATCGCCCGTGCGGATGTTCATTGCTTGAGCGTCTTTTTCGTTGAGGACTGCTGGGGCAGCGCCGCGTCAGGGCAGCACGGTGAAGCGCGCATGCCTTCGCACTGCTCCGGGTGGTCTGCGCAGCATTCCTCGGTCAGGTAGGCGATCAAGTCCAGCATCAGCGGAATGTTGGCCCTGTAACGCTGGAAGCGGCCTTCCGCCTCAACCGAGAGCAGCCCCGCCTGGGTCAATGTCTTGAGGTGGAACGACAGATTGGTTGGCGGCACATCGAGCGTTGAAGCGATCTTGCCCGCGACCATGCCTCCTGTGCCCATGCGCACCAAAAGCCGGTACACATCCAGTCGTAGGCCAGATGACAGCGATTCAAAGATCGTGGTGGCAGTGCTCTTTTCCATGCTTCAACTATACAACGCTAGTTGAACTAATGAAATGATGTTTTTCGACATGACTACTTCGGTCGCCACCGCTACAGGAGTTGCCAACCACAACCGACCGCCGTCAAACCCGCGCCAGCAAAGGCGGTGGCCTCAAGAACGCTCGCGAGACCACCAGAGAGAACGGAGAGCAGAGAGGCGTCGGCGCGCGTGAAAACGCAAGCGTTGGAGGGGTGACGCTCGCGAGGCCGTGCCCGGAATCCGCGCCAACACTGGGGGAACGGGCAAAACCCCAACCGAGAACGGTTGGGGTTTCATTATTGGTGGCGGATGGTTGACCGGTTCAATTCCGTCTACGTCACTTGAATAGCAATGCAGCGGGCGTGAGCGGCAATGAGCGGGGTTGCCTCAAAGCACCGCTTCCAGCCCCTTGCGTTCGAGGATGTCCAGCAGCTTCTGCGACGGCCCGCTGGGGCGCTTGTCGCCTACCTCCCACTTGCGGACAGTGGACGTGCTGGTGTTCAGCACGCTGGCCAGCACAGCCTGACTCAGGTGCAGCCTCTCGCGCAGCGCCTTGACCTTCGTGGCGTCGTAGTCCTGCACTGGCTCCAGGCACAGTGCGTCGTACTTCTGCATCTTGCGTTTGTCGATCAATCCCAGGCGATGCAGATTGCTGGCCGTTTCGTGAACGGCTTCGAGGATGCGGCTCTTGGTCTTGGTCGTCATTGGCAAATCTCCTGCAAAGCGCCTTCGGCAACGGTGTGGTCACCGTATGGCCTATTCGTTCTCCACGCCGAACACCGCAGGAATATCGCGCGCGCCGTGCAAGATACGCACGATCAGCACCGCATCAGGATCGGATTCGAAGAAGATGACGTAGTTGCCGTGGGCGCAGGAGCGAATGCCATCGCCCAGCTCCTGGCGCAAGCGATAGCCGGGCGGGTTGAGGGTGATGCGCTGACACTGCGCGCGCAGCTCGCGCACGAAGCTCAGGGCGCGCACGGGGTTGTCGACCGCGATGTAGTCGGCAATGGCTTCGAGGTCTTGCTCGGCCAACGGGGTGAAGGCCAGACTCATCAACGATCAGCTTGTGCCGCGTACTTGGCCTCGAGGCGGTCGAACACGGTATCGGCAGACTTGGCGGGGCCGCTCGCCCGGCCTGCCGCAATCTCCGCACGCAGGGCATCCAGTTCGAGTTGCTTGCGCTCCTCTCGCTCCTCCAGCAGACGCAGCCCTGCCCGCACCACCTCGCTGGCATTGTTGAACCGACCACTTTGCAGTTGATCGCGGACGAAGGTTTTGAAGTGATTGCCAAGGGCGACGCTGGTAGGCATAGCACTCTCCTAACTATTAACAACAATTATTATCTGCCGTGCCCGCCCTGCCGTCAACGCACGGGTTCATTCAGCGGGTCATCAGCAGCCCGGCCGACATCACCCTTCAAGACCGCCTACAGACGGCGCACCCGAATCGACGCGATACCCCATCGCCCGATAGCCCCGTTGGCGCTTGTCCCACATCCGCAGCAGAGCCGGATGGCCTGTGTCCACGAAGTCGATGATGCGAACATCGTTCTTGCTGGCGTGTTCCCGGTGCAGGCGACCGGCGTATTGCGCAAGCGTGCCCTTCCACGAGACCGGCATTGCCAGCACCAAGGTGTCCAGCGGTGGATGGTCGAAGCCTTCGCCGACAAGTTTGCCAGTGGCCAGCAGCACGCGCGGCGCATCGGGAGGCAGCGCATCGAGCGCGGCGATCAGCGCGGCGCGCTGCTTTTTTGACATTCGCCCGTGCAATACGAACGGCTCCGGCACCTGATCGGTCAACGCGGCGCGAATGGCGTCGATGTGCTCGGTGCGTTCGGTCAGTGCCAGCACCTTGCGGCCTTGCTGGAAGGCGGCGATGATCGCGCTGGCGATGGCCGCCGTTCGGGCCGCGTCTTGTGCCAGATGCCGGAACACATCCTGGATGCCCGCCTCCCGCAGCAGGGCAATCGGTGATTCAATGAACTGCGGCGTCACCGCCAAATCGCGCGGTGCATCCAGTGGTTGCGCCGCCTTGTGCCGGATCGGTCCGCACTGCATGAAGATGATGGGCTGTTGCCCGTCGCGGCGGATCGGCGTTGCCGTCAGGCCGAGCACGTACTTGGCCTTCGTGCGCCGCAGGATGGCATCGAAGGACGCCGCACCGATGTGGTGGCATTCATCCACGATCACTTGCCCGTAGTTCTCGACCCGCGCATCGATATCGCCTTGTCGAGAAAGCGACTGCATCACGGCAATATCAACTTTGCCGGTGGGCTTGGTCTTGCCGCCGCTGATGACGCCGACCACGCCTTTGCCTGCTTCCAGAAATGCGGCAAGGCGCGCCTGCCACTGCTTGAGTAGTTCGGTGCGATGTACCAGCACCAGCGTATTGACGCCGCGCAGGGCGATGATCGCCGCAGCCGTCACCGTCTTGCCGAAGGCGGTCGGTGCGCACAGTACGCCCGTATCGTGAGCCAGCATGGCGGTCACGGCAGCCTCCTGATCTGGACGCAGTGTGCCGACAAAAGCGACAGCAACAGGCTCTCCGGCGCAACGTTCGTCGCGCAGGTCGATGCGAATGCCGTTGTCCGCCAAGAGCGCGGAGGCGCCGTCGAAGCAACCGCGCGGCAGTGCGATGTGCTGCGGAAAATTCTCGGCGCAGCCGATGATGCGCGCCTTGTCCCACACCGACATCCGCATCGCCTGGGCCTTGTAGAACTCAGGATTCTGAAACGCCGCCAGCCGGATCAGGCGGTTCGCGAGCGCCTGCGGCAGTTGGGCCTTCTCGAAATAGACAAGATTCGCCAAGGTGACCGTCAGCGACTGGGGCATGGAACCCGTCAGCTTCTTCGATGCCGTGCTTTCGCGCTTCCACGGCGTGGCCAGGTCTTCGTCATCGATGAAGCTGACGTCCAGCGGATGGACGCCAACCTTGGCCCGCAGGAGGGTTGGCTCGATATCGTGCGCGACCATGGGCTGGATGGAAGCCAGGAATGCCCATTGGTCTGGGTAAGGGCGCAGCTCGGCATCGACGAACACGCTGCAGCCCTTTTCCCTCGGCATCTTCTGCAGCGGCAAGGCGATCAGATTGCCGAAGCCGCCCTTGGGCATCGTGTCCTGATTGGGAAACAGCCGGTCGTAGGATTCCAGATTCAATTGCCGCGTGCGCGCGCAGGTATGGGTGATGATGGCGGTGCCCAGGCGTCGCGCATCGCGGGCCGACACACGACCTGCGAAAAACACCCAGGCGTGCGCGCCCTGACCTGAGCGCGAAATCTCCAGCGCGGCGGGCACGCCCAGTTCATCACAGGACTGCATGAATGCACGGGCATCGTCCCGCCAATCGGCTTCATCGAAGTCAGCCGCGAGGAAGTAGCAGGTGTCGTCCTCCAGCAGCGGGTACACCCCAATCGTGTGCTCACCGGCCAGATGGTCGTAGATCACCGCGTCGGACAGCGGGATCAGCAGCCGATTCCCGCAGTCCCCACACTTGATGCGCGGCTTCTCGCAGACACCGGCACGCCATTCACTCGGGCCATCCATGGCCCTCGCCCTGCGGGCGGCTTCACCGTGCAGATTTGCATTCCGTGCAAATCTGTCGTTGGCGCAGGCCGGGGCGTAACCGGCCTTGCCCGTGGTTTTGCTTTCCCAGCGGATGGGGTAAGCATCCGTGCGCCCGCGAAACAGGCGCCGGAACAGTGCCACCTTCTCAGCAGTGGAAAACCTGTACGGCTCCAGTTCGCGCGTCACGACGACGGCCGGTTGCTGCTGCCGCCACTCGATACCGTGCGATTGGAGCAGGGCAATCAGGCGGGCATTTTCGGCTTGCAGGGCCTTTAGCTCCGAGGCCTGATCGACCTCCGGGCCGTTCATTCCGAGCGCACCGCAGTGAAAGCCGAGTCATCGCCCAAGTGAATGAAAATCCGGCCTTCTGCCTGATCGGCCATCACGTCCATCCAGCCGCGTCCGCTCATCGGGTCGTTCTCATCCGTGCCCGACCAGGAAAACTCCACTCGCGCCACGCCGCCCACGCGGCTGACCCGCGCATCAAGGTCGCCCTGCACCAAGCCGAACTGAAATTCGCCTGTCAGGTCACTACGAATACTGATGTGGGCAGGAGTTTCCCTATCGAAATCGTCGGCATCCCAGACTTCCATGCTGGTGATGCGCCAAGTGCCAAGCACAGACTTCTCCGCCTTTTTCATTCCTCGCCCGCCAACCCAGCTTCCGCCCAGAAATGGTTGAAATCATCGCCCACGCCCCAGCCAACGTTCTGCCCCAGTTGCCGTACCCGGCCGAGCCGAACCAGGAATGTGCCCTGCTGCGTCTTGGGCAAGGTCAGCACATATTTCAGCGCCCGCTCGAACATCCGCGCGAGAGCATCGTAAAAGCCCTCGGCATCCATGCCGCACCCAATCCACCCAAGTTAACCCTCAACACGGCTTGAAACTCATGTGCTTGTGCGGCTTGGTTCGAACTGTCCGCGGTTTCGACAAGCCGGGACGATGCAGGAATGAGCGTTTGGCGATCAAGTTCAGCAGTTCGTTCAGCGCATGGGCGCAGAGTTTTCCCAGGATCAGCAGCGGTGCCACTGGCTTGAGCGCGGTGCGCGCATAGGCGCGATTGATGCGACGGTGGGATGGCGTGTTATGGCGTTGGCTTGCCGCTGCAGTGAGCACTGCGGCGAGGTTGTCGCAAAGCACTTTGGCAGCGACATCCTGCTGGACCGCAAGATGGCTGAGGCCCGAGACTTGTTCCAGATTCAAGCGCTGCTTGAGTCGCTTGAACGCCTCTTCGATGGACCAGCGTGCGTGGTAGATCTCGCCGAAGTCGGCTGCCGGGAAGCGCTTGGAATCGAGCAGGCTGGTCATGAAGATGCGAATGGCCCCATCGGGCGCACGCTGGCGAACCAGGCGCACGGTGAGCGTCTCGGCGGGGCAATCGAAATCGCGTACATCGGCGGCCTGC
>CAUJJS010000003.1 GCA_963205415.1 Pseudomonadota bacterium
TGCGCATCGATGGCCACACCGACAAGCGCCCGATCGCAACTTCGCGCTTTCCGTCCAATTGGGAACTGTCCAGCGCCCGCGCCATCGCCATCGTCAAATACCTCGTCACCAAGGGCGTACCGGCCAAACGTCTGTCGGCCAATGGTTTTGGACAATTCCAACCGCTCGATCCGGGCGAAAACGAAACCGCGTATGCCGTCAATCGACGGATCGAGATCCAGTTGACCAATCGCTAGCCGTGTAGCGCTGGCGGTCCCGCCAGCGCGCCGTGCGCTGTTACCATTTCCGCCCTTGCCGGCCGGGTCGCTGGCGATTTGGAGTTGCAACGAGCAATGAGTGCGTGGTCGATTGAGGAAGCTCGCCGTACTTGGTCCATCGCGCATTGGGGCGAGGGCTATTTCGATGTCGATGCCGGTGGGCGAATCACGGTGCAGCCGCAGGGCAAGTCCGGCCCGGCCTTGGCCTTGCCTGACATCGTCGATGCCGCGCTCGCCGAGGGATTGAAGCTGCCCTTGCTGCTGCGTTTTGCCGACGTGCTGGGCCATCGCCTTGGCCGCTTGCAGCAGGCCTTTGCGCAAGCCATGGAAGACCACGCGTATCGCGGCGGCTATACCGCGATCTTTCCGATCAAGGTCAACCAGCATCGTGGCGTAGCCGGTGAACTGGCGGCGCACGCGGGCGAAGGTTTTGGTCTGGAAGCCGGTTCCAAACCCGAGCTGATGGCGGTGCTCGCTTTGTCGCGTCCTGGCGGCACCATCATCTGCAATGGCTACAAGGACCGCGAGTACATTCGCTTGGCCCTGATTGGCCGCAAGCTCGGGCTCAACACCTTCATCGTGATTGAAAAAGCCTCGGAACTGCCCGTGGTGATCGAGGAAGCGCGTGCTTTGGGCGTGGCGCCGGTGATCGGTGTGCGCATGCGCTTGGCTTCATTGGGCGCGGGCAAGTGGCAGAACTCGGGTGGCGACAAGGCCAAGTTCGGGCTTTCGCCACGGCAACTGCTGGACGTGGTGAAGCTGTTGCGCGAGGCCGGTTTGATTGATTGCCTCCAGTTGCTGCACTTCCACATGGGCTCGCAGATTTCAAATGTGCGCGACATCGCCAGTGGTATGCGCGAGGCGGTGCGTTATTTCGTCGAAGTCTCGCGCTTGGGGTGTTCGATCCGTTACATGGACGTGGGCGGCGGACTTGGCGTTGATTACGAAGGCACGCGCTCGCGCAATTTCTGTTCCATCAACTACGGCCTGACGCAATACGCCAGCACCATCGTGCAACCCTTGGCCGAGGCCTGCGTCGCACATGGATTGACGCCGCCGCGGGTGCTGACCGAATCCGGCCGCGCCCTGACGGCGCACCACGCCGTGCTGGTGGCCAACGTCAGCGAAGTGGAAGCCGCGCCACAAGGGCGGGTGCCATCGGTACGCGAAGGTGAGCCGGCCGTGATTCGTCACTTGCGCGAAGTGCACGCGGCGCTGGACGAACGACCGGCCTTGGAGTTGTTCCAGGAGGCGCGCTACTACCAGTCCGAGGGCCTCGATCTCTACGCACTGGGGCAACTGGATCTGGCCCAGCGCGCGCGCATCGACGATCTGTTCTATGCCATCGCCCACGGCGTGCGTGCACGCCTGTCTTATGACGAAAAGAGCCATCGCGCGGTGCTGGACGAATTGGCCGAACGCTTGGTGGACAAATACTTCGTCAACTTCTCGGTGTTCGAGTCGGTGCCCGATGTCTGGGCCATCGACCAGGTGTTTCCGATCATGCCGATCGCACGCCTCGACGAAGCGCCCACGCAGCGCGGCGTGATTGCCGACCTCACCTGTGATTCGGACGGTCGCATCGACGAATACGTGGATGACGGCGACCTCGACACCTCGATGGCCCTGCACGCGCTCAGGCCCGGCGAAAGCTATCGACTGGGATTCTTTCTCGTGGGCGCCTATCAGGACACACTCGGCGACATCCACAACCTGTTCGGCGACACCGATGCCGTCAATGTGCGCATCGATGGCGATGCCTATCGTTTAGAACGCTCACGCCGTGGTGACACCTCGGATGTGATGCTGGACTACGTGGGCTACGACCTTGGCCAGTTGCGCGCACGTTACGCCGCGATGGTGGCCGATTCGAGCATGAGCGGCACGCACGCCGAGGAACTGGCGACGGCACTGGAAGATGGCCTGACCGGCTACACCTATCTGGCCGATTCGTCAGCCAGTTAGTGTGGTGTATCACAAATGAATTGAACTGTATTGCATTGGCAGGAGAGAAGAAGTTGTGAACTTGGCAGGTGCACAGTACAATGCCGCTCTTTTCCCGGCCGTTTTGGCCAGAACCGGTCGCAGGACACCCACAATGAAAGCCGACATCCATCCCCAGTACCGCCCCGTGGTGTTCCAGGACGCCTCGGCCAACTTCTCGTTTCTGACTCGCTCGACGTTGACGACCAAGGACACCATCAAGTGGGAAGACGGCGAGACCTATCCCTTGGTGAAGGTGGAAGTTTCCTCGCGTTCGCATCCGTTTTACACCGGCAAGCACAAGATCGTGGATACCGGCGGCCGCGTGGACAAGTTCCGCCGTCGTTACGCCGCCAAGTAAGTTCGCGGTAGCGCCGCAGGCGCGCTGTATTGAACCAAAGTACAACGCCGCCCGTCTCTGACCGGCGGCGTTTTGCTATGCGATAATTGGCGGACTTTGCGTCATGCACAGCCTACCCACTTGCGGATCATCCGCGCGGGACGCAGTAGCCAGACTGCTGTCGGGTTTGATCGACGCTCCACCTTTCTAGTGCAAGGAGATTTTCCATGGCCGACAGTACCCATGTCGTTCTGACTGACCCGGACAAGGGCAGCTCGATGCAGTTGCCGGTGGTTCGCGGCAGTCTGGGCAGCCCAACCTTGGACATCGCGCGTCTGCAACGTGATTCCGGCTATTTCACCTACGACCCTGGCTTCGCCATGACGGCCAGTTGCCGCAGCGCGATCACCTATATCGATGGTGATCAGGGTGTGCTCTTGTACCGTGGCTATCCGATCGAGCAGTTGGCCACGCAGTCGAGTTTCCTGGAAGTGGCTTACTTGTTGATGCACGGCGAACTGCCGACGACGACGCAGTTTGCCGGCTTCGAGCAGGAAGTGACCCATCACACGATGATGCACGAGGCCTTCCGCACCTTCCTCTACGGCTTCCGCCACGACGCGCACCCGATGGCAATGTTGACCGGCATGCTGGGTTCCCTGTCGAGCTTCTACTACAACGATCTCGATCTGGAAGACCCGGAACAGCGCCGTCTGGCCGCGATCCGCCTGATCGCCAAGGTGCCGACGATTGCCGCGGCGTGCTATCGCTATTCGATCGGTTGGCCGATTCGCTATCCCAAGAACAACCTCGAATACACCACACGCTTCCTGCACATGCTCAAGGAAGTGCCGAGTGGCCCACTGGAGCTCAATCCGGTCGTGGCCAAGGCGATGGACTTGTTGTTCATCCTGCATGCCGATCACGAGCAGAACGCATCAACCTCGACCGTGCGTTTGGTCGGTTCCACCGGCGCCAATCCTTACGTGAGCGTGGCGGCGGGCGTGGCAGCCTTGTGGGGGCCGGCGCACGGTGGCGCCAACGAGGCTGTGCTCAAGATGCTGGAGGAGATTGGCGACGCCAAGAACGTGCAGTCGGCGGTTGCCAAGGCCAAGGACAAGGATTCCGGGTTCCGCTTGATGGGCTTTGGACATCGGGTCTACAAGAACTTCGACCCGCGCGCCAAGATCATCCGCGAAATGACCCACAAGGTGCTGGGTGAGTTGGGGGTCAACGATCCCTTGCTGGAAGTGGCGCTGCGTTTGGAAGAGGCGGCGCTCAAGGACGATTACTTCGTGCAGCGCAAGCTCTATCCGAACGTCGATTTCTACAGCGGCATCATCTACAAAGCGTTGGGAATCCCGACCGAAATGTTCACGGTGATGTTCGCCATCGCGCGCACCGCCGGCTGGGTGTCGCACTGGCTGGAACAGCAGAACGATCCGGAAAACCGCATCGGTCGCCCGCGTCAGGTCTACACCGGCGCAACGTCGCGCCCTTACGTGGCGATCGATCAGCGCAGCTGAGTTCGCCGCCTCCCACCGCCCAGGCTTGGCGCCGGGCGGTGTGGGTCACATCGCGTTGGCTTCTGCTTCCAACAGCGCTTGCAATCGCATCAAGTTGGCGCGTGGCATGGGAGTGTGGCCATCGGCTTCGCGCGGTGCTTGGCGTTCGCTGCTTTCCGGCAACAACACCAGTTCAAAGGCCACGTCATCGGCCACGAAGCTGAGTTTGGGAGCGGCTGACCGATGGTGCGCAGCCAGTTGAACGTGTGTCTCACCCCAGCGGTGCGCGACGCCGTGCTCGTGCAAATAGCGTAGAACCTCGTCGGGCATATCGCAGTAAAGCTGCAGGCGCACGGGCGAATGCGCATCGGCGGTGCCGTCGAGCACCGATCCGGTCAGGTAGGGACGAAACGGCGCCAGGAACTGCATCGCGGCTTTTGCGGCTTCACGCCGGCGCTGAACATGCAGGGATTGGCGATTGCTGCCAAACAGGCTTTGGTAGTCACGCAGGGCCGATCGAATCTGCTCGGCGTCGGGCCAGAGTCGTCGGTCAGGCGATGCCCCATGTCGACGCACGACTCGCGCCAACGCCGTCATCGGATCGTCGATGGCCTGTTCGTGCATCAGGCGTGCGGCCTGTTCGGCCAGCCAGCGTCGTTGCTCGTGGCGGTTCATCAGAACAGATCGAAGGACTCGCGCTCAGTGGCGGGCGTGCGTGCCGCGTCGCGACTGGCGGTTTCGAGGCGAGCCGCATCCTCAACTTTCATGTATTCGGTCATGGCTCCGGGCGTGCCGGCCGGGGCCAGAAGGCCCGTGGCCGGGTCAATCAAGGTGGTGACGATGCCCTCCGGGATCGAAGTTTCGACCTGAGGAACACCATCGAGCGCTGCGCGCATGACATCGATCCACATCGGCAAGGCGGCGGTGCCGCCAAATTCGCGCGAGCCGAGGCTGGAAAAGTCATCCATGCCGACCCAGGCGCTGGTGACGATGTTGCCGCCAAAACCCGAGAACCAGGCATCGCGATACTCATTGGTGGTGCCGGTCTTGCCGCCGATGTCACTGCGCTCCAACACGCGTGCCGCACGCCCGGTTCCGCGCTCGATGACATCGCGCAACAACGACTGGATGAGAAACGCAGTACGTTCGTCGATGGCGCGCGGCGCCAGTTGGGTCAAGGCTGGGCCGACACCTGCATCCGAGGCCGGTGTGCCCGTTGCTTGCGAAGGGGCTGAACCGAGATTGAAACCGCCCGCCTGTGCGGGTGCGCGCTCGCGCAGGCGCTCGGGGCATTCGTGACAAGCACGCAGCGGATGTTCGGCGTACACCACCACGCCGTTTCGATCCTGCACCTGTGCCAGCACATAGGGATTGACCAGATAGCCACCGTTGACGAACACGGCGTAGCCACGTGCGGCCGCCAGTGGTGAAACCGAGCTGGTGCCGAGTGCGAGCGATAGGTTTTCCGGCAAACTTTCGGCGGCGAATCCGAAGTTCTGGATGTAGCGCTTGGCATAGCTGGCACCGATGGCGTCGAGGATGCGCACCGACACCAGATTGCGCGAAGTGACCATGGCTTCGCGCAGACGCATCGGCCCCGAGAACGAATTGTTGTCGTTGGAAGGGCGCCAGGAGTTGCCGGTCGAGCGGTCGTGAAATACCACCGGCGCGTCCAGCACGATCGAGGCAGGATGAAAACCGCGCTCGAAGGCCGCCGCGTACACGAAGGGTTTGAAGCTGGAGCCGGGCTGTCGCAACGCTTGCGTCGCTCGATTGAACTTGTTCAAGCCGAAACTGAAGCCGCCGTTGAGCGCACGAATCGCGCCATCCTCGGCCGAGATCGAGACCAGTGCCCCTTCGGCTGCGGGGATCTGCGCCAAGATCAGCTTGCCCTCGTCATCACGCGCAAGGCGAACGACATCGCCTCGTGTGAGCACGTCAGACATTTTGCGCGGAGCGGGGCCACGACTATCGGCCGACAAATAGGGTGCGGCCCAGCGCACACTGGCCAAATCCAGCGCAGCCTCCTGACCATCGGCCAGGATCAGGGTCGCCGCCTCCGCATCGCTGTGGGTGACCACGGCGGGCATGAGGCCACCTAACTCTCGATAGTCGCGCAAAACCTGCTGCGTCTGCTCGGTCGTCGCGGTTTCCGGCAAGTCCACATGTGCTTCAGCCCCGCGCCAACCATGGCGTCTGTCGTAGGTCGCCAAGGCCTTGCGCACAGCCAGGTTGGAGGCCTCCTGCGTGCGTGAGTCGATGGTGGTGATGGCGCGGTAGCCACCCGTGAATGCGGCAGCGCCAAAGCGTTCCAGCAGGGCCTGTCGGACCATTTCGGCGACGTAGGAGGCCTCCAACTCGACCGGTGGCTCGTGCGGCGCGGCGTGATTGGGTTCGGCGACTGCGGCTTGGTACTCGGTTTCGTCGATGAAACCCAGCTCGCGCATGCGCTGCAAGGCGTAATCGCGTCGAATCATGGCGCGCTCGGGGTTGATCACCGGATTGCCACTGGACGGAAACTTGGGAATCGACGCCAGCGTGGCGGCCTCAGCCAGACTCAATTGATCCAAAGGCTTGCCGTAGTAGAACTCGGCGGCCGCCACGATGCCGTAGGCACGATTGCCGAAGAAGCTCTTGTTGAGGTAGAGCCCGAGGATCTCGTCCTTGCTCAACTCGCGTTCCATCTTGAGCGCCAGCAGCATTTCGCGGAACTTGCGCACATAGCTGTACTCGGGGCTCAGGAAGAACATCTTGGCCACTTGCTGGGTGATGGTCGATCCACCCGGAACGCGGCGATCATCGGTCGTTGCCAGCAACCAAACAGCCCGCGTGATGCCGCGCCAATCGACACCCGGGTGCTCGTAGAACCGCGCATCCTCCAGCGCAACGAAGGCTTGTTTGACGCGATCCGGCACGGCTGCGATGTCGACGGGTGTACGGCGGTTTTCGCCGAACAGGGCCATCAGCTTGCCATCAGCGCTGTAGACGCTCAGGGGCACCTGGTACTCGACGTCGCGCAAACTTTGCACCGATGGCAGCCCGGGAGCCACCAGCCAATACAACACAGCAAGCGTCGCCAGCCCGCACAGGGCCAACACAAGGACAAGGGTGATGGACCACTTCAGGAGACGTCGGAAGGCAAGCATTTTCGCGTGAATACCAAGGGTTTGCAGAACTTGTTAAAGGAGAGTATAGAATGCACGTCAAGCCGATGAGCGTCTGTCATCGGTGCAGCGCCGAGGGGGCGGACGAGGACTAGCGTAGTGCGGCATTGGGGCCAATTTGATGGCACCGGTTGCCAAACCGTTAAGAATCGTTATTTAATGTGCCAAAGCAGGAGTTGCTCGTAAGAGCCCGTTTGGAGGGGAAAATCGTGGGGCTGTTTGCTACCAACACTACACCCATGATTGGCGTGGACATCAGTTCCACGGCGGTCAAGTTGCTGCAGCTAAGTCAGGCTGGAGGCCGGTACCGCGTTGAGCATTATGCGGTCGAGCCGCTGCCGCCGAACGTTGTGGTCGAAAAGAACATCGTCGAAGTGGAGGCTGTAGGCGAGGCGATCAAACGCGCCTTGTCACGCTCGGGCTCACGCCTGAAGCAGGCCGCCGCCGCCGTGGCCGGCTCCACCGTGATCACCAAGGTGATCCCGATGCAGGCCAATCTCGACGGCGACGAACTCGAAGACCAGGTTCAAGTCGAAGCCGCGCAGTATATCCCCTTCCCCATTGACGAAGTCAGTCTGGACTTCGAGATCCTAGGGGCGGTGAAGGACAATCCCGAGATGGTCCAGGTACTTCTGGCGGCCTCGCGCACCGAGAACGTCGAAGTGCGGCAGTCCGCGCTGGAGCTGGGCGGGCTGACTGCCAAGGTCGTGGACGTCGAGGCCTTCGCCATGGAGAACGCCTTCAAGCTCATCGCCGACCAGCTCTCGGTACCCAAGGATGCCTTGGTGGCGCTGGTCGATGTGGGCGCGACCATGACTACGCTCAACGTGCTGCGTAACCAACGCAGCATCTATTCACGCGAGCAGGTCTTCGGCGGCAAACAGCTCACCGACGAGATCATGCGTCGTTACGGCTTGTCCTACGAAGAAGCGGGTCTGGCCAAGCGCCAGGGCGGCCTTCCGGAAAGCTACGAGATCGAAGTGCTTGAGCCATTCAAGGAGGCCATGGTTCAGCAGATCGGTCGCCTGCTGCAATTCTTCTATGCCGGCAGTGAGTTCAATCGCGTCGACCAGATCGTGCTTGCAGGCGGATGTGCATCGATCGCCGGCATCGCGGAGATGATTGAAGAGCAGCTCGGGGTGTTGACGGTGGTGGCCAACCCGCTCGCCAACATGTCCCTGTCCTCGCGCGTGCAGGCGCAAGCGCTGGCGCAGGACGCGCCGGCCTTGATGATCGCCTGCGGGCTGGCATTGAGGAGCTTCGACTGATGGCAAAGATCAACCTCCTGCCGTGGCGTGCAGAACGCCGCAAACAGCGCCAGAAGCAGTTCTACACCTTGCTCGGCATGGTCGCGATCGCAGCCATCTTGGCTGTGTTCGGCGCCAAGACCTACTACGACTCCTTGATCGCCAATCAGCAGGCACGCAACACCTACCTGCAGAATGAAATCGTCGAAGTCGACAAGAAAATCAAGGAAATTGAGGAGCTCGACAAAAAGCGTGCGGACCTGCTGCAGCGCAAACAAGTCATCGAGGAGCTGCAATCCAGTCGCTCGCAGATGGTGCATCTGTTCGATGAGCTGGTGAAGACCATTCCGGATGGCATTCGCCTGACCTCAATCAAGCAGAACGGCGCCGAGCTCACCTTGGCAGGCGTCAGTCAGTCCAATGCGCGCGTGTCGTCCTATATCAGGGCGCTTGAAGGCTCGGGATGGATGACCAAGCCCGACCTTTCGATCATCGAAGCCAAGGGGACCGAAAAGGGCATGCCCTACGTCTTCAACCTCAAGGTCACCTTGGTGAAGCCCAAGGATCCCAAGGATGAGGAAGCCGCTGCAGCCGGAGGTGCCCAATGAGCGGATTTGACCTGCGCAATCTGGATACCAGCAACCCGGGTGGTTGGCCCGATTCGGTCAAGGCCTTCTTTTGCGTCTTGTTGGCCGTGCTGATTCTGGTGTTGGGGTGGTTCTTGGTGGTGAAGGATCAGCGCGTGGCACTGGACGCCGAGAAGGCCACGGAGGCCGACTTGCGAACCCAGTTCGAGGGCAAGCAGGCGCGTGCCGTCAATCTCGAGCCACTCAAGCAGCAGTTGGCTGACATGGAACTGATGCTGCAGCAAATGTTGCGGCAGCTACCCAGTCGGACTGAAATGGCCGACCTGATTGTCGATATCTCGCAAACGGCCTTGGCAACCGGGATCCAGAATGACCTGTTCCAACCCCAGCCAGAAATCAAGAAAGAGTTTTACGCCGAAAAGCCGATCGCATTGCGCATGGTCGGCACTTACCACCAGTTCGGCGCTTTCGTCAGTGGGGTTGCCTCACTTCCGCGCGTGGTCATCATGACCATGCATGACATTTCGCTGAAGCCTGCTGAGGGCAGCCACGCGAACGGCACGCTGGTGCTGGAAGGCACGGTCAAGACCTATCGATACCTGGATCCGGATGAGGAAGCGGCTTCGTCCAGTGCAGGACAGGGAGGAAAGGGCGCATGAAAGCGACGCAAGCCATGATGTCCCGGCGTGCCGTGTGGCGTCCGCTGATTCTGGCGCTGATTGCCGCGAGTGCCTTGAGTGCCTGTGCTCCGGGGATGGCCGATCTGCAGGCGTGGGTTGCCGAAGTCAAGGCACGCCCGCCGAAGCCTTTGGATCCACTGCCGGTGATGCGCCAATTCGAGACCTTCGAATATTCGGTGCAGAACGAACGCGATCCCTTCAGTAATCCGATAAGCGATATCGACAGCACGGCGAACTCGTCGTTGCGGCCGGATCCGAGCCGGCGCAAGGAACCGCTCGAAGCCTTCCCTCTGGATGGCTTGGACATGGTGGGAACCTTGGGTGAAGGTGATGCAATGGTCGCGCTGGTGATGGATCCGGAGCGCGTCGTACATAAAGTGACTGCAGGCAACTACATGGGTCAGAGCGACGGACACATCGATGCGATCGCTGAGGATCACATCAGTTTGACGGAGCTGGTGCCCGATGGCGCCGGCGGGTGGATTGAACGCAAGGCCCAAGTGGCGCTGGAAGACCAATAAGGAAGGGGGATAGCACGATGACCTCGACGAAATACACACTCCAGGGATTGGCGCCGCGTATCAAGCACGGGCTGGTCGGTTTTATTGGCGCGCTGGCCCTGATTGTGGGCAGCCAGGGATTGGCCAATACTCTGCAAGACATCAGTTACGCGACCGCCACTGACGGCAGCGTGCGAATCGTCTTGCATTTGGCCGAGCCGGCAACGGGTGCGCAAACCTTTACCACGGACGACCCTCCGCGTATCGCCATCGACTTGCCGGACACGGCCAACAACATTGCCGATCGACGTATCGTGGTCGGTAGTGGTGCCACCAGCGCCATCAGCGCAGTCGAGGCGGGCGGCCGTACCCGTGTCGTGGTGGATCTGTTCGATCGCACCACCCACAAAGCCTACGCCGATGGCAGCACCTACGTCATCGACATTGCGCCAATTGCGACGGGGACAGTTGCGACCACGACACCGGGCTTGGCTGCCGATCCCGCCAAACGCGTGGCCGGTGTAAATGCTGCGATTTCTATCGTCGATTTTAGACGGACACCCACGGGTGCGGCACAGATTCGCCTGCAGCTGACGCGTGAGAATGCATTGGTCGACCTGAATACCGATGGCCAGCGCGTCAACATCGATCTTCAGGACGTCGACGTTCCCGAGGCGCTGCGTCAAAAATTGGACGTAACCGACTTTGCGACCCCGGCGCAGAGTATCGAGACCACGCAGAATGCCAAGGGTTCGCGTGTTGCCGTGGCCGTCAGCGGCGCCTTCGAAACCATGGCCTATCAGACCGGTGGCGAGTACGTGCTGGAGATATCGCCCAAGGCAGACGCTATTTCTGCTGGGGATGGTTCGGTCAGCGTTGGGCAGTCGTTGGACAAGGGCTACACCGGCAAGCCGGTCACCTTCAATTTTCAGGACATCCCCGTTCGTACCGTTCTCAACCTGATTGGCGACGAAGCGAAAATGAACGTGGTTGTGGCCGACACGGTGAGTGGCAATGTCACCCTGCGCCTGATCAACGTGCCTTGGGATCAAGTA
>CAUJJS010000004.1 GCA_963205415.1 Pseudomonadota bacterium
ACAGACCACCCCAAGAACCCGAAACCCCGCACCGGCCAACCGCTGCGGGGTTTTTTATTGCCACACGGAACACAGCGCAGCACACACTGGAAGCCACATGCACAGCGATGCCATCAAGAAAGGACCCGACCACGCCGCCGCCCGCGCCATGCTGCGCGCCACCGGCCTGTCGGCGGACGACATCAAGAAACCCCTCATCGCGGTCGTCCACACCTACACCGATGTGTCGCCGTGCAATCTCAACCTGCGCGATCTGGCGCAGGACGTGATGCGCGGGGTGCGGGAAGCCGGCGGTACGCCGTTCGAGTTCAATACCATCGCCGTCACCGATGGCATCGCCATGGGCAGTCCCGGCATGTGCGCCTCCCTGCCCTCGCGTGAGGTGATCGCCGACTCGATCGAACTGGCGGTGCGCGGCCATTGCCTCGACGGTGTGGTGGTGTTGTGCGGTTGCGACAAGACCATTCCCGCCGCCGCGATGGCGCTGGCGCGGCTCGATCTGCCGGGCTTGATGCTTTACGGCGGATCGATCATGCCCGGCTGCCACAAGGACCGCGCGATCACCATCCAGGACGTGTTCGAAGCAGTCGGCGCACACGCCGCGGGCAGCATCGATGACGCCGAACTGGAAGCCATCGAAGGCGCAGCCTGCCCGGGCGCCGGTGCCTGCGGCGGCCAGTTCACCGCCAATACCATGGCACTGGCGACAACCTTTCTGGGCCTGGCGCCGGTCGGCTACAACGACATCCCCGCGCCCGACCCCAAAAAGCACGACGTCGCCCACGCCTGCGGCCTGCGGGTAATGGAGCTGGTGCGCGCGGGCATTTCCGCACGTTCCTTCGTGACGCCCACCTCGGTGCGCAACGCCACCGTGGCGGCCAATGCCACTGCGGGTTCGACCAATACCGTGCTGCACATGCTGGCGATTGCGCGTGAGGCCGGCTTCCATTTCGAACTGGATGCCTTCGACGAGATCAGCCGCAAGACGCCGGTGATCGCCGATCTCAAGCCCGGTGGCCGCTTCATGGCGCCGGACATGCACGCCGCCGGCGGCTCGCGCCTGCTGGGTCAACGCCTGATGGAAGCCGGTTTGATCACCGATGCGCCCACGGTCAGCGGCAAGAGCCTGTTCGAAGAGTTCGCCAGCGCCACCGAAACGCCCGGACAAGAAGTGCTGCTGACGATCCAGAAGCCGGTCAAGGCACGCGGCGGCTACGGCATCGTCTACGGCAACATCGCACCCGATGGTTGCGTGGTGAAATTGGCCGGTCACAGCGCCTTGCGTTTTGAGGGCAAAGCGCGCGTGTTCGACGGTGAGGATGCCGCCTTTCAGGCCGTGCAACATCGCCAGATCGTCGCCGGTGACGTGGTCGTCATCCGTGGCGAAGGCCCGGTCGGCGGCCCCGGCATGCGCGAAATGCTGGCGGTTACCGCCGCCCTCATCGGCCAAGGCTTGGGTGGCGAAGTCGCACTCATCACCGACGGGCGTTTTTCCGGTGCGACCTATGGCTTCATGGTCGGCCACATCTGCCCGGAAGCCGCGCTTGGCGGCCCCATCGGCAAGCTCGTCGATGGCGACCGCATCGTGATCGATGTCGAGGCCCGCACCATTTCCACCGATGCCGATCTGGCGACCCGCGCGGTCAGCTGGAAACCGCACCGGGTCGAAGAATCCGGCGCCTTGGCCAAGTTCGCCGCCCTCGTCTCACCGGCCAGCCAAGGCGCGGTGACGGCGTTTCCGCTGGTGAGGCGGGAATAGGGAATGGGGAATGGGGAATGGGGAATCGAGAGCAACGCTCGCCGCAACCTCTAATCCCCGCTCTTTTCCCACCCTCTACCGCATCCCCAAAGTTCCCCGCTCCCTCGCTCTTAACCATTCCCCATTCCCCATTCCCCATTCCCCATTCCCCATTCCCGGAGTAAGCATGAAAACCTACACCACCGCCGACGCCAACCCCGCCGCCCTGCGCGACAAGCTCACCGTGATCTTTGGCTATGGCAGCCAGGGTCGCGCCCACGCCCGCAACTTGCAGGATTCGGGCTTCAACGTGCTGGTCGCGGCCCGTCCCGATGGCGCCAGTTTCCAGCAGGCCAAGGCCGATGGCCTGGCGGTCGACACGCCGGAAAATGCGGTGCCCAAGGCCGACCTGATCGCGCTTTTGACCCCCGACATGGTGCAGGCCGAGTTGTATCGCGAGGTGGTTGCGCCCTTGGCCAAGCAAGGCGCGGCGCTGCTGTTTGCGCACGGTTTCAACGTGCACTTTGGTGAAATCACCCCGCGCACCGATCTGGACGTGTTCCTGGTGGCGCCCAAGGGCCCCGGCGCGCTGGTGCGCAGCCAGTATGAGGAAGGCCGTGGCGTGCCCTCGCTGTTTGCCATCCACCAAGACGCCACCGGCAAGGCGCGCGAACTGGCGCTGGCCTATGCCGATGGCATCGGCGGCACCCGCGGTGGCGTGATCGAAACCACCTTCAAGGAAGAAACCGAAACCGATCTGTTCGGTGAGCAGGCGGTGTTGTGCGGCGGCGCCACCGAGTTGGTGGTGATGGGCTTTGAAACCCTGGTCGAAGCCGGCTATCAGCCCGAGATTGCCTACTACGAATGCCTGCACGAACTGAAGCTGATCGTGGACCTGATCAACGATGGCGGCATCACGCGCATGCACCAGTTCATCTCCGAAACCGCGCAGTACGGCGACCTGACGCGCGGCCCGCGCGTGGTCGATGCCCACGCCCGCGAGCAGATGCGTCAGGTGTTGAAGGAAATCCAGGATGGCCGCTTTGCACGCGAATGGATCGCCGAGCACAAGTCTGGCCGCAAGAACTATCAGGCCCTCAAGCAGGCCGATCTCGATCACCCGATCGAAGAAGTGGGCAAGCGTCTGCGTGCCTCGATGAGCTGGTTGCAGAGCTCGGCCGCCAACAAGAAAGCCGCCGCCTGAGCCACAAGCTCGCCACCAATCCCGACCTACACCCACTGCAACCCGTAGGTCGGGCTTCAGCCCGACAAAAACCCGCCGAAGCGTCGGGATGAATCCCGACCTACAACCACAGCAACCCGTAGGTCGGGCTTCAGCCCGACAGACACGCCGCAGCACCCCAACGAGGCAAGCCATGAGCGATCACGTACGCATTTTCGATACCACCTTGCGCGATGGCGAGCAATCGCCCGGTTGTTCGATGACCACCCCGCAAAAACTCGTGCTCGCCCAATCGCTTGCCGAGCTGGGCGTGGACATCATCGAGGCCGGATTTGCCGCGGCCAGCCCGGATGATTTCAATGCCGTCAAAGCCATTGCCGGCGTGGTCAAGGGCAGCACCGTGGCGGCCTTGGCGCGGTGTCAGAAAAACGACATCGAGCGTGCCGCCGCTGCGGTGGAAAAGGCCGAAAAGCCCCGTATCCACACCTTCATTGCAACGTCGGACCTGCACCTGGAACACAAGCTGCGCATGAGTCGTGAGCAAGTGCTGGAATCCATCGCCACCCACGTTGCCTTGGCGCGGTCGCTGTGCGCGGACGTGGAGTTTTCCGCCGAAGATGGCTCTCGTTCGGATCGGGAGTTTCTGGTCAAGGCGCTGGAAGTTGCGATTCAGGCCGGCGCCACGACACTCAACATCCCCGATACCGTGGGTTACGCGGTGCCGGCCGAGTACGGCGCGCTGTTTGCCTACCTCAAACAGAACGTGCGTGGCGTCGAGAAGGTGATCTTGTCCTCGCACTGCCACGATGATCTGGGTCTGGCGGTGGCCAATTCGCTGGCGGCGGTGGAGAACGGCGCGCGCCAAGTGGAATGCACCATCAATGGCATCGGTGAGCGCGCCGGCAATGCCGCAATGGAAGAAATCGTGATGGCCCTGCGCACCCGCAAGCCTTATTACGGTTTGGAAACCCACATCCACACGCGGCGCCTGTATCCGGTGTCGCGCCAATTGGTGACCCTGACCGGCAGCCAGATCGCCCGCAACAAGGCCATCGTGGGCGAAAACGCGTTTGCACACGAGTCGGGCATCCATCAGCACGGCATGCTGCGCAATCGTTCCACCTACGAAATCATGTCGCCCGAAGACGTGGGCGTTTCCAAATCCTCGCTGGTGCTGGGCAAGCACTCAGGTCGTGCCGCACTGGCCGATCGTTTCAAGGCACTGGGCCACGAGCTGGAAGAAGACGCCCTCAAC
>CAUJJS010000005.1 GCA_963205415.1 Pseudomonadota bacterium
TCGGTGACGACGCCGGAGCCATCGGGTTTGACTTGCACGCGGACATTGGCGTCCACGACGCGCTTGTAGCCGACCAGGATTTTCATCGGTCCAAGGTTCCTGAATGGGGGAAAGAATGCCGCTCGCGCAGCAAGACCGCCATTGTAGCGGCGCGGCGCAGTCGCGGCCAATTGAAACGGCCTCGGCATGACCGATGGCAGGAGTAGTCGCCGTAACACGGCAGTAGCATCACCAGCCCGACATCACGACAAGCATGAAACCCAAACATGGATACCGGACTCGACGTCGATTTGGCCAATCTCGACCTGCCCGCCGAACAGATGCAGGCCATGGGCGAAGACGTGCTGGCGCGCATCGTGGCGCACCTGCGGGGTCTGCCCGGAGCGCCCATTTGTGGCGATTTCACCGGCATCGAGGACCTGTGCCGAAGCCTGCGCGAAGGCGAGCCTGAATCGGGCGCGTCGCTCGACAGCCTGCTCGCCCCCCTGTTTGCCGACTGGGTTCCGCGCTCGTTCGGCACGCCCGGGCCGGGTTACCTTGCCTATATTCCCGGCGGTGGCGTGTATCCGGCGGCACTGGCCAGTTTCATTGCCGATGCCGTCAATCGTTACACCGGCATCTGGCAAGCCGCACCGGCCTTGGTGCAGCTGGAAGCCAATACGCTGGAATGGCTGCGCGATTGGATGCAATTTCCCACCTCCGCACGCGGGCTGTACACACCCGGTGGATCGATGGCGATGTTCAATGCCATTGCCAGTGCACGTGAACAACGGCTTGGCACCGACATTCGCGCCGGCACACTTTACGTCTCATCGCAATCGCACCATTGCATCATCAAGGCGGCGCGTCTGGCCGGCATCGCGCACGATCGGGTGCGGGTGATCGAAGTGGATGCGCAGTACCGAATGCGATTGGATGCACTCTGCGCGGCCATTGACGCCGACCGCGCTGCCGGCCTCAAACCCTTCATGGTGTTTTCCAATGCCGGCACCACCAATACCGGAGCGGTGGACCCACTGGATGCGGTCGCCGATCTCGCCGAGCGCGAAGGCCTGTGGCACCACGTCGATGGCGCGTATGGCGGCTTCTTCCACATGGTGCCGGAATTGCGGCACCTGTTGAGCGGACTGTCGCGCGCCGACTCACTCACCCTCGATCCGCACAAAGGTCTGTTCCTGCCCTACGGCACCGGCGCCTTGCTGGTGCGCGATGGCGAAGCCTTGCGTCACCTGCATTCATCCAGTGCCGGTTATCTGCCGGCCAATCAAAGTGAGTTCTACGACCCGGCGCAATACGGCCCGGACCTGTCTCGCGGCTTCCCGGGCTTGCGGGTATGGCTGACGCTCAAATTCTTCGGTGCCGCACGCTATCGTGCCGCGCTCGCGGAAAAACGCGCCCTGGCCGTGTGGGCCGCCGAAGAAATCTCGCGCATTCCCGGCATCGTGATGGATGCGTGGCCAGATCTGTCCTTGTTCGCCTTTCATCTGGAAGGGGCTGCGCTCGACACACTCGAAAAACAGAACGCCGCCACCCGCGCGCTGATGCAGAACGTGACCGCGCGCGGCCAGATCATGATGACCGGCGCACAGGTCGGCGAGCGCTTTCTGGGCCGCGTGTGCGTATTGAGCTTCCGCGCTCGTCAAGCGCAAATGGATGCTTGCGTCGAGCAACTTCGGCAAGAGGCTGCGCGCCTTCTCTGTAGCGAATAGGGCCGCGGTCGAGGGAGCGCGTCAGGACGGGTGCAAGAGCTTTTTTCGCGCCACGACACAGCCGCACGCATCATGCGGGGACGGCGTCGGAGGCTATGTCACTGTCTAGTCGGCGTCGCAAGGCCACGACGTCGAGCAAGCCTAATTTTTGAGTACAATATCCGCGTTCGTAGACCAAACATTGGCATGATTGCCAACAACTCGATCGTGACCAGCTCGCTGTGCGGGTTCATGGTGGGTGTTCCGGCACGACAGTGGCGATTGTTCGCCGGCGCTTCAATGCGCACACCGCACTCGCATGCACCTCTCCTGATCACACCACACCGGCGGCCATGAAACTCGTCGACGAAGCAGACATCCTCGTACAGGCCGGTGACGGCGGCAGCGGTTGCGTCAGCTTCCGCCGTGAGAAATTCATCCCCAAAGGCGGGCCTGATGGCGGCGATGGTGGCCATGGCGGCAGCGTGTTTCTGGTGGCCGACGAGAACCTCAACACCTTGGTCGATTTTCGCCACCAGCGGCGCTTCCAGGCGCAGCGTGGCCAGAACGGCATGGGCAGCCAGATGTATGGCCGCGGTGGCGATGACATCGACATCCGCGTACCGGTCGGGACGGTGATTACCAACCTCGCCACCGACGAAGTCATAGGCGATCTGGTGCGGCACGGGCAGCGCGTCAAGGTGGCGCAAGGCGGGCAGGGCGGCCTTGGCAACATGCACTTCAAGAGTTCCACCAATCGCGCGCCGCGCCAGTCCACGCCCGGCACTGCCGGTGAAGAACGCGAGCTGCGCTTGGAGTTGAAGCTGTTGGCCGATGTCGGCTTGCTCGGTTTCCCCAACGCCGGCAAGAGCACCTTCATTCGTGCCGTATCAGCGGCCACGCCGCGTGTGGCTGATTATCCCTTCACCACCTTGTATCCGAATCTCGGCGTGGTCAGCATCGCTCCCGGCCAAAGCTTCGTGGTGGCCGATATTCCTGGCTTGATCGAAGGCGCAGCCGAAGGCGCGGGTCTGGGCATCACCTTTCTCAAGCATGTGCAGCGCACCCGCGTCTTGCTGCACATCGTGGATGCAGCGCCGTTCGAGTCCGAACAGGGGCCGGTCGAGACGATCGTGGACCAGGTTCGTACCATCGAGGCGGAGCTGGCCAAGTTTGACCCGGAAGTCCTGCGCAAGCCGCGCTGGCTCTTGCTCAACAAATTGGATCTCTTGCCGGAAAGCGAACGCGCCGCACGACAGTCCGCGGTGTTGAAGGCGCTGGATTGGCAAGGGCCGGCGTTTGCCATTTCGGCGATCGGGCGCGAAGGGACCTGGCCGGTGTGTCAGCGCCTGATGACCGTGCTGGATCAGGCGCGACAGGAGGCCGCCGAGCACGCGCCGGTCGCGGACCTGGGCGTGAGCTTGCCGGCGGACGACGCTTGAGTGTGGCCGGTGCCATGAATTGGCCCGAGAGCGTCAGCGGGCTGCCTCGCAGTTGCTGGCAAAAAAGCCCGAGACTCAGGCAAAAAACAAGGCCGGCGAAAGCCGGCCTTGTTTGGTTTTCCGTTTCTGCGCAGTGTCAATCAGGCAGCGATCGCGCGAATGCGCGCGGTCAAGCGGCTCTTGTGACGGGCGGCCTTGTTCTTGTGGATGAGGCCACGAGCGGAATAGCGATCGAGGATCGGCTCGGCGGCCTTGTAAGCTTCCTGCGCGCCGGCAGCGTCATTGGCCTGGATGGCCTTGAGCACCTTCTTGACGTAGGTGCGCAGCATGGAGCGCTGGCTGGCGTTGCGCGCATTGCGCAGTACGGCCTGACGGGCGCGCTTCTTAGAGGATTTGATGTTGGCCAAGGGAGTGCTCCTGAAATTTCGGGTGGCAGAATCGCGGAAAAGACCAGCAATTATGAGGATTCAGTGGTGACACGTCAACTCAAGGCGCGGGCATGAGCGGTCGCGGATTGTTCCGTTCAGCCGGGATTTTCTCTGCGATGACCCTGATTTCGCGGATCACCGGTTTCGCGCGCGACATGATCCAGGCGCATCTGTTCGGTGCCGGCGGCTTGGTCGATGCCTACACCGTGGCGTACCAGGTGCCCAACTACCTGCGTCGAATCTTTGCCGAAGGCTCATTTGCCTCGGCCTTCGTGCCGGTGTTGTCGGAGTTGCGGCAGAAGGGCGATGCCGCGGCTCTGAAAGATTTCGTCGATCACGTCGCTGGCGCCCTGTGCGCCGTACTGCTCTTGATCACGGGCCTTGGCATGTTGGCCGCACCTTGGGTCGCCACCGCGCTGGCACCGGGCTTTGCCGATGAACCGGGCAAGCTGGCCTTGACCGGCGAGATGCTGCGGATCGTATTCCCCTACCTGTTCTTCATTTCGATGACCGCGTTTGCCGGTGGTGTGCTCAACAGCTTCCAGCGCTTTGCCTTGCCCGCCGTGACCCCGGTGCTGCACAACCTCACCGTGATCGCCGCGATGCTGCTTTTGGCCTCGCACCTGGATCAGCCGATCATGGCCTTGGCTTGGGGCGTGCTGGTTGCGGGCATGGTGCAAATGGCCTTGCTGTGGCCGGCTTTGCGGCGCTTTGGTCTGTTTCCGCGTTTGCGTCTGGATTTTGCCCACGCCGGCGTGCGCAGGGTTGGGCGCCTGATGCTGCCGACGCTGTTTTCCGCGTCCGTGGCACAACTCAACCTGGTGGTCGGCACGATTGCGGCCTCGCTTCTGGTCGAGGGCAGTCGCTCGTATTTGTATTACTCCGATCGTCTGATGGAACTGCCGCTCGGATTGTTCGGTGTGGCGCTGGGCACGGTGATCCTGCCGCATTTGTCACGCCGACATGCCGATGTGGATGCGACGGGCTTCAGTCGTTCGCTGGATTGGGGCCTGCGGACCGTGTTGTTGCTGGCCGTGCCGGCCGCCGCAGGCTTGCTGGCTCTGGCCGAGCCTTTGGTGGCCACGCTCTATCAACGCGGTGCCTTCGACGCCCATGCCAGCAGCATGACGGCCTTGAGCCTGTCGGCGCTGTGCCCGGCAATTCCCGCCTTCATGCTGACCAAGGTGCTGGCGCCGGCGTTCTATGCGCGCCAGGACACCAAGACCCCGATGCGCGCAGCCATCATCACGATCCTCGTCAACATCAGTTTGATGGCGGTAATCGTGACCCCGCTATGGCATTTCGATATCGTCGGCGCTCATGCCGGCATTGCCTTGGCCACGGCCTTGGCCGGCATGACCAACGCGACCTTGCTGTGGTGTTATCTGCGCAAGCAAGGTGCGTGGCAACCCGAGGCCGGATGGGCATGGGCCTTGATGCGAATCGCGCTTGCAGTCGGTGCGATGGTGTTGGTGTTGCTGGCTTTGCGCCACGGGCCATGGGATTGGCGCGCACTGCACGGTACGGCACGGGTGTTCTGGTTGCTGGGCAGCATCGCGATCGGGGCGGCAACCTATGGCGCGGTGTTGTTGGCCATGGGATGGCGCATACGTGAATTGCGCCATGCCGCATGATGGGGCTTTTGGGCCGTCGTCATGGTAGCCGGCCGACCACATGCTGCAGCGCGGTATACTCCTTGGCTTCCCCTGATGTGAGCCTCGGCCCGAGTAGGCCGAACCGTGTTCTGGACCTGCGCCGTGACCGACTCCGGATTCCGAATCCACCTGTTCCGTGATAGCCACGGTCCCTGCCTGCATCCGGGCGGCAGCGTGGTGTGCATCGGCGCCTTCGATGGTTTGCACGTGGGTCATCGAGCCTTGATCGGGGCGGCGGCGGATTCCGCTCGGTCGCGCGGGCTTCCTTTGGTGGGCTTGAGTTTCGAACCGCTGCCGCGCGAGTTTTTTGGTCGTGCTGATTCGCCCCCACGACTGGTGTTGCCGCGCGGCAAGGTCGAGGGTTTGGTCGGCTTGGCGTGTGCGTCGGTGGGCCTGTTGCGGTTCAATGCGGCGATGGCGGCGATGTCGCCGGAGGACTTCATCGAATCGGTGCTGGTGAAGCGCTTGCAGGCGCGCGAAGTCTGGGTTGGGCGGGATTTTCGTTTTGGTCATCAGCGGCGGGGTGATTTTTCGCTGTTGCAACGGATCGGCTCGGCTTCGGGTTTCGATACGCACAGCATCGATGAAGTGAGTCTGGGCGGGGAGCGGGTTTCCAGTTCGCGCATTCGTCAGGCTTTGTTGCACGGTCGTCTGGATGAGGCGGCGCGTTTGCTGGGGCGTCGCTATGCCATCAGTGGCAAGGTCGTTCGCGGTGCGCAACTGGGGCGGCAGTTGGGGTATCCCACCGCGAATTTGCGCTTTGGCGGTAAGGTGCCGGCGCTATCCGGCATCTACGCCACGCGGGTGCATGGGGTCGGTGCGAAACCTTGGCCCAGCGTTTCCAGCCTCGGCACGCGACCCACCGTGAATGGGCGCGAGCCCTTGTTGGAAGCCCATCTCTTCGATTTTGATGGAGACCTCTATGGGCGACGCATTGAAGTCGAGTTCGTCGCCAAGTTGCGCGAAGAATTGAAGTTCGACGACCTCGATACGATGGTCGAACAGATCCACCGTGATGCCGAACAGGCGCGTGCGCTTTTGGCGCACACGCAGGGCTGACTTTTCTTGACGAGTTATCAGGACCACCCGTGAGCCGCGATTACAAAGCCACCATCCATCTGCCCGCCACCGACTTCCCCATGCGCGGCGACTTGCCGCAGCGCGAGCCTGCCACGCTGGCGCGCTGGAACGCCATGGACGTACACGCACGCCTGCGCGCCGAACGCGCCGGCAAAGCCACTTACGTGCTTCACGATGGCCCGCCTTACGCCAATGGCGCGATCCATCTGGGACACGCGGTCAACAAGATCCTGAAAGACATCGCGGTCAAGTCGCGTTCCTTGGCCGGATTCGATGCGCCCTATGTGCCGGGCTGGGATTGCCACGGTTTGCCGATCGAACTGGCGGTGGAAAAAAAGCACGGCAAGGTCGGAGTGAAGCTCGATGCCGTGGCCTTCCGCGAGAAGTGCCGCGAATACGCGCTTGCACAGATCGATCTGCAACGCGCTGACTTCAAGCGACTGGGCGTGATTGGGGATTGGGATCATCCCTATCAAACCCTGGATCGCAGTTTCGAAGCCGCCGAAATTCGTGCTTTGGCCAAGGTCGTGGCCAATGGTCATCTGGCGCGTGGCGTGAAGCCGGTGCATTGGTGCTTTGATTGTGGCTCGGCCTTGGCCGAAGCCGAGATCGAATACGCCGACAAGCAATCACAAGCGGTGGATGTTGCCTATGACGCGGTCGAACCGCAGGCCATCGCCAAGGCGTTCGGTGTGTCGTATGACGGAGCGGCGACCATCGCGGTGCCGATCTGGACCACCACGCCTTGGACCTTGCCGGCTTCGCTGGCGGTGTCGCTGGGACCGGATTTGCCTTATGCCTTGGTTCGCGGCGCCACCCGTGATGGGCGCGAACTCTGGCTGGTATTGGCCGAGGCGCTGGTGGATGCCGCCGCGCAGCGCTATGACATCGCGGCCCCGCAGATCCTTGCGCGAGCGAGCGGCCATGCGCTCGAACACCTGCGCCTGCAACACCCGTTTTACGCCGAGCGGCAGGTGCCGATCATCTTGGGCGATCACGTGTCGGCGGACGATGGCACCGGCGCCGTGCACACGGCACCCGGCCATGGTCAGGAAGACTTCGTGGTCGGCAAGCAGTACGGCATCCTCGATCAGTACAGCGCAGCGCAGATCAATCCGGTCGGCGGCAATGGTGTGTACCTGCCCGGCACGCCATTCTTCGAGGGCCAGTTCATCTGGAAGGCCAACGACGCGGTAGTGGAGTTGTTGTGCAGCAATGGGCATTTGTTGGCCCATGCCAAGATCCAGCACAGTTATCCGCACTGCTGGCGCCACCGCACGCCGGTAGCTTTCCGTGCCACCCCGCAGTGGTTCATTTCCATGGATCAGGCCGGCTTGCGAGCCGATGCCTTGGTCGCCATTGCCGAGATCGGCCAGCAGCGCGGCTGGTTCCCGGAATGGGGCGAGGCCCGCATCCGGTCGATGGTGGAAGGGCGTCCCGATTGGTGCATCAGTCGTCAGCGAACCTGGGGCGTGCCGATCGCCTTGTTCGTGCACAAGGTCACGGGCGAGCCACATCCCGAGTCGGTGGCCTTTTTGAATCGTGCCGCCGATCTGGTGGAAGCCCACGGCATTGATGCTTGGTGGGAGCTGGATCCGGCCCATTGGCTGGGCGCGGAGGCCAAGGATTACGACAAGGTCATCGATACGCTCGATGTTTGGTTCGATTCGGGTGTTACCCACGAGGGCGTGCTGGCGGCGCGTGGCTTGGGCAAGCCGGCCGATCTGTATCTCGAAGGTTCCGACCAACACCGTGGCTGGTTCCAGAGCTCCTTGTTGACGGCCGTCGCGATGGATCGTGCCGCACCGTACAAGCAAGTGCTGACCCACGGTTTCACCGTGGACGAGCATGGACGCAAGATGTCCAAGTCGCTCGGCAACGGCATCGAGCCGCAGGAGATCATCAAAACGTTGGGCGCCGACATCCTGCGCTTGTGGGTAGCCTCCACCGACTATCGCAACGAGATGTCGCTGTCCAAGGAGATCTTGAAGCGCAATGCCGATGCCTATCGACGCATCCGCAACACCCTGCGTTTTCTCTTGGGCAATCTGCATGGTTTTGATCCGGCGCGCGATCGTCTCGCGCACGCTGATCTTCTGCTGCTCGACCAGTGGGCGATCCAGCGCATGATCGATCTGAAAACGAGCGTTCAAGCCAGCTACGAGCGTTATGACTTTCCCGCCATCGTGCAGGCCTTCAACAACTTCTGCACCGTGGACTTGGGTTCGATCTATCTGGATGTCACCAAGGATCGGCTCTACACGATGCAGGAAGATTCGCGTGGTCGGCGTTCGGCGCAGACAGCGATGTATGTCATTGCCGATGCGCTCACGCGCCTGATCGCGCCGATCCTGAGTTTCACCGCGGAGGAAGTTTGGAGCCATCTGCCCGGCGCACGCGAGGACAGTGTGCTCTTGGCCACCCACGCCGAGCTTGCAGGCGGCTTGCCCGTCGGCGCGGCCATAGACGCGGCGGGCTTCGAGATGCTGCTCGCCTTGCGCGAAGCGGTGACCGCGGTGCTGGAACCGATGCGTGCCAGCGGTGCCTTGGGCGCCTCGCTGGAAGCGGAGTTGACCTTGTACGTCGGGCCGACGCTGGCTGAGCGCCTAGCACCGGTGGTCGACGAATTGCACTTCTTCTTCATCACTTCGCTTTGTCAGTTGCGTCCCGCGAGTGAACGCCCCTCCGATGCCGTGGCCGTGCCCGGTCATGAGGCGTGGATTCAGGCGCAGGCAAGCCAAGCCGCAAAATGCATCCGTTGCTGGCACTACGTCGCCGATGTCGGCAATCATGCGGAACACCCGGAGCTGTGCGGGCGCTGCATCGAGAATGTCGATGGTGCGGGCGAGGATCGCCGTCATTTCTGAGTCGAATGCCCGCGCGAATCCAGCGCCTGCCAGTGGCTTGGTTTGGCTGGCGCTGTCCGGCCTGATCGTCTTGCTCGATGCCTGGACCAAGACGTTGGCCTTGCAACACCTGGCGCTGCATCAGCCGGTGTCGGTGATCGACGGGCTCTTGAACTGGACCCTCGTCTACAACCCGGGCGCGGCCTTCAGTTTTCTGTCGGATGCTTCCGGTTGGCAGCGCTGGTTCTTCAGCGGCTTGGCCGTGGTCATCAGTGGCGTGCTCGCGTTCTGGCTGCACCGAACCGCGCGTGGCCACTGGCGCGAGGCCGCGCCTTACGCCTTGGTCATCGGTGGCGCCATCGGCAATCTGATCGATCGCATCATCCACGGCCACGTTATCGATTTCATCGATTTCTACATCGGCCCATCGCATTGGCCAGCCTTCAACATCGCCGATTGCGCGGTGGTGACGGGCGCAATCGGCATTGCCTTGGCAGGTTTGTTCGCAGGCCGCAGGCCGGTCGTCGCCAAGGATCGCGACGCATGAACGACAGTCGCGTGCCACCCTTGGCCTTGCAGGTGAAATTGGCCAACCCGCGCGGATTCTGCGCCGGTGTTGATCGTGCCATCGAGATCGTCAAGCGCAGCTTGGAACAACTGGGTGCGCCGATCTACGTACGCCACGAAGTGGTTCACAACAAATTCGTGGTGGATGACCTCAAGCAACGCGGCGCGATCTTCGTCGAAGAACTGGACGAGGTGCCGGACGGCGCCACCGTGATTTTCAGCGCGCATGGCGTGTCCCAGGCGGTGCGTGCCGAGGCGGATCGACGCGGCCTCAGGGTGTTCGATGCGACGTGCCCATTGGTGACCAAGGTGCATGTGGAAGTGGCGCGACACAATCGCGCCGGACGCGATGTGGTGCTGATTGGTCATGCGCGGCATCCGGAAGTGGAGGGTACGCTTGGCCAATGGCAGGGCGGCGAAGGGCGCGGCCGCATTTATCTGGTGCAACGCATCGAGGATGTGTCGGCACTGAAGGTCGGTCAGCCGGACAATCTGGCCTACACCACCCAGACCACACTCTCGGTGGACGACACGCGCGCCATCCTTGCTGCGCTGCGCGAGCGTTTCCCGGCGATTCAGGGTCCGCGACTGGATGACATCTGCTACGCCACTCAGAATCGACAGGATGCCGTGCGTGTTCTGGCGCAACAGTGCGATCTGGTGCTGGTGATCGGCTCGGTCAACAGTTCCAACTCCAACCGTTTGCGTGATTTGGCCGAGCAACAAGGCATCGAGGCCCATCTCATTGATGGGCCGGAAGATATCGATGCAGGGTGGTTGCTCGGCAAGACTCGCATCGGGGTGACGGCCGGTGCTTCGGCCCCGGAAGTCCTGGTCGAGGCCGTCATCGCGCACCTGCAAACCCATGGGGCCGCGCAGGTTCACGAACTGGATGGGACGCGCGAAACCATGAGTTTCGCTTTGCCCAAAGCACTGCGCGACAGCAGCCACGCGCCTTCAGCTTGAGAAAAGCCGGCAATCACGCGTATAATTTCGCGGCTTTGCTTCGGCAAAAGCAGCAATTTCCGCCTCACGGCGGTTTCCCAACGGCGGGTTTGCGGTGCACGGTCGTGTCGGCCGATGTTCCTGCCAGCCCCGCGTCTTACGAGGTTCACATGTCCATCGACACCCAGAAAATCATCGAAGAATACAAGCGCGGTCCGAACGATACCGGTTCCCCGGAAGTGCAGGTCGCTCTGCTTTCGGCGCGTATCGCCATGCTCACCGAGCATTTCAAGGCACACAAGCAGGATCACCACAGCCGTCGCGGCCTGCTGATGTTGGTCAACCAGCGTCGCAGCCTGTTGGGCTATCTGAAAGACAAAGACAACGAGCGCTACAAGTCGCTGATCGAGCGTCTTGGTTTGCGTCGTTGATCCCAGCTTGAATCGAACCTGCGGCGCAGCAATGCGCCGTAGTCGTTTTTACCGGCACCCACGCCGGAACTTGGCAGTCGCAAAGGTGCTGCTGTCCAACTCACTTGATGCATGAAGGAAACCAGATCGTGGCGAAAGTAACCAAAACCTTCCAGTACGGAAATCACCAGGTCACCCTGGAGACGGGCGAAGTCGCGCGTCAGGCCAGTGGTGCAGTCATCGTGAAGATGTCCGATACGGTGGTGCTGGTGTCGGTGGTCGGCAGCAAGAGTGCGCGTGAAGGCGTGGATTTCTTCCCGCTCACCGTCGACTATCAGGAAAAGTTCTACGCCGGTGGCCGTATCCCGGGTGGCTTTTTCAAGCGCGAAGCACGCCCTTCCGAGCGCGAAACCCTGACCTCGCGTCTGATCGATCGCCCGATCCGTCCGCTGTTCCCGGAAGGCTTCCGCAATGAAGTGCAGGTCATCGCCACGGTGGTCTCGCTCAATCCAGAAGTGGGTGGCGACATTCCGGCCCTGATCGGCACTTCGGCGGCCTTGGCGTTGTCGGGCATCCCATTCAATGGTCCGATTGGTGCCGCCAAGGTGGGTTATGCCAATGGGCAATACTTGCTCAACCCGACGGAGACCGAGCTCAAGACCTCCGATCTGGAGCTGGTCGTGGCCGGTACTTCCAAGGCGGTGCTGATGGTGGAATCGGAAGCCAAGTTGCTGTCGGAAGACGTGATGCTGGGCGCGGTCACCTTCGGCCACGAGCAGATGCAGGCCGTCATCCAGGCCATCAAGGAATTTGTCGCTGAAGTCGGCAAGCCGCGTTGGGACTGGCAGTCGCCGGCACGCAACGAGGCCGTCATTGCCGCGCTCAAGGGCGCTGTGGGCGACCGCCTGATGCAGGCTTTCACCATTCAGGACAAACTCGAACGCCGCGACGCCATCGCCGCGCTCAAGAAGGAAACCCTCGAATCGCTGGCCGCACAGGCCGAAGCCCAAGGCTGGGCCAAGGATGTGCTGGCCAATGAGTTCGGCGAGCTCGAATACCACACCATGCGCCAGTCGGTGCTGACCACCAAACGCCGTATCGACGGTCGCGACCTTTCCACGGTGCGTCCGATCACGGTCAAGGTTGGCGTGCTACCGCGCACCCACGGCTCGGCCCTGTTCACCCGTGGCGAAACCCAGGCGCTGGTGGTCACCACGCTCGGCACCGCGCGCGATGGTCAGGTAATCGATGCGGTGGAAGGCGAGAGCAAGGACAACTTCCTGTTCCATTACAACTTCCCGCCCTACTCGGTGGGTGAAGTCGGTCGCATGGCCGGCCCCAAGCGTCGCGAAATCGGTCACGGTCGTTTGGCCAAGCGCGGCGTGTTGGCCGTGATGCCAAGCCTCGAAGCCTTCCCCTACACCGTGCGTGTGGTGTCGGAAATCACCGAGTCCAACGGTTCTTCGTCCATGGCTTCGGTCTGCGGTAGCTCGCTGGCCTTGATGGATGCGGGTGTGCCAATGAAGTCGCCGGTAGCCGGTATCGCCATGGGTCTGGTGAAAGAGGGCGATGCGTTTGTGGTGCTGTCGGACATCCTGGGTGATGAAGATCACTTGGGCGACATGGATTTCAAGGTGGCCGGCACGGCCGAGGGCATTTCCGCCCTGCAGATGGACATCAAGATCGAGGGCATCACCAAGGAGATCATGCAGGTTGCATTGACTCAGGCCAAGGCCGGTCGTTTGCACATCCTGGGTGAAATGGCCAATGCCCTGACTGCGCCGCGTCAGGAGTTGTCCGACTACGCGCCGCGCCTTTTGACCATCAAGATCCACCCGGACAAGATCCGCGAAGTGATCGGCAAGGGTGGTTCGACGATTCAGGCCATCACCAAGGAAACCGGCACCCAGATCGACATTCAGGACGACGGCACCATCGTCATCGCCTCGGTCAATGCCGCTGCCGCGCAAGCTGCCAAGCAGCGCATCGAGCAGATCACTTCCGACGTCGAGCCGGGCCGCGTGTATGAAGGTCGCGTGGCCAAGATCATGGACTTCGGCGCCTTCGTCACCATTGCTCCGGGCAAGGATGGCTTGGTCCACATCTCGCAGATTTCCAACGAGCGCGTGGAGAAAGTCTCCGACAAGCTCAAGGAAGGCGATGTGGTCAAGGTCATGGTGCTGGAAGTGGACAAGCAGGGCCGCATCCGCCTGTCGATGAAGTCCGTCGGCGAGCCACCTGTCGAAAGCTGATGGCGCAGACTTGTGCATCAAACAAAAAGCGGGCTTCGGCCCGCTTTTTGTTTGCGCGCGTGTGCACAAATCGGATGCGTGTCTGGGTGCGCGCGCCGGCAAAGTCGGGCGCGGCACGATCAGGTCGATTCGAGTGATCGATCACATTTGTACTTGACTTAGGTCAAGTGCTCCACCGGATTTGACGCGTATAAGTGAATTCGGATACGGATCGCAACGCGATCTGGCCATCGGGATCGTGGTTGGACATGCTTTGCCCAGTGCACGTGTCTGACGCGGCATCACTCGTGTCGAATGGGGGGCACATGAACAAGATCGATATCGCCGCTCAAAACCTGTCTAGTGCGCCGGTCACTGTGGGTCCGCCCAGCGTTGCCCGCGCCAAGCTGGATCGTCGATTTTTGTTGACCCTGCTGCTGGTTGCCGCCGGCTTCGCCTTGCTGCGCGCTCTGGTCATGCCGGCTTGGACGCATCTCGCCTTGCCTTGGCAGCTTGCGATTGAATCGGTCTTGTTGATTCTGGTCGCCGCCGCGCCGATTTGGTTTGTTCTGTGTGTGCCGGTGAGGCGCGAGGCCGCTTCGGCGCGGGAGGCGCTGGATCGCGAGAATGCAACCTTGCACGAGCGTCTGCGCGCCCACGACTTGAACGTGCGATTGACGGCGGCGCTGGACATGGCCGAGGACGAGGAATCAGTGATGCGCATTGCGCGCCAGGCCTTGACCTTGGCCACCGATGGTGCGCCGGCGCAGATGTTGCTGGCAGACTCGCAAGAGTCGCCTATGCGGCATGATCTGATCGAGGGTTGGGCTACTGATGAAGGACGCTGTTTCGTCGAGCGTCCCTCCGAATGCCCGGCGGTACGCCGCGGCATGGGTACGGTGTTCGAGGACAGCCTGACCCTGAGCGCCTGTCGTGGCATGCGAGGGCCGATGGCCAGCAACTGTGCCGCAGCCTGTACCCCAATCACGGTGGCGGGCACCGGTGTCGGGGTGCTGCGCGCGTTGGGTCCGGCCGGCGATCCAGGTCTGTATCGCTTGCTGCAGTCGCTCAATACCGCGGCCCACCATGTCGGCGCGCGTTTGTCGGTGGTGCGCTCGATCTCGGCCTCGGCCCGGGAGGCGGCAACCGACCCGCTCACCGGGGCCGCAAACCGCCGCAGTGGCGAGGCGCGCTTGAGTGAACTGGCCCAGCACGCTGATCGCTACGTGTTGGCCATGCTGGATATTGATTTCTTCAAAAAAATCAACGATGGGCATGGACATGAGGTCGGCGATCGCGCGCTCAAGCTGCTGGTGGAAGTGCTGCGCGGCTGCATCCGTCGCAATGACATGCTCTGTCGGTACGGTGGCGAAGAATTCCTGCTGATCTTGCCGGACGTGGACATCGAGACGGCCGTGGGCATGTTGCAACGTTGCCGCTCGGAACTGCCTTCGGCCTGCAGTCGGGCTGGCCTGCCGGTATTCACCGTGAGTGCGGGTGTGGCCGATTCGCCCAACAGCAACCCGACCCAGCAAATGCGCGCCGCTGACGCGGCGTTGTATCGCGCCAAACAAACCGGGCGTGACCGAGTGGTACGCGCCGCCGAAATCGGCTCGGAGGTCGAGGCGCTGGCCGTCGCACAAACCGCCACGCATTGACGCACTGTCGGTTTCAGCGGCGTGGCCGACTGGGCGCGTCGGGGTGTCTTTGCCACGCTGGCGCATGAACGGCAGACGGCCGCGTGGCGCCGTCGAGGCTGGCATGCGCTGCGCACGGTGGGCATAGCCGGTAGAATTCACTTTTCCCGCTGCGTGGCGTGCCATGACTCCCTTGATTTTCGTGACTGGCGGTGTGGTGTCCTCCTTGGGCAAGGGCATCGCGGCGGCTTCGCTCGCCTCCATCCTCGAATCGCGTGGCCTCAAGGTCACGCTGATGAAGCTCGATCCTTACATCAACGTCGATCCGGGCACGATGAGCCCGTTCCAGCACGGTGAGGTTTACGTCACCGACGACGGCGCCGAGACTGATCTGGATCTGGGTCATTACGAGCGTTTCGTCCGCACCCGCATGACGCGTCGCAATTCGGTCACCACCGGACGCATCTACGACAACGTCATCCGCAAGGAGCGCCGTGGCGACTACCTCGGCGGCACGGTCCAGGTGATTCCGCACATCACCGACGAGATCAAGCGTTGCATCGATGTGGCGACCGAAGGTTTCGACGTGGCCTTGGTGGAAATCGGCGGCACCGTGGGTGACATCGAATCCTTGCCATTCCTTGAAGCCATCCGCCAGATTCGCACCGAGCGTGGTGCCGACAAGGTCTTGTTCATGCACCTGACCCTGGTGCCGTGGATCGCCGCTGCTGGAGAGCTCAAGACCAAGCCCACCCAGCACTCGGTCAAGGAACTGCGTTCCATCGGCATCCAGCCCGACGTGTTGCTGTGTCGCAGTGAGCGTCCGCTGCCGGAATCGGAACGTCGCAAGATTGCCCTGTTCACCAACGTGCCCGAGCACGCGGTCATCAATGCCATCGATTTGGACAACATCTACAAGATTCCCTTGTGGCTGCACGATCAGGGACTCGACCGGATCGTGGTGGATCACCTTCGGTTGAATCAGGCCCGCAAGGCCGATCTGTCTGATTGGGAAGGTGTCGTGGATGCAATGGAGCATCCCGATGCCGAAGTGACCATCGCCATCGTGGGCAAGTACATCGACCATCACGATGCCTACAAGTCCTTGTCCGAAGCCTTGAAGCACGGCGGTCTGCCGCGCCGAACCCGCGTCAAGCTGCGCTGGATCGAGGCCGCGGCGCTGGAAACCGACGGTGTCGGCGCGCTTGCCGGTGCCGATGGCATCCTCGTTCCCGGTGGCTTCGGCGACCGTGGCTTTGAAGGCAAGGTTTCGGCAGTGAAATTCGCGCGTGAAAACGGCGTGCCGTATTACGGCATCTGCTACGGCATGCAGGCGGCTGTCGTTGAGTACGCGCGCAATGTGCTGGGCTTGGCGCAGGCCAACAGTACCGAGAACGATCGCGATACGCCGGATCCCGTGATCGGCCTGATCACCGAGTGGCGCAGCCTCAACGGCGCGGTTGAAACGCGAACTGAAGACTCGGATTTGGGCGGCAGCATGCGCTTGGGCGCTCAGGACTGCCGTTTGAAGTTCGGTTCCAGAGTGCGCGAAATCTACGGCGCCGAGGTCATCAGCGAGCGCCACCGTCATCGCTACGAATTCAACAATCAATACCGCACCCGTCTGAAAGAAGCCGGCCTGTCGTTTTCCGGCAAGTCCATGGATGATCTGTTGGTGGAAGTGATCGAGATTCCCGAGCACCCATGGTTCATCGCGGCGCAGTTCCATCCGGAATTCTTGTCGACCCCGCGCGACCCGCATCCGTTGTTCGTGGACTTCATTCGCGCCGCCTTGGCCCATCAGGTAGCGCGTCGTGGTGTGGCGCAGGCAAAAGGAGTGGTTTCGTGAAGCTGTGTGGTTTTGATGTGGGTCTAGACCAACCGTTCTTCCTGATCGCCGGCCCCTGTGTGATCGAGTCGATGCAGTTGCAGTTGGATACCGCGGGCACACTCAAGGAGATCACCGATCGACTGGGCATACCCTTCATCTTCAAGTCCAGCTTCGACAAGGCCAACCGCACTTCCGGCACCAGCTTTCGCGGGCCCGGCATGGAAGCGGGCTTGAAGGTGCTCGATGAAGTCAAACGCCAAATTGGCGTGCCGGTCCTGACCGACGTACACGAATACACGCCGATGGAAGAAGTTGCCGCGGTGGTGGATGTGTTGCAGACGCCTGCCTTCCTGTGTCGTCAGACGGACTTCATCACCCGCGCCTGCTCGGTCGGTCGTCCCGTCAACATCAAGAAGGGACAATTTCTTTCGCCGTGGGAAATGAAACACGTCGCGACCAAGGCCAAGGCCACCGGCAACGAGGCCATCATGGTGTGCGAGCGAGGTGCAAGCTTCGGCTACAACAACCTGGTGTCGGACATGCGTTCGGTGGCGGTGATGCGCGATACCGATTGCCCCGTGGTGTTCGACGCCACCCATTCGGTGCAGTTGCCGGGTGGTGCCGATGGCAAGAGCGGCGGTCAGCGCGAGTTCGTGCCGATTCTGGCACGTGCCGCCATTGCGGCGGGCGTGAGTGGCGTGTTCATGGAAACCCATCCCGACCCCGACAAGGCACTGTCCGATGGCCCCAATGCTTGGCCACTCGGGAAGATGGAAGCCTTGCTTTCCACCTTGAAGACCCTCGATCAAACGGTCAAGCGCGCTGGGTTGCTCGAACTGACGCTGTGATCGTTGCGGCCTGAATCAGCGATGGATGTCAATGGCGCGAGGGCAGGGTGATGCTCATGCGTGGCGGCAGTTCGGCGTCTTCGCCCGAGGGCGGCACCAAATCTTCCAGCGGCAGGCCGAGCGCTGCCGCATCGTCTTCGTCCAGACCATCGAGCGCGCGAAACTCGGCGTCCAACAGCGCGGCGCGGGCACTGTCTTCGCTGTCATAGCTGAGGGTGGTGCCGCTGCTGTCGAAGACTTCGGCGGTACCCGAATCGCGCAGTCGTAGGCGGGACCAGATCAAGTGGTCGCCCAGTCGGGCGAGCCACCATTGTTCGAAGATGGGCTCGTGCATGTCAGCAACTCAGTGATAGATCAACCACAACGCGCCCGAAACGACGAGTGCGGCGAGTGTGGCGATCAGTGCGATGCGGGCAGGGTGGGCGAGGCCATTCAGCGAAGCATCGCGCAGGCTGCGGAACCCGCCGCGCAGCAACCACGACAGGGCCGTGGGTGAAGTGAAGGAAAAGCTGCCGAATCCCTGCAGCACGGCCGGATGGCGATCACGCAAATGCACCAGGGTCATCGGCCAGAACAGCAAGAAGGCCATGGCGCCGGCAATCGCCACCGCCAAGGCCACCAATGCCAGAAACATGCCCACGACGCGAACTCAGTATTCCGCGGTGCCGGGCGCACGCGGGTAGGGGATGGCGTCGCGGATGTTGGACAGTCCGCACACGTACACGATCAGGCGTTCGAAGCCCAAACCGAAGCCCGCGTGCGGCACCGTGCCATAGCGGCGGAAATCGCGATACCAGCCGTAGTGCTCACGATCCAGGCCGAACTGCGCCATGCGCGCGTCGAGCACATCGAGTCGCTCCTCGCGCTGGCTGCCGCCGATGATTTCGCCGATGCCCGGGGCCAGCACGTCCATCGCGGCGACGGTCTTGCCGTCGTCGTTCAGGCGCATGTAGAAGGCCTTGATGTGCTCGGGGTAGTTCATCACCACCACGGGGCGACCGACGTGCTGCTCGGTCAACCAGCGCTCGTGTTCGGTTTGCAGGTCCAAGCCCCATTCCACCGGATAGTCGAACTTTTGACCACTGGCTTGCAGCAGGCGAATGGCTTCGCTGTAGTCGATGCGCTCGAACGGCGCCGCCACGAACTTTTCCAGTCGCGTGATGGCATCCGGTTGAACCCGCTCGGCAATGAAGGCCATGTCATCGGGACGTTCGGCCAGCACGGCGCGGAACAGGTACTTGAGGAAATCCTCGGCGAGATTGGCGTCGTCGTTCAAATCGGCAAACGCAATCTCCGGCTCGATCATCCAGAACTCGGCCAGATGGCGCGTGGTGTTGCTGTTTTCGGCGCGGAAGGTCGGGCCGAAGGTGTAGACCTTGCTCAAGGCGAGGCAATAGGCCTCAACGTTCAATTGGCCGGAAACGGTGAGGAAAGTTTCCTTGCCGAAGAAATCGCGCGAAAAATCCACCGCGCCCTTGTCGGTGCGAGGCAGATTGGCCAAATCCAGCGTCGACACACGGAACATCTCGCCCGCACCTTCCGCATCGGAAGTCGTGATGATCGGCGTAGAAATCCAGTAGAACCCGCGCTCGTGGAAAAAGCGATGCACGGCCTGCGCCAGACAGTGGCGAATGCGCGTGACCGCGCCGAACAGGTTGGTGCGCGGACGCAGATGTGCCACTTCGCGCAAGAACTCCAACGAATGCGCCTTGGGCTGGATCGGATAGGTTTCCGGGTCTTCGACGAAACCGGTGACTTCGATGTGGCTGGCTTGGATCTCGAACGCCTGCCCCGCGCCTTGCGAGGCCGTCAGGGTGCCGGTGGCGATCACGCCACAACCGGCAGTCAGGTGCTTGACCTCGGTGTCGTAATTGGCCAACGAGGCTGGAGCCACGATCTGGATCGGGGCAAAACACGAGCCATCGCTGAGATTGACGAAGCTCAGGCCGGCCTTGGAATCGCGCCGGGTGCGCACCCAGCCCTTGATGGTGACCTCGCTGCCGGCCGCAATCGCGCCCGACAGTGCCTGCTGCACGCTCACTGATGACATTGCCGCAATTCTCCGCGCCCTGCGCGCTGGTGTGGGTCGGTCATGATAGCGAAAGCACGAGGGCCGTGGCATGGACGCCATCCTCCCTGCGCGCTAAGGTGTGCGCCTTCGTGAATCAGCTCCGGCGGTGTGCCGGCAGGAACGTTTTGATGAGTATCCAACTGACGACGGCGGCGCTGGAACGGGCGCGACGTTTTCTGGCCAACGAGGGCGATGCCGTGGGTTTGCGTCTGAGCGCCAAGAAGAGTGGCTGCTCGGGCTGGAGTTATCAGATCGATCTGGCGCGCGAGCTACAGCCAGGTGACGAGGTGTTCGAACAGGACGGGGTGAAGTTGCTCGTCGATGCAACAAGCTTGCCCCTGCTTGCCGGAACGCGGATCGATTTCGTCAGTCGCGGTCTTGGGCAGGAGTTTACGTTC
>CAUJJS010000006.1 GCA_963205415.1 Pseudomonadota bacterium
GCGGTGTGGATCTGGTCGAACACGATTTCGGTGTCGAAACGCTCGGCGTGGGCTTGCATGCGTTGCATCAGTTCCGGCCCTTGTACGCCTTGGGCGTCACCGGGCCAATTGTCGACGTCGGTGGTGGTGGTGAGCTGGCCGCCTTGCTGCAGGCCGGAAATGATCACGGGCTTGAGGTTGGCGCGTGCGGCATAGACTGCCGCACTGTAGCCGGCCGGGCCGGAACCCAAGATCAGGACACGGACGTGACGGCTTGAGCTCATTGCAGTTTCCTCGATTGATGGTTCGCTTGAACGATCGAGCATGGGGGCTGCTGCGCCCCGAAACAAGCACCTGTGAACCGCGCGGCTGCGATCCCTTGGACTGCTACACTTTCGACTTGCCCAGTTTGAACACGGATACACGGCTACGTGGCACGTACCTCCGATGACCTGTCATCACCCTTGAGTGCTCGCCAGCGGATCTGGCGCGAGAGCCGGATCCTGCTTTTGGTGCCGGTGCTGTTGTACCTGCTCGCTTGCCTCTTGAGCTATCACCCGGACGATCCAGGCTGGTCGCATTCGGCCAGCGTGACCGGCGCCATGCACAATTTCGGCGGCCTTACCGGCGCTTATCTTGCCGACATCATGCTGTCTTTGGTCGGCATCGCCGCCTATTTGGTTCCGATTCTGTTGGGCCTGGTGTTCTGGTACGCGCTGCGGCCACGTCCGGAGGAGAACGAGAGCGCACTGACACCGGCCTTGCGTCTGATCGGCGTTGTGAGCGTCTTGATGGCCTTGTCGGCCTTGGCGCACCTCAACCCACCCGTTGCAGCCATGGGCTTGCCGGTCGGTGCCGGCGGCCTGTTTGGCCAGCTGGTGGGTGGTTTGTTGCTGCGTGGGTTCGGTGGTTTGGGCGCGGCGCTGTTTGCGCTGAGCCTGCTGCTGTTCGGTGTCACCTTGGTCACCGGCCTGTCGTGGTTTGCTCTGATGGACTGGATCGGACGCGCGGTGCTGTCGCTGGGTGGCCGTCTCATGCAGCGGATTCGCGGTTCCGATGATCGTCGCCTCGCGCGTGGCGCGCGCATCGAACGCAGTGAAACCCGCCGCGAGCAGGCGCAAGTGCGTGCCAAGCGCGAAAAGCTGCGGATCGAGCCTCCGCCCCTGCCGGTGGAGAAAAGCGACCGCGCGCAACGCGAAAACCAAATCCCGCTGTTTGCCGCCAGCCCGAGCCACGAGGGCGGCTTGCCACCCTTGTCTTTGCTGGACGACCCAAAACCGCAACCGGCCGGCTATTCGCAAGAAGCGCTGGAGACGCTGTCGCGCCAGATCGAGTTCAAGCTCAAGGACTTCCGCATCGAGGCCCAGGTCGTCGGGGTTTTCCCGGGTCCGGTCATCACCCGCTTCGAAATGGAGCCGGCGGCGGGCATCAAGGGCAGCCAGATTTCCAGTCTCGACAAGGACATTGCGCGTGGCTTGAGCGTGCGTTCGGTGCGCGTGGTGGATGTGATCCCGGGAAAATCCGTGATTGGCTTGGAAATCCCCAACGCCAGCCGCGAGATGATCTACCTCTCCGACATCCTGCGTTCCAAGGAATACGACAAATCATCGAGCCCGCTGACGCTGGCACTGGGCAAGAACATTTCCGGCCGACCCACGGTGGCCGACCTGGCCCGCATGCCACATCTTCTGGTGGCGGGCACCACCGGTTCGGGCAAATCCGTGGCGGTCAACGCCATGGTGCTGAGCCTTCTCTACAAGGCCAGCGCGCGTGATGTGCGCATGTTGATGATCGACCCGAAAATGCTGGAACTTTCGGTGTACGAAGGCATTCCGCATCTGCTGGCGCCGGTCGTGACCGACATGAAGGAAGCCGCCAACGGCCTGCGTTGGTGCGTGGCCGAAATGGAGCGGCGCTACAAGCTCATGAGTGTGGTCGGGGTGCGCAATCTCGCCGGACTCAACAAGAAAGTACGCGATGCCATCGAGGCGGGTCAGCCGATGATGGATCCGCTGTTCAAGCCCAATGTGGACCTCGGCGAAACGCCGCGCGAACTCGAAACCTTGCCCTACATCGTCGTGTTCATCGACGAATTTGCCGACATGATGATGATCGTCGGCAAGAAGGTGGAGGAATTGATAGCGCGTCTGGCGCAGAAGGCGCGTGCGGCCGGCATCCACCTGATTCTCGCCACCCAGCGCCCTTCGGTCGATGTGATCACCGGCCTGATCAAGGCCAATATCCCGACCCGCATTGCCTTTCAGGTGTCCTCGAAAATCGACTCGCGCACGATTCTGGATCAGTCGGGCGCCGAAACCCTGCTGGGACACGGCGACATGCTCTACCTGCCACCGGGCACCGCGATGCCCGAGCGGCTTCATGGTGCCTTCGTCAGCGATGAGGAAGTCCACCGCGTGGTGGAATTCCTGAAGCAGAGCTCGGGAGGGCCGGACTATCTGGCCGGTGTGCTGGAGGACGTGCAAACCTTGGGCGACGGGCAGGTGATCGGCGCCACCGGTTTGCCGGAGACAGCATCGAGCGACGACCCGGAAGCCGACGCTTTGTTCGATCAAGCTGTGCGCATCGTTACCGAAACCCGTCGCGCCAGCATTTCCAGCGTGCAACGCCATCTGCGCATTGGCTACAACCGCGCAGCGCGATTGGTCGAGGCCATGGAGGCGGCAGGCATCGTTTCGCCGCCCGAGCACAACGGCGACCGCAGCGTCCTGGCGCCGCCGCCACCGCGCGACTGAAGCTTGATCACGCCAGCCGGCATTCATCCATTGCGCGTCACGCTATGACCCAACGGTTGCCTTGAGGCTTGTCGATGATTTCAAACTCCTTCCGACGTGTATCCGCCTTCATCGCTGCGGTGACACTCAGTCTCAGCGCGCACTCGGCCCATGCCGGGGGTGATCCACACGCCGTACTCGCCAAGTTCACGCAGGGATTGAGTGGGCTTTCCGGCCAATTTCACCAGACCGTCATTGATGCCAACGCGCAGGTGACCGAAGACAGCCGCGGCACTCTGGCCTTGTCGGTCCCGAGGCAGTTTCGTTGGCAGTACGAAGCGCCGTTCCCGCAGTTGATCGTGGCCGATGGCAACAAGGTTTGGATCTACGACCCGGACCTCGAGCAGGTACAGGTGCGGTCGCAGGGCGCAGAAGAGCAGCAAAGCCCCTTGTCGGCGCTGATCGATCCCAGTGAGCTGGATCGTCAGTTCACGCTCAGCGACGGTGGCCAGGAGGAAGGTTTCGACTGGGTCGTGCTGGTCCCCAAGTCCGAGGACGCACCGTTCTCGAAAGCCCGGCTTGGCTTTGCTCATGCGGAGCTGGTTCGCATGGAAATGACCGATGCCTTGGGCCAGAAGACCGTGGTGCGGTTTTCCTCGTGGCAACGCAACCCGCAATTTGATGCGGCGACCTTCCGCTTTGTTCCACCGCCTGGCGTGGACGTGATCGGCGACAGCAGCGACGCTGCGCAGGCGTTTCCCATCGAGGGCTGAGCCAGCACGCCGGCGCATACGGACGAGGCTGTCCAGATCGGACATGCTGTTTGCAAGTACTTGCTCGATTGGGCTAAGATCGGGCGGGTCTTTACGCGCCGTTCAGCCGCGCGCCATGGATTGGCCGCATCGCCTTGCGATGCCGTTCGGAAAGGGGAGTCCGCCTCTGCGGATGGAACGTTACGAGGATTGCAGGCAATGCTGATATTGACGCGCAGGGTCGGTGAAACCCTGATGATCGGCGAACAGGTCGCAGTGACTGTCTTGGGAGTCAAGGGCAATCAGGTCCGGGTGGGAATCAACGCCCCCAAGGACGTGACCGTCCACCGCGAAGAAATTTTCCAGCGCATCCAACAACCCGAGGGTGCGCCTCTGCCTTCGGACAACGCCGACGCCGATTGACGCCGCCGGCGCCTGATGACAGCGCGGCCAGGCAAGCGCCGCTCCGAGCGGAACAACCTGAAAACAACAAAACCGGCCTTAAGCCGGTTTTGTTTTTGCAGTCTTGATTGGTCGGGGAGACAGGATTCGAACCTGCGACCTCTACGTCCCGAACGTAGCGCTCTACCAGACTGAGCTACACCCCGAAACTGCGAGCCGCGCATTGTACAGGCTTGGTCTTTCACTGGGCAAGATGGATTGCCGAACTGGATTGCCGAACGATGGATTGCCCGAACGCAGGGCAACAAGCGCCATCTGGAGCGCCATCTGGAACCCAGCCCGTTGCGATCTTCTCGTTACAATTAATTCTTCCGCCCAAACCGATCACCGTGATGACCTGTCGCACCCGTTTTGCCCCAAGCCCCACCGGCCTGCTCCACATCGGCGGCGCCCGCACCGCGCTTTATTGCTGGCTGGAAGCACGCCGTCGCGGCGGCCAGTTCATCCTCCGCATTGAAGACACGGATCGCGAACGCTCCACGCAGGAGGCGGTTGATGCCATTCTCGAAGGCATGCAGTGGCTCGGCTTGACGCACGACGAAGGCCCGTTCTACCAAACCTTGCGAATCGATCGTTATCGGCAGGTGGCACAGGATCTGGTCAAGGCCGGCAAGGCCTACTACGCCTACGAGAGCCGCGAAGCCATCGAGGCGATGCGTGAAGCGGCGATTGCGGCAGGCGAAAAACCGCGCTACAACGGCTACTACCGCGAGCGCAACGAGCCGGCGCGTGACGATCCCAACCGCGTGATCCGTTTCAAGAATCCGCAGGTCGGCAGTGTGGTGTTCGATGACAAGGTGCGTGGCCGCATCGAGATCGACAACAGCGAGCTGGACGATCTCATCATCTGGCGCTCGGACGATCACCCGACCTACAACTTTGCCGTGGTGGTGGATGACATCGACATGGGCATCACCGAGGTGATCCGTGGCGAAGACCACATCAACAACACCCCGCGCCAGATCAACATCTACCGAGCTCTCGGGGTGGAGCCGCCGAGTTTTGCGCACCTGCCGATGATCCATGGCCCGGATGGCGCGAAACTCTCTAAGCGGCATGGCGCGGTCGGCGTGACGCAATACCGTGACGACGGTTATCTGCCACATGCCTTGCTCAACTACATCGTGCGCCTGGGCTGGTCACATGGCGATCAGGAAATCTTCTCGCTGCCTGAAATGATCGACGCCTTCCGCATCGAGAACGTCAACAAGGCCGCATCGCGATTTGACTTCGACAAGCTGGCCTGGATCAACCAGCACTACCTGAAATCCGACGATCCTCTGGAAATCGTGCCGCATCTGCTGCCGCTGCTGCGTGCGCAGGGGATCGACCCCGAGCAGGGGCCCGATCCTGCCGACGTCATCATCGCCTTGCGCGATCGGGTCAAGACGCTCAAGGAATTGGCCGAGCGCGCACGCGTCTGGTATCTCGGGATCGAACAGTGGGATATGGCTGCGGTCAACAAGCATCTGCTGACGGCCGAAGCGGTTGTTCGTGCCGCGCACAGTGGATTGTCCCAGCTTCAGGAATGGTCGCCCGCCAGCATCGATGCCGTGTTGCGACAGATTGCCGAATCGCAGGCGCTGGGACTGGGCAAGGTCGCACAACCTTTGCGCGTGGCGATCACCGGAACGGCGGTGTCGCCCTCGATCGATCACACCATCTATCTTTGTGGCAAGGATGATGTCGTGGCACGTTTGGACAAGGCATTGGAAGTGATTGCCTCGGGTGGCGCGTCGTTGCCAAAGGCATGAACGCGGCACAGTCCGGAATTGACTGGATGCTATGATTTCGCGCATGAGTCCCGGTCGCCTGCAAGCCTGTATCCACCCCGATGATCACGTCCACGACGTGGGGGATTTCTTGCGCGAGGTGGGCGAGGTATGTGCCGAACGGAGCTTGCGCCTGACCCCATTGCGCGAACGCATCCTGCGACTGGTGGCGCGGGCCGAGCGGCCGGTGAAGGCCTACGATTTGATGGAGTTGGTGAAAGGTGGCAAAGGCGCTGCGGCGCCGCCCACCGTCTATCGCACCTTGGATTTTCTGCTCGAAAACGGCTTCATCCACAAGTTGGAGTCGATCAACGCCTTTGTTGCATGCCACCAACCACGCAAACCGCATTCCGTGCCTTTCCTGATTTGCAACAGCTGCGGCCTTGCGGTGGAAATGGAAGACGAGCGTGCCACCCGCATTCTGAGTGAACAGGCCTTGGCGCTCGGGTTTCGACCACAGGCCCAAACGCTGGAAGTGCATGGGCGTTGCGCCCAGTGCCATGCCTCGGGACGCGGATGACAATGGCGCCTTGGCTAGGTTTTGCGGGTGCCGGCTCGCTGGCCTTGGCACTGATTGCGGTGGTGCCGACCGTGGGCACACAAGAGTCCGGTCCCTTCGTGGGGCCTCCGGCCTTGCTGCCGGCCGGCAATCCGGACTCATCTGAATTCATCGGCCCGAAATTGGCTGGAAACTTCGAATTGCTGGGTGCTACGGTGGCCCCTGGCACCACCCAGCGCCTGACTTGGAACGCCAGCACCGGCCTTGTGGGCAGTGAATTGGGCGCGCCGGTACTGGTCGCGCATGGCGCACGCCCCGGCCCTGTACTTTGTCTGATCGCAGGCGTACACGGTGACGAACTCAATAGCGTCGAAATCGTGCGTCGCGTGAGCAATGCCGTGGATCCAGCCGACTTCGGCGGAACCCTCGTTTCGATCCCGGTGGTCAATCTGTTCGGCTACCTGCGCAATTCGCGTTACTTGCCGGATCGACGTGATCTCAACCGCTACTTTCCGGGTTCCGCGCACGGCAGCATTGCCTCGCGCATCGCCTACAGCTTGTTCAACGAGGTCATTCGGCATTGCGGCTCAGTGGTTGACCTGCACACAGGTTCCTTCGATCGGCGCAACCTGCCACAGGTGCGTGCCGACTTGAGCCGTCCCGATGTGGCCATTCTTGCGCGTGGCTTTGGTGCCACGGCGGTATTGCACAGCCGGGGTTCGCGCGGCATGTTGCGGTATGCCGCCATCGAAGCGGGCATCCCGGCGGTCACGCTGGAGGTGGGTGGGCCAGCCGAGCTGGAGCCCGACGAAATCGAGCATGGCGAGCAAGCGCTCAACACCCTGCTGCACGAACTGGGCATGACGCGGCATTTGCCGTCGTGGAACGAAACCCCGCCGGTGTTCTATGAATCGAGTTGGATTCGTTCGGACGCTGGGGGGCTTTTGCTCAGCCATGTGAAACTCGGAGAGCACGTGAGTAAAGGTCAGGTCCTCGGCGAGGTCATCGACCCGATCAGCAACAACGAACGCAAGCTCGTTTCACCGTCGGACGGCACCATCATCGGTCTGGCGCGCAACCAAGTCGTGCTGCCGGGATTTGCCGTATTTCATCTGGGTGGGGAAACCAGTGAACAGAACATCGTTCGCGAGGCACGCCGCGGCGATCCGGGCGTGATCGACGAGGATGGATTGCGCGCAGGTGAAGGCGGTGATCCGGACGAAGAGTCCGAGGAAATGGAGCTCGATTGAGACGATTGGCTTTCATGCCTTGATTTCCCCCGACCCAACCCCATATGCGAGCCGTCCATCGAGGAGTTCAGACGTGCCGATTTATGCCTTCCATTGTCGCCAGTGCGGCCACCAGTTCGATCGCCTGCAGCGGCTGTCGGATCCCGATCCGGATACATGCCCTTCCTGCGCCGCCCATGCGGTGCAACGCAGCGTGACCGCACCCAGTTTTCGTTTGGCGGGTAGCGGCTGGTATGAAACCGACTTCAAGGGCTCGGGCGAAACCAAGCACAACCTTGCCACGACCAGCGAAGCGCCCGCACCAAATGTGGACGCTGGATCAGGCACTTGCGCCAGCTGTACGGCTGCCCCTGCCACCAATGCCGATTGACGTGATTTGCACGAGGTAAGTCTCCTCTGAGTACGCACGCATGAGTCCGGACAATTCAACCGATGATCGACCATTTTCATCCGTGCCTGAGCGCTCGGCCGCCGATCACTTGCTGCGACTGGTGCAGCAACACCATGTGCAGTTGTCGATGATGGCCGACGTGAAGGCCAACATCATCATTACGGTTTCATCGATTGTGCTGACCTTGGCACTCGGGCGATCCGCCACCTCGGAGTACCACGTCGCGATGGTGGTTCTGTCCGTTTTCACGTTGATCGCGTTGTTGTTGGCAATTTTGGCGGTGCTGCCCAAATATCGCTCCGGGCAAGGCACCTTGAAGGTGGACAAGAATGCCTTCAACATTTTGTTCTTCGGCCATTTTTCCAGCTTGAGCCAAGATCAGTTCCTGCGCGAGTTGGCCGACGCCATGCAACCGGCACGACCCTATGAAACCGTTGCGCGCGATGTGTACGGGCAGGGGTGCTACCTCGCCAAACACAAGTACCCGTGGTTGCGCTGGAGTTATCTGTTCTTCCTTGCCGGCTTCGTCTTCGCCTGTATCAGCCAGGCGTTGCTTTTCTTCCTGAGTTGAATATCTGGTCGGATGACCGACGCAGAGCCTCGTACATGACCAGATAGGCTGCTGTCAGCAGCGACAACAGCGGCGCCATGAGCGGCGTCGTCAGCAGTTGCCCGAAGATCAACCAGCCAGGCCGCATCAGCGCCGCAAGTTCGCCATCGGCACCGACCACGGCTGCAGTCACGGCAAATGGAAGGCTGCCCAGTGTGCCGAGAATGCCCAAGCAGATCAGCGTGAACAAAGACAGCAGGCCCGCACTGAGCACCCAGCGCCCGCGAACCAAACGGAAGCTTGTCCAGAGAGACGACCAGGCGCCACACCCATCCAGCACGATCGGCGGGTACACAAAGCACGCTGCAATCGACACCCAAGCCAAGGGAGCAGCGGACACCAGTAGTCCAAGCAAGAGCGACACGAGCAGGACCATCGGATTGTCCGATGATCCACCAACAAGCCACGCAAGCCCCACCGGAAGAAGCGCCAGCAGCAACAATAGCGTGTAGATCAAGGTTGCAAGCGTGGCAGCGGGCAGGCATCGCAGCGCATGCGTCAGGCTTGATCCGTGCAGGGCCACGCCACGCAGTCGCGATCCTTGTTTGTGCAGCAGACTGAGGAAAAACCACAAGCCTGCGAGATTTGCGATCACGCCAATCAGGATATCGCTCGTGCTCGCGATCCTGATCTCGGGGCCGAGCCATGCCGTCAAGGGGTGTTCGGCAAAGAACGCACGCGTCTTCCACCACCACAGGAGCAAGGGCAACTGTGGCAATAACGAAGACATCAGGGCATCGGGCATGCACTCGCGCAGGCTTGATAGCCACAGCTTGCTGGTGGCCTTGATCAGCGCACCCAGTTCGAGTCCTGGCGGTGGTGACACGGGATCGTGCGGGGAAGCAGTTAGCATGTGCGCATGATGCCGCAAAAGCCCCGCTTGTCACTCCACACCACGGTCGCCGCGCTGATCCGAGCGGCAGACGAATACTTGCGCGTGGACGATGCGCGGCGAGAAGTCGAACTCCTGTTGGAACACGTTCTGGACACCGATCGGGCCTGGTTGTTTGCCCACCCCGAGCATGCATTGGATACCAACGAGCGTGAGCGACTCGCCAGCTTGCTGGAGCGTCGCCAACAGGGAGAACCCTTGGCCTATGTGCTTGGCCACGTGGGGTTTTGGACCCTGGATCTAGCGGTCAGCCCGGCCACCCTCATCCCGCGTGCGGAAACCGAATTGCTGGTGGCAGCGGCACTGGAACGGATTCCGGTCGATCGCGCCGTTCGCATCGTGGACCTCGGCACCGGCAGTGGCGCGATTGCTCTGGCACTGGCCAGTGAACGCCCCGATGCGCAGGTTCTGGCCACCGACGCGAGTGCGGATGCGCTGCGCGTGGCGCAATCCAATGCGCAGCGCAATGGCGTGGAAAATGTCGAATTTCGCCTCGGCGATTGGCTGGCGCCCTTGCAGAACGAACGTTTCGATCTCATCGCCAGCAATCCGCCTTACATCGCAGAAGGCGACCCACATCTGGAGCGAGGTGACCTGCGATTTGAACCCGCCATCGCGCTGGCCTGCGGTGCCGACGGCTTGAGCGCGATCCGCCACATCGTGACTCAGACGCCACCGCATTTGGCCGCGGGCGGCTGGTTGTTGCTTGAGCACGGCTTCGAGCAGGGCCCTGCGGTGCGTGATTTGATGCGACAGGCGGGTTTCAGCCTGGTCCACAGCCGCAAAGACCTTGAAGCACGCGAACGCGTCACACTGGGTCAGCGCGAGACCTGATTCGACACCGTTGGGATGGGCGGCAGCCCGCCAGCCTGACCTCGGCACCCGAGTCGATCGATACCGTTGCTTCCTTCCGGACCTGGCGGGGTTTTCGATCTATCGTCGCGAGGGGACCGACGGGCCGCCATAGAAGCGACACCGGAACTCGGTGGCAAACCGCGATTCGGCACGGGCCGGATCGCAAAAAACTGGCGGAGAGAGCGGGATTCGAACCCGCGAAGCGGGGTTAAGCCGCTTACACACTTTCCAGGCGTGCTCCTTCAACCACTCGGACATCTCTCCGGGATGCCCCACTCGCATAAACCGCCAAGAGGGCCGCGCATCATAACTTTTCAGGCGCCGCCGAACAAGTCGAATCGGCGTGGCCTGTCAATGCAATTTAGAAATGTCCCCTGGTTGTGCCAGTTAGAGATGTCCCCTGTGATCTGAGCTGGGCACCGCCGAGGAAGTAATGGACATGTTCCTCCATGGGTGGTTCTGGGCTGGCTTGGTGGCTTTGGCTGGCA
>CAUJJS010000007.1 GCA_963205415.1 Pseudomonadota bacterium
GGCTCGCCGGATTCGACCAAGATGGCCGATCTGATCGTGGAGGCTTTCGCGACGGTGTCGCCCGGTTCGATGAAGGATGTGCGCGTGTTGTTCATCGGAGCCACCGCGGATCTGGATCGGGTCAAGGCCGCGATCGAGCCCAGCGGCGCCAACGTGGTGTTCCACGAACTGAAGTAAGCCAAGCCTCGGCCGTGGGCGCAGCGGCGTTTGCTGCGCCCGCAAACCGTTGGAGGAGTTTCAATCATGAATTTCCCGCGCATCGGGCTTGCGCTCGTTTTCCTGCTGGCGCTTTCGCCCTCGCTGGCGCGTGAGGTCAATGAAGCCAAGCCGCCGCGACAAGCCGCCGTGGCCAGTGCCAGCGCCTACGCTACCGATGCTGGCCTTGAAGTGATGGCCAAGGGCGGCAATGCCTTCGATGCGGCGGTAGCCGTGAGTGCCACGTTGGGCTTGGTGGAGCCGGAAAGCTCGGGTCTGGGTGGTGGCGGCCTGATGTTGTTGCACATGGCCCGTGACGGGCGTCAGGTCTTCATTGATGCGCGTGAGCGCGCACCCTTGGCGGCCACGCGCGACATGTATCTGGATGCCGATGGCAAGGTCCGTCCCAAGAGTTCGATCGACGGGCCTTTGGCCGCCGGCATTCCCGGAACGCCGGCGTCGTTGGTGTACCTATCTGAGAAGTACGGACAAGTGCCCTTGTCGGTGTCTTTGGCGCCGGCGATTCGCTTGGCGCGCAAGGGTTGGGTGATGAGCGCCAAGACCGCAGGGATGTTGCCTTGGCGCAGTGATGTGCTGACGCGCTCGCCGGGCGCGCAGGCGCTGTTTTTCCGCCACGGCAAGCCGCTCAAGGCCGGTGACACGCTGCGAAACCCCGACTACGCCCGCACCTTGGAGCGCCTGGCCGAGCAAGGCCACGCCGGATTTTATTCAGGCCCGCTGGCGAAACGGCTGGTCGATGGTGTGCGCAAGGCCGGTGGCATCTGGAGCATGGATGATCTGGCGCAGTATCGGGTGGTCGAGCGTGAACCTTTGCGCATCGAACACCGTGGCTTTCGACTGATTACCGCGCCGCCACCATCGTCCGGTGGCGTGGCGCTGGCCGAGATGCTCAATATCCTGTCCGGCTGGGATTATCCGACGATGCCAGTGGTCGAGCGCGTGCATCTGATCGTCGAAGCCATGCGTCGCGCCTATCGGGATCGCGCCGAGTTCCTTGGCGATCCGGATTTCGTGAAGGTGCCGGTGGCGCGCATGTTGAGCCAGGACTATGCCGCCGGCTTGCGTGCCACCATCCACCCGTCGCGTGCCACGCCGAGCGATCTGTTGCCGCCGATCGGCAGTCGCAAGGAACGGCCCGAGACCACGCATTTTTCCATTCTCGATGCGCAGGGCAACGTGATCGCGGTCACCCAGACCGTCAACCTCAGCTTTGGCAATGCCTTCGCCGTGCCCGGCACCGGCTTTGTGCTCAACAACGAGATGGACGATTTTTCCGCTGCGCCGGGTGTGCCCAATGCCTTCGGTTTGGTGGGCGACAAGGCCAACGAGATCGCGCCCGGAAAGCGGCCGCTGTCGTCCATGTCGCCAAGCTTCCTGATCGGCCACGATCGTTTTGCGGCACTCGGGACGCCTGGCGGCAGTCGCATCATCACCATGGTGCTGTTGGGCTTGATGGATCTGATGGAAGGCGCCGGCGCGCAGGCTGCGGCGGACCTGCCGCGCTATCACCACCAATATCTGCCCGATGTGGTACTTGCCGAGCCCAAGGCTTTCACCCCCGAGGAAATTGCAGGCCTTGAGGCCATGGGGTATACGGTGAAAGTCGCCGATTCGACCTGGGGAAATATGCAGGTGGTGCTGTGGAATCAGGCCACGGGTGAGGTCGAAGCTGGCAGCGATGCGCGCGACAAAGGCGTGGGCAAGGGCGCGCTGGGCGCACCAACCGCGATTTATCGGTAAACCCGATGGATCAAACGCGACAACACAGGGCGATCGGCACGGGTTTTGATCTGGCCTTGCTGATCTTCGGGGCCTTGCTTTGGCTGGTCGCTTGTCTGGGACTGATGGTGATCCTTTCCCAAGATCGCGCGGCGCCCGTATCGGCACCGCCCGCGGTGGTCGAGGTCGCGCCGGCGTCGAGCGCGCCGGCTGCGTCCTTGCGTGTGGATGATGCCTTTGGCGTGGCTCTGAATGCGCGCGCCTTGCGCCGTATCGTGCAGGCATTGCAATGGCGAGAAGTGGCCAGCGTGCCGCTTGCCTTGGGTGATGAATTGGTGCGCGATGAAGGGGCCTACCAGTTGCTGTGGAGCGAACGGCTGATCGACTCCAGCCGTTTTGCGCAGCCGGAAGGCCATATCAATCCGCCTGCACCGCCGTATCGAAGCGCTGGATTCGGGCCGACCGAGCTCTTGGGGGTGGATGCCGATGCCCAGTCGGGCTGGAGCGCGGTTCCGGCCGCTGCCATCCATTTGCCGGAGAATCTCGCCGCGGTGTTTCGCGCTGCCGGTGCGTGGTTGGTGACGACGCCCGAGAACGACCTTCCACAAGCTGGTGACCTGCGCGTGCGTTTCGAAATCCTGCCGCCGCTGGCGCAGGTGCCGGCCTCCCAGCCCGAAGCGCTTGCGACCGAGGCTTCCACCGATGTCGATTTCAGTCGGCAGGCCTTGAGCTGGATTGCGCGCGCCGCCGGGTTTCTTCTCGCCATGGTCGGAGCAGGCCTGGCCTTGCAGGGCGCAGTTCGCAGAAGTCAGCCGCAGCATTGGCTTGGCCGCGTGCCGGCCATGGGCGTGCTGGCGCTATCGGCTTGGCTTGCGGTGTTGGCTGTGTTGTTGGCGATTGCAGCGGTGCGCTGGCTCTGATCAAGTCTTGGCCGGCGTGCCATCGGGATTGCGCTCGATGAAGTAAAGGCCGGCATAGAGCTTGGGATCGATCGAATAACCGGCGCGCCGGCGGGCATTCAGCCAAGCAGCGGCTTCATTCCGTGGAACCTCGTGCACGACGATGCTTTCGCTCTCGTCGCCGCCACCGGCGCCCACGCGCACCAGATCGTGGGCGCGCACGAAGGCGATGAGCTCGGTACTCATGCCCGAGGACGAAGGCCCGGTCATCAAGTGTTCGATACGACCGGCCTGCCAGCCGGTTTCTTCGATCAGTTCGCGTGCCGCTGCACTTTCGATCGATTCATCACTGCCCAGATCACCCACCAGACCCGCCGGCATTTCGATGCTGAGGGCGTTGATTGGAATGCGATGCTGTTCAACCAGCAGCAGGCAATCGCCCGGCGTCACTGCCACAATGATCACCGCCGCGCTGGCGTTGGTGCGCTCGGCGTATTCCCAGCCTTGACGTTGGCACAGGCGCAGGTAGCGGCCATTGAAAAGCGTCTGGGTTTGGTCCATCGTTCGCGGCCTTCGGGCTGGGTGGTGAATAGTGTCGCCGCTTTGCCCTCAGTCGTGGACATCCATTCGGAACCAATTGCTGCATTGTTGGTCGATCACTCACTCCAATTTCAGAGCCCATTTCATGAAACATGCTGTTCTTTTCGCTGCGCTGCTTGCGGCGGCCGCGCTGCCAGTGCGTGCACAACTGGCTCCCCCCGCAGCATCTGCAGCCAACCAGTCTCTGGAGTCGCGCATCGCCGAAGTCACTGACACCGACCTGCTCGGTCAGCTGATTGCGCGCTATCGTGAAACGGGTGACAAGGAAGCCGAAATGGCGGCATTGGATCGGCGTATTGCGCTGCGTCCGCATTTGGGTAGTTACAAGCTCGACAAGATCGTGACCCTGGCGCGGGAAGGCAACAAGAATCAGGCGTACACCCTCTTGGTCGAGCTGCAAAGTGCAGGCTACGGTTACGATCTGCGTAATGATCCTCAGCTCGCCAACATCGCAGATACCGAAGTCTGGAAATACATCGTCGATAATCTCGATGCCAATCGCGCTCCGTTCGGGGCGGCTACAGTGGTCTATACCCTGCCACGCGAAGATTTGTTGATCCAGTCCTTGGCATGGGATGCAAGCCGCAAGGCCTTGCTGGTCGGAAGCGCGCGCCAAGGCAGTGTCTCGATCGTAAACGCTGCAGGCAAGCTCGAACCTCTGGTGAAATCCGCTGCGGACAATGGCCTGTGGGCGGTTTACGACATGGCCGTGGATGCCAAGCGGGGCGTGTTGTGGGTCGCATCAACGGCGGTGCCGCATTTCAAGGGCTACTCGGTGGAAAAAGACCTTGGGCGCGCGGGCGTCTTCAAGTTCGATCTCAAAACGGGCAAGTTTCTCAAAAGCTACCTGTCGCCTGTAGAAGAATCAGGGCAAGCGCATTTCATGTCGTCGATCGCACTCGGGAAGGACGGTGAGGTTTATATCGCCGATGGTGTAAATCGCGCGGTGTATCAGGTCCGTGACGAGCAGTTTCGCCGCATTCTGCACCTGCCGATGCTGAGCGCGATTTCGGCGCTGGCCGTGTCAGGGGATGGCAGCAAGTTGTATTTGGCCGATCCAGAACGTGGCCTCATTGGTGTTGAGTTGGGTACCTTGAAGCCCTTCGATGTGCGTGTTCCGCCGAAGTTGACCCTCGAGAGCATTGCCTCAATGGAATGGGTAGACGGGGCGTTGGTGGTGGTACAAAACGGCATGATTCCCAAGCGGGTGATGCGACTGGACCTGTCACCCGAGGGCAACTTGATTGCTGGTGTGCGTCCGCTGGAGGCCAGCAACCCCGCTTTCGGTGTGCCCGGTGACTTGAGCGTCGATGGCAATGACATCTACCTCATCGCCAATGATCAGAAGGGCAACTACGACCGTTTCGGCTTGTTGAACGACAAGGAAAAGCTGGAAGGAACTCGTATCCTGAAACTGCGCGCCGACTATCAGGCGCCTGGCGCCATGCAGATGCCGCAAGCGGGAGGCGGTGTTCTCAAGGATTGATCAGCGGCGCTCAAACCATCTGCGCCTGAATGCGCCTGCGGGTCATCGGCCCCAGGCGCAGCTGATCCATCAACGATTGCATGGCGTGGATATCGCAAGTGCCACGGCGTGCGTCGGCAATGTGGGCAGGCAAAGGCGCATCGCAGGCGATGGTGGCCAATTGGCGTGACAGTCGCGCCATGTCGGCATGTTCACGCAGGCGTTTGGCGTGTGCGGCGGCGCCGCGAAGGCGCAGGAAGGGCAGTTCATCCACCCGCTTCAGCAAGGCATCGAGTGAGCCGAAGTGTTCGAGCAATGCAGAAGCGGTCTTGCTTCCGATGCCGGGTACGCCAGGGATGTTGTCGGTGGCGTCCCCAGCCAGACCGAGGAAATCCGCAATCTGGTGCGGGTGGACGCCGTAGCGCTCCTTGACGCCGCTCGCATCCCAACGTTGCTGGCGGGCGTAATCCCATTGCACGTCGCCGTGACCCAACAATTGCGACAGATCCTTGTCGGCCGAGACGATGGTGGCCTTGAAACCGTGCTCACGCTGGCGCGTCATCAGGCTGCCGATGAGGTCGTCGGCTTCATAACGGTCGTCGACCATAACGCTCAAGCCCAAGGCGCGGGTGAAGTCCTGGCAGAGTGAAAATTGTCGTTTGAGTTCCTCAGGCGCCGGCTCACGATTGGCTTTGTAAGCGGGATAGAGCTCGTTGCGAAACGAACTCTCCAGCGACTGATCGAAGGCAACGGCTAGATGCGAGGCTTGCACCTGCTCCAGCATTTCGAGCAGGAATCGGGCAAAGCCATGCACCGCGTTGACCGGCCAGCCCTCGACATCGGTGAATTGATCGGGCGGCAGCGAATGCCAGGCGCGAAACACGTAGAGGCTGGCATCGATCAGATACAGGCGCATCCCGATTCAGCCTTGCCAGATCGAAAAATGTGCTGCCGGATCGGGTCGCGGGCGTTCGGGTGCGTTTTGCGTGGGCGTACCGATATGGATGAAGCCCACCACGTGTTCGTGCTCGCGCACGCCAAGATGTGACTTGATGGCTGGATCGTAGCAGGGCCAGCCGGTAAGCCATTGCGCGCCAAAACCGAGGGCTTGCGCGCCCTGCAGGAGATTGAAGCAGACGGCACCCGCACTGAGGATCTGCTCGATCGCGGGCACGCCCGGGCGATCGACGGGGGAAGCGATCACGCCCAAGACCAGCGGCGCGCGCGTAAAGCGTTCGCGGTCCTTGGTTTGTGCCGCTTCGGACTGCGCAGGATTGATTTCCAGGCCACGCTGACGAACGAACTCGCCCAAGCGCAGTCGCGCATCCCCGGCGATGGCCAGAATACGCCAAGGCGCGAGAGCGCCATGATCCGGCACGCGCATGGCGAGTGTGAGTAGTTGTTCGAGCTGCTCAGGTGTAGGGCCGGGCTCTGCCAGAAGGCGTGACGGTGTCGAGTGGCGTTGGATGAGTTGATCGAAAGGTTGCATTGAGGTGACAGACGGAGTGAAGCGGGAGGCCGATCACAGCCAAATTGTCCGTATCATCGTATAGTCGTCTCGGGGATTCCGGACATTGGGCGCGCAACGCGCGCGTCTAGACGCTGAGGCGGCTTTGGCTGAACGAATTCGTGCAGGAGACCCACTATGACGGCGCCATCCCCCACTGACAAGGTCGTTGAGCTTGGAGCTCGCACTGCCGCTGCGCGTGGCGAAGTCAGCGCCCTCCTGATCAATATCCGCTCGCGTGCGATCAAGCGCTTGACCACGCTGGCCGGCGAGGTCATGGAAAAGGCCGACGACACCTTGTTCGATTTTGTCCAGCGCGCCGATGGCTCGGTCAGCAATCAGGACTACTTCGAGGCCATGCGCGAATTGCGCAAGCAGAACCCGGTCATCATGCAGCGGTATGGCGAGCACCTGGCGGCTGCCTTCACCGCGCTGGAGCGACGCAACCCGCTGGAAGTGAACCTCGAGCGTTCGCTCTCGGAGTCGCGTGAATTGAGCCTTGTGTCCGAAGACCAATTGGAAGAACAACTCGGCACCGCGATGGTGGCCAGCGCCCTGACGCGGCACCTCGGATCGATCCTGGGTCAGCTCAATTACCGCATGGGCATCGTGGCTGGCGTCGATGATCTGGGCGAAAACACCAATCCGCTGGGGCCGTCACACGTCGCGTATGCCTTCCGATACGCCATGCAGGTGTGCGAGATCTCCACCCGCATCAAAGTCTTGCTGTTCAAGATGTACGAGCGCGAGATGGCCAATGGCTTGGCTGCGCTCTACAACGAAGTCAACCGCGTTCTGGTCGAAGCGGGTATTGCGCCTGAGATCAAGCCGACCTACGCCCGTACGCCGCAAATGGCGCGTGGCCCGGTCGCGGTACGCGATCCGGCCATGGCCCCGCCCGAAGGGGATGCGCCGGGAGGCTACGACGCCGCTCCCGGTGCACCGCAAGGCTATGCGCCACAAGGAGGCATGGCAGCGGGTTACGCCCCGCAAGGTTACGCCGGCGGGCAAGGTGGCGGCTATGTTCCGATGCCGGAAACGGCGGCGGAACGTTCGATTTTTGCCAGCCTGCACCAGTTGCTCAGCGGTTATCGCAGTGTGCAGGAACGCGCCGGCGGAATGACGCCGCCTGCACCTTCACCCATGCCTGGGCAGCCGCTTCCCGAGGCGATGCCGCACATGAGCGCCAACGAGGTGCTCTCGGTCCTCAACCTCATGCAGAACGAGATGCCTGCGGACCTTCGTGCGGCGGTTGATGATCCGGAGGCCTCGATCACCCAGCACCTCAAGACGGCCCTGTTGAGTGGCGCCGCCCAACTCGGCGTCAATCCTCAGTCGCGCATCGCCACCGTCGATGAGGACTCGATCGATCTGGTCGGGATGCTGTTCGACGTGCTGTTGGACGAGCGCGATTTCAACACCAGTTCGCGCCAGCTCATCAGTCGCCTGATCGTGCCCTTCGTCAAGGTGGCCATGCTGGATCGGCGTATGTTCCTGCAGAAGACCCACCCTGCTCGACGCCTGCTGAATTCGCTGGCGGAAGCGGTCGAGGGCAATTCGGGCGCCGCGCCGCAGGAGCGCGAACTGATGGTGCGCGCCGAGCACACCATCGACCAGTTGGTCGCCGAATTCAACGAAGACATTGCCATTTTCGAAACCCTTGAACAGGATTTCAGAGAGTTCATCGAGCAACACCGCAAGCGCGCGGCCTTGGCCGAAAAACGTGCGACCGAGGCCCAGCGCGGCAAGGAGCGGCTGGATCAGGCGCG
>CAUJJS010000008.1 GCA_963205415.1 Pseudomonadota bacterium
ACCTGTGACGCAAGTGGTCATAGCTGCACCGTGGCGAGTCTGGCACCTGGGGCGTCTGCTTCCTTGGCGCTCACACTCGCGAGCGGGCAGTGTGCGACGGTCTCGATTCCGTCTGGTGTGGCCGAAGCCGGGCACGACAGCATCCACGTTTGCGCGAATTGAGGGAGCAGGATCATGATCAAGCCCATTCTTGTTCTTTGCATCGCGTTCCTGGCAACCGGAGCCTTCCACAACACTCAGGCATCCGATCGCGCCGGCACGACGCGACAGGTGGTGGTGTATCGCTCAGGCGAGGTCAAGGCGTTCGCCTTGGGGGTCAATGCCGGCAACGCGACTGTTGCAACGGTCTGCGGCAGTGACATCGCACTGCAGTTTCAGGAAACGGCTCGCAGCAGCCTGCCGCTGAGCGCACCGGGCACCAGCAGCCTTGATGTCGACATCGTCGTGCTCTGCCGTGCGGATGATTTGAGCGTTGCGACGATCAATTATTCAAGTCAGGTCAATCCAGCCGGCAGTCTGAGTGTGGCGCCGACCCAAGTGGCCAATTTGATGTCAGGCGATGCCGTCACTGTCTCGTTTGTGGTCACGGCCAGTCAATCCACCAACGAAGATCGCAGCGTGACCATCAATCGCGAGGGTGGCTCGTACATGGGCGGGCAGGGGACCGGCCTGTATTTCGGCTCGATCCCGGCCGCGGCCGCCATTGCTTGGCTGAGCGTGCCACGCTCGACGTTCGGCAATGGTGAGCTGCCCACACCTCCGGCGAGCGGCACCGTGCAGCCGGGTACCCAGCAAGACCTTGGGCTCTTTTGCCGCGACCACCCGGACGACGCCTTGTGCGATGCGCTGAGTGACTCTGGTATCACGGCCGGCGAAGTGGCCACGATCATCGACGCCGTGTCGCCGCAGTCCACCACGGCCTTGCCCACCACGGTCAATCAATTGTCCACCACGCAACTGGCCAATGTCGGTGCGCGCATGGCTGACCTGATCGGTGGGCACGGAGGTGGTTTCAGCGCAAGTGGCCTGAATCTGGTGGATGGCACCCAGGTCATGCCGCTGGGCGATCTCTTGTCAAGCTTGGCAGCGATCGAGGACGAAAACGAGGAACGGCGCACCTTGATGGGTGGCACGCGCTGGGGCTATTGGCTCAACGGCAATATCGGGCGTGGCGAGCGCGATGCCACCATCGGCAACACCGGTTTCACCTTCGACAACTTCGGTTTGACCAGTGGTGTGGATTACCGCATCAAGGACAACCTTTTTATCGGAGTCGGCCTCGGTTACGCGCGACTTGAGTCCGAGTACAGCGGCAACGAAGGTGGTCTTGATGGCCACGCCATGGCTTTGCATGGGTACGGGCTCTATGTTTGGGAAAGCCAAGTTAGCCTCGATGCCTCAGTCAGTTGGTCGCGCGGTAGTTTCGATCAGAACCGCTCCATGGAAGTCATCCGCACCTTGGTTGGGGTCCCACAAGGTGACGCCTTCGGCTCGACGAACACACGCCAGCTGTCTGGCGCGCTCGGCTTGAGCTGGACCTACCGCGCAGATACGTGGACGCTGATGCCGCAACTCCAGTACGAGTTCATCCGGGCCAATATCGACGCCTTCGCCGAAACGGGCTGTGCCACAGGTGGCGGCCCCAACTATTGCCTGAGTTACCCGGGGCAACACTTGGTTACGCGTTCACTGGCGTTTGGTGGGTATGTCGATCGCAGCTTTGCGACACAAACGGGAACCTTTCGTCCCTATCTGAACGTATTGTGGTTTGCCGACAGCGGTACCCAGGCGCGCCGACTGGTCGCCAACTTCGTCAGCAGCCTAGCGCCTATTGGTGTTGTGGTGGATGAGCCGGATCGTCACTTTGGTACGGCAGAGGCGGGATTGGCGTTCCGGCGACCCATCGGCGCGCGTACGGTGGATTTCAACGTCGGGGTGATGAGCGTGTTCGGCGAAACCGGGTTCCGGCAATGGGCCATCCGTGGCGATCTTCGCATACCGTTCTAGTTTTGCATAATGTATATTATGTAATCTTTACGGACATGACTTCGCATACCCATGACCACGGATTGGAACAACGCATCAGGTCAGCTGTCTGCCGCGGACGAACACAGGCCGCATGTTCAGTAACTACATGCCACACGTGCGGACAAATGGGAGCCGCGCCTGCTATGCCCGGACAACTACCGACCATGGTTGCCGCATGCGAGCAGAACGCGCCGCCACAACCGCCTTACCCTAGTGTAGTGACTCGTTCTTTTTGGAACCAAGGCGGCTGTTGGCACGAATGACTTTCTGCAAGATGTCGTTGGCATTGGCTGTCCAAACGAAAGGCTTCGGGCGACGGTTGTGAACGCCGAGATACTCTTCAATCGCGCCGATCAATCGACCATGTTCAGCCACGATGCGGATGTCGGGGTGAATTGCATATGAAAGCGAGGGTGCTTGGCCAACCACGCCTGGGCCTTGGGATGTTTGTGGGTCGCATAGTTGTCGGCGATCAGATGCAGCGTCTTGTCCTTGGGCGTTTCGCGGTCGATCTGGCGCAGAAACTTCATCCATTCGACGTGGGTGTGTCGCTGCTGGCATTGGCCGATGACATGACCGTTCAGTACGTCGCGCGTGCTCCAGTGTGTCGCACCTTCCGGCGCTTTCTGCGTCGTCACTCGCACGATCTCGGCTGCGTCGACGCGCGCCTTGCGTCCGCTGCATGGAAGGTCGGCTTCGATGGCTGCCACGCCACCTTCGGCAAAGCGCGCACGCCAGCGCGCCACCTGAATCCGCCCGATGCCCAATGCGCGTGCGATCTCGCGGTCGCCCTGACCTGCGCCGGCGAGCAGCACGATGCGTGCTCGGCGCGCAGTCCGCTATGCTGCCTGATACTCTGTTTAAGGGCCGGATCAATAGGTCTAGTCGGCTTTCACCTTTGACTTGGTGCGTCGGGAAGCAGTGCCCGACTTGGCGGGGCCAACGCGTGTTGTACGGACCCGGGACAAGGTCGCCTCGAGGGTAGCCGGCAGATCCGCGAGCTTGGCCAATTGCTGGTCTAGGGCAAGGGCACGTGACTGCTCACGCGCGGCGTCGCGTCTAGCCTCCGCGACCGCGGCAGTGGCGTCCTTCAGTTCTTGGCGCCAAGTTTTTTGCGCTCCGGCATGCGCGCGGTCGGCGGCTTCGCGTTCGCGTCGAAGCGCTTTGGTTTCCTCGCGCGCCCGATCAATCTCGGCGTGGGCGCGGTCTTCCACGGTTCGCGCGTGCTGGGCCCAGCTATCGCGCTCCGCCGTGGCGGCGGATTCCTGCGCCTGGAGTCGATCCCGAAGTGAGTGGGTGGCCTGGTCCAGCGTCGCTATCTGCTCGACCAGAACATCGCGCTGCCGCCCCAGATCAGCGATTTGCGTGGCCTGTAGATCGATCAGGCGCTGAGCCTCGGCCAGTCGGGCTTCAGCTATGGTCTGGGAGTGGCGTGCGGTCTCGACGGCGGCGGTGGCCGCGGTTTCCGCGTCGCACGCCGCTTGCCGGGCGTTCTGCAGGTCGCTGCGTTCGGCGTCGAGGGCTGTCCGCGATTCGGCTAGATCGGTCTGAGCCTGAGCCTGGGCGGCGACTAGGGCCTGTTCCCATAGCTGACCCGCCAGTGCAGTCACGGCCGCCGGCGCGTCCGCCAGCGCCATCCTCACCTGCTGGGCCACGAGCCGCGCCCCGAGGCCCTGCCACCACACCTCGAGCATTCGGGTAACCGTGTTCGGCGAGCCAGTGCCGAGGAACGCGCGTACCCGTTCGACGGTGGGCCGTTCGCCGGCTTGCACGAGCGCGTCGGCGGCGGTGTCGACCTGCGCCTGGTTGATGCCTTTTGCCATGGTCGCCGCCCTCCAACGCGGTCGCCCTACCCTGTGGATTTCATACTCGCGATAAGTGATGATTATCGCGAGTATGTATCCAATTTCATAGCAATCATTACATAGTATGAAACGAAATAACACATTGTCAGCCAGTGCAGCGACGATCACCAGCCTCGTGTTGCCAGAACAACTGGCCCAGCAAGCCGCCGATGCCGTGCGCGAGTTGCTCGCTGAAGCGGCCGCGGCTAACACCACGCGCAGCTATGCGACCGCACTGCGCTATTGGGCCGGCTGGTACCAAGGCCGTTACGGCGTCGAACTCACTTTGCCGGTCAGCGAGGCCGTGGTGATCCAGTTCCTGGTCGACCACATCCAGCGCAAGGGCAAGACCGGCCTGGTCAGCGAACTGCCCCCGACGCTGGATCAAGCCTTGGTGGCGGCTGGACTTAAGGCCAAGGTTGGGCCGCTTAAGCTCTCGACCGTGTTCCAACGCGTGGCCGTCCTCTCCACAGCACACAAGCTCAAGCGCCTAACCAACCCCTGCGAGCTGCCCAGTGCCAGGACGCTTCTAAGCCGAGCTCGGCGTGCTGCGATCAAACGCGGCGAACGTCCTACCAAGAAGACCGCCATCACCCGGGCCGAACTGGAAGCCATGCTGACCACCTGTGGCGACAGCCTCGAAGGCCTGCGTGACCGTGCCCTGCTCTGCTTCGGATTCGCAAGCGGTGGACGCCGGCGCAGCGAGATCGCCGCCGCGGACATGCGCGATCTGCGCAAGGTTGGTGAGGATGGCTACATCTATCGGTTGGAGTACTCGAAGACCCAGCAGGCCGGGGTGAAGGCGGATTCGACGCCGGACAAACCAATCCTCGGGCGCAGCGCTGAGGCGCTCGCGGCCTGGCTAGTGGCTGCTGGGATCAACGAGGGGGCGATCTTCCGGCGTATTTGGAAGGGTCGGGTGGGCCCTGCCCTGCTCCCGGGCTCAGTGGCCGCGATCGTGAAGCGCCGGGCGAAGCTGGCGGGGCTTGAGGGGAACTTCGGAGCGCACAGCCTGCGGTCGGGGTTTGTGACCGAGGCCGGGAAGCAAGGCGTGCCGCTGCCCGCGGTGATGGCAATGACTGAACACCGGTCCGTGGCGAGTGTGATTGGATATTTTCAAGCAGGCGCCGCAGAGGACAACCCTGCAGCAAGACTGCTCAAGTAGCAGTCTTGCTCGTTCCGAACAATTGCAAATCAGCTGAAGCGGCCTCTCAAATAATTTCAACATACCCGATCAGCTCCGCCGAATAGCTGCCATCGCCATTCGCGGCTCCCTTGTGCTTCAGTTCCCGCTGCAGGGTCGGCTCAACGGCGTGGGTGAACAGATCGTTCCGTTGCTCGGGCCGGAACAGCGGTGTGGCGGGCTGTGCTTGCAGGTACGTCTCGCACAGGCGCTCGACCGCTGGAACGCGCGTGCCGTCCTGCTTGACGGCGATAGGCTGCACCACCACGCGGCGCTCGCCCTTGCCAGTCGATGCTTCAACCATCCACAGCGACAGCAGCACCGGCTCGTCGACGTCGCCGGACACGGCGATGCCGACTTCCTCCGGCGGCACGCTGCGCCAGCGGCCCAACTCGTCCTGCACCAAGGGGTGATCCAAGCCCATCAATTGCAGATCATCCTGACTGGTCGCGGCTTCGCGGCTCACGGTGAAGCGGGCGCGGCGCGTGCCTTCGACGGTGACGAGGTCGTAGGTCGCATCGTCCACCTTGACCAGCTTCTGCTGGCGATCCGCGACCGCCGCCGAGAGGAAGCGCACCAGTCGATCCAGGCTGGACGACACGTCCGAGAAGGGCTTGTAGTCGTCGAGGCTGAATCCGTCGAGGTCTTGGAACAGGTCGAACACCACCTGCCGCGCCTCGCGGGAGTTCGACAGCGCCGCCTCCAGCTCTACCTGCGTGCGCTTCAGCTCCGGGTCGGACAGCGCCTCCTGGTACAGGCGGTCGTAGTTCAAGCGTTCCGACAACTGGCCCAGAATCTGCGCGCGCAGGTCTTCGGCCACATTGCCCTGTTCATCCACCTTGCCGACCGTGCGTGCGATCTCGGTCAGCTTCTCGTCGAGCAGCAGGAAGATGCGGCCTTCGATGGTGTCCGACAGCACGAGGTTGTAGACCTGCGCGGTATGGCTCTGGCCGTAGCGATGGATGCGCCCGATGCGCTGCTCCATATCCATCGGATTCCACGGCAGGTCGAAATTGAACAAGACGCGCGCGAACTGCAGGTTGATGCCTTCGCGCCCCGCCGCCGTGCAGACCAGCACGCGCGGGCCGTCCTTCAGGCGGAAGCGCCGCTCCGCCGCCACCTTCGCGCCGTGGTCGCCACCCCGTAGCACGGCAACGCCCTGACCGGGGAAGGTCTGCTCGATTTCGCGGGCGATCATGTCCACCGTGCCGAGGTAGGTGGCGAAGATCACGATCTTCTCGTTGGGGTTCTGCCGCCACAGCGTGCCCAAGCCGTCGAGCAGCTTCTGCATCTTGGTTTCGCGCTCCGTCGGGAACACCCGCAGCAGGTCGCCGATGCGTAGGCGCTCCTCCGGCAGATGCAGATCCACTACCGCCGACGCGGCTTCCTCGGCGTGCGAGGACGAATACTCGCTGGCGTAAGGTTCGGAGGCCATTTCCAGCGCCTCTTCGTCCAGCTTCTTGACCAGCCGGTATTTCAGATCGGCCAGCACGCGATCCACCTCACTGCGCCCGATGTTGTCGCGCGGCAGTCCGAACTCCTCGTGGATCAGCTCGCGCGCCTCCTCGGTCAGGCGCTCGCGGCCTTCGATGTCCAGTTCCTTGTCGCGCAGAAACGCCTCGTGCAGCGTCAGCATCAGCAGGCGGCGCTTGAGCGTGCGGCGCACGGCAGCAAAGCTCGATGCCGCGATCTTCTGGAAGATGGCCATCAGGAAGCCCAGCGCACGCCCCTGGTTGCCTTGGCGGCGCGCGAGGTCGAAGCCGTCCTCCAGGTACTCGCGCAGCTTCTCGTAGAACAGCCGTTCGGCCTGGTTCATCACGAAGGATTCGGTGTGAACCCAGCGCCGCGCGAACAGAGGCGAGCCATCGGGCTGACAGGCGTCGGCCTTGGTACGGCGGAACATCACCGTGTTGAGTCGATGCCGTTCCTCCAACATCTCCTCGGGGCTGCGGAACAGCGTCGGGTTCAGCAGTTGCGCCAGCATCCAGAACTGAAAGTGATTGCCCTGGTGTGGCGTGGCCGACAGCAGCACGAGGTCACGTGAGTGATCCTTCAGCGCCTCCGCCAGCTTGTAGTTCTCGGTCTTGCGCACCTTGCCGCCGGTCTTGTAGGCGGTGAGGTGATGCGCTTCATCGAACACCACCAGATCCCAACGCGGCGCGTCCAGCAGGCGTTTGATGCGCGCCGGGCGCTTCAGCGTGTCGATGCTGGCGATCAGCCGGTCGTGCTTCGCGAAGGCATTGGTCTTGCGGTCGGTGATGTCGCCTTCGGAGCCGAACACCTCGAAGTCGAGGTTGAACACCTCGTTCAATTCGCGGTGCCAGTTGATCACGAGGCCCGCAGGCACCACCATCAAGGCGCGGGTCAATTCGCCCCGGCTGGCCAGCTCGCGCAGGATCAGCGCGGTTTCGATGGTCTTGCCCAAACCCACCTCGTCGGCGATCAGGTAGCGCCGAGGTGAGGCGGTGGCGATGCGGTGGGTCAGCACCACCTGATGCGGCAGCAGGTCGATCTTGGCCGAGGTCAGCGCCGAGGCGCTTTCCATCACCGGCAGCGCGTGCGCCTCGTAGGACAGCCATGCCTTGCGCGAGCGCTCCGCGCCGCCATCCACGGCGCGCAGGATGCGCTCGGTGCGCGTGAGCTCGCGCCGCAGCGACGCCACCGGCACCCGGCGTTCGCCCACGCCGAAGAACGCGCGCAGATAGCCATCGCGCGCCGGGTCGAGCACGACGCCTTGGCCGTACTCGTGATGAGTGATGCGCTCGCCGGGTTGGAACTGAATCTCTGCCGCCACTCAGCCGCCCTCAAGTAATCCGCAGGTGGAACAGGCCGGCGGGCCTGCCGCCGTCGCGCAGCAGAATCTCCTGCGGGTACTCGTTGGCTTGGCCCCACAGGATGCGGCCGAGGTCGATCTGATGTCCGTGGGGCGCGTGGCACAGCCAGCCCACCTCATCGGTGGCGGCATTCGCCCTGACGCGGTTGTGGCCGCCGGGCAGCCAGAACGCCAGCGCGGCATCGCCTTCGTACTCGTCCTGAAACGACAGGATGGCGGGCTTGATCGCATCGCCCAGCCACGCTTCGGCATCCGTCGGCGTCAGCAGATCGAGGCTGCCGTCCAGCCCGGCCACCACCAGCGTTCTGCCGCCATTGCTGGGCAGGTCATCGGGCCATTGCCCTTTGGCGCGCAGAAACTGGCGCAGGCTCCAGACTTCGCTGGCCGCGCAGATCTGGTTGCGAGCCTCTTCGTCCCATAGCCAACTCGTGCCGCGTACTTGCCATACGGGGTCAAGCGTTTGTCGCATGGCTCCCCTCCGCCTGGATGATCGAAACAATGTTGCTGGGTTGAACCGCAAAACTCAGCCGATCACCCAGCGCCTTTCTGGCCACCGTGATGCCGTAACCAAAACGCTGCATCAACCCATGCGCCCGCATCGCCTCCGCCAGATTGGGATTGCGGTAGTCGGTCAAGCCCGGTTGCCCGAAATTGTCGATAGTGACACTGCCATAGGGGCCACCGGGGCTGCTGATCTCAATACGGTCGTTAAACCAGTAAACACGCACTGGCGCGTGCGTATTTTCGTAACTCCGATGCAGATAAGCATTACGAACCAACTGATGCAGCGCATCCAGCGGATAAGTTTCATGGCGTTGCTCCACCGGGATGTCAATGAAGCGCACGGCTCGCATGTTGTGTGCCGCCAACTTCTCCTCAATGCGCCGGATTTGTTCCCGCACAGGGCCCGTCACAGTTTCCTCATCCAAAATCGGCGAAGCCAGATCGGTGCCGTCAATGCGCAAAAACTGCCCCCAGGCGCCGGGAATGTAGTCAGAAGGTTTGTTGCACAACGTCAGCAACCCGAGCACCGTCGGAATCGGATCTGCCTCGTCCACGATCATTTTGGTCGCAGCGAGTTTCTGCTCGTAGCTGCGCTCGTTCGCTTCAATGACGTCAGGCGCGACCAAGGCAGGCAGATATTCGTGCTCGAAGCGCACCCGGCTCAACTGCGCCACTTGGGCCGATGGCACAGGCTGAATATCGAAAGGCTTGTCGCGATGGCGGCGGCGCTCATTGAGGATGCGCTCGTCCTGCGCCGTCGCCAGCCCGCGACGTGGTCCCCAGCGCACATGGGTGCGACCCTTGTAGCGCGCCGGTGGTGTGTCGCAGGGCCACACCGTAATCACGGCCACTTCAGCGCCTTGAATCATGCGCTTTTCAACCAGCAGCGCAGGCGGCGGCACGATATTGCCGTCGGTCTTGATGTCGGCCAACTGCCGCAACAACTCGTCAGAAGCCTCAAACCCTTCCATCGGCGTGCCGTCATCACGCACACCGATAAACACCACACCGGGCGCTGCATGCCCCGCCAAATCGTTGGCAAAGGCGCACACCGCCTCACGCACCGTTTCGGGTGACTTGCCACGGAAAGACTCCTTGCGCTCCACGCAATCCGATTCAAGCTCCGCGAGCATTTGTTGAAGCTGAAGATCGGTCAATGCTTGCATTAGGCGTACTCCCCATCGTCATCGAACAAGGAAACCTGCGCGGGCTTCGGTGCCTGGCTGGCGTGCCAAGCGTTGTGGATGGACACCGCACGCGAGGCCGCGTTGCGGGTGCTCTGATCCGGGCCGTTGCGGTGCAGCCATTCCAGCAGCGGCTTGAGCGCGACGTGCGGCTTGAAGTTTTCGTTCTTCAGCGTGTCCGAGGCGTTGATGCCGCTGCCGTCAAAGCACGCGCCGATCAGCACCAGCGCCTGATCCAGGTCGGAGGTCAGCTTGCGACGGTGCTTGCCTTGCCATTCGCGTGCGAAGTCCAGCGCATCGGTGCGGGTGAACACCTTGTTCTTCTCCGCGCACCAGCCGCGCTGCACGAACTCGTCCGGCGTGGTGATCGAGCCTTTGAGGAACTTCTGCAACTGGTCGCGCTTCAGCTCAGGCGCGTTGCCGAAGGTGCGCAGGAACTGGCGCGTGATCGGCTCGGCGTTGACCGGCGGCGCTTCCTTGCCATTGTCGGCGTCCTCGTCGATGAGCTGGTTGATACCCACCAGCGCGTCGCGCACGGAGATGGTGCGGCCTTCGTCCACATAGACCTTGCCGTAGTGGCGCGAGAAGTACTCCAGCGCCTTGCCGCGCCGGATCACCTGGATGTCGGCGGCGGGCAACCCTTCCTTGGCGTGGTTCTCCAGCATGGCCTGCAACTGGCGCACATCGGCCATCACCTCGCGGCGCATCCGGCCCCAGCTCACCGGTTTGGGTTCTTCGGTGCGCTTGCGGCAGACGTGGATGATGTCGTACTCGATGGTCTTGGAACCGAACTCGCCATCGCCCTTGGTTTCATCGGAGCGGATCGGGTAGGTCGCTTCAAGGTAGTAGCCCGCGTCGAACAGCGACTCCAGCACCGCCACCCATGGCTCGTCCTCGCTGTGGTGGAAGGTGAAGGCCAGGATGCCACTGGGTTTCAGCGCGCGATGCGCCTCGCGCCAGCACTGCGTGAGCAGGCGCTGGTAGAAACCGTCAGGGTCTTCCGGCTCGCGCGCGCGGTTGGCAACCGCCTCCAGCGACTTGGGTGTGTAGTCGGCCCGGAAGTAGTCGGGGAACTTGTCCTTCAGCGCGAGGCGCAGCCAGACGTAGAAGAAGTCGGCCAGCTCCGAATAGTGCAATAGGCCGCCGAAGGGCGGATCAGTGATGACGAGATCGATGCTTCCGTCTGCGATCTGTGCCAGTTCTGTGGATGAACCGCAAAACACATCGGATTCATTCACTGGGTCGCCAGGAAAGACCTTCTCGCTCTTGCCGGTGATTTGCCCCGCAAGAGCAGCATCCTTTCGCTTCAGGCCTTCTGCGCTTACCGCTTCCCAGGGGTCAGCCGTCCAATCCCGCCCCTCGATGAGGCCTTCGATACTTGACGCCCAGTTTCCTCTACCCAACGCCGGGAAGACACAGTTCTCAATGACCGTAGATTTCGGGTGGTAGTTATTGTTTGAAAACATCGGCTCCGGCGTGTCACGCTGCGGATTCCAGAAGCTAAATAAGCATTGGTTACGCAGGTACTGCTGAAAGGCGCCAAGGACAAATTCACGCGTCTTCCAGTCATAGCCACCGACATTTGCGATGGCTTTCAAAAGTTGTGCGTGAACGAGCAATTGGCGTGGATTGAACATCGTCCACCAATGCGTGAATCCGTGACCCTCGCGGATGTCGCCATTCGCGATGCCGGTCATAAACCCGTAGGGTACGCCGGAGCGTGGCCAGTAATCCTTCAGATCGGCATCCTTGCGCGCTTCCCACTCCGCAAACGCGGTGTTGTATTGCCGGGCGTGGGCCGTGTCGTAGGCGGCGAAGAATCGACCGCTGTAGGGCTTGCCCGCGTCGTCTCGCTTGGGGGCGTAGCCCTGCACCGCGTAGGCCGCCATCGGCCCGGTCTTGCCCGTGGCCTTGATGGTGGTCAGCACATCCTGCACCGTGCCGCAGGCCGAGCAGGCGTAGTTCGATTTCTTCGGCACTGTGCCCTTCTCGGGCGCAAAGGTGACGCCCGTTTCCGGGTCGGTCACTTCTTCCGGCAGCGCGCCGCGCACTTCCAGCAGGCGAATCTTCGCGGCGCGTGCCGCATCCCAGCGCGTGGTCGCCCCAACGTCGTCCTGCGCCGAACCGCCGTAGGGTTGGCCGTTGGCATCCTGCTTCGCCTCGCCCGCCAGCCATTGCGGATGCACCAGCAGGCTCAGTTCCACCTTCTTGTTCTTGCCCTTGCCCAAATTCACCATCGCGGTGTGGCCGCAGTGCGGGCAGATCACACCCTTCTTGCGGTCGAGCACGGAGTACGGCGGTTCACTTGGCGAGACGTAGAGGGGCGCATCGGGTGCCATGCGCGCGGCTTCTTCCTCGACGTCAAAGGCTTCGCCGCACTTGCCGCAGGTGTGTGCCCAATGCTTGACGGTGAGCGTCTTCACTGCCATCACCGGGCTGGTCATGATCGGCGTGCGGTGGCCACAGCCCGTCACCTGACACGGCCCGTGCTTGGCCCAGAAGGTGTAGATGATCTCCGGGCCTTCGTAGCGGTAGTCCTTGCGCTCGTCACGCGCAATGGCGAGCGGGTCGAAGTCGGCGGGCATCGCCTTGTTGCTGGGCAGGTGCGTCCACTTGCCTTTCTCGCCTTGCGGGCCCTCGCAGGTGTA
>CAUJJS010000009.1 GCA_963205415.1 Pseudomonadota bacterium
GAAATCGAATCCGCCCGGGTTGAGCGTGCCACGCGGGCGCTTGAGACGAACCTGCAACTGCCAGCGACTTCCCGCCGAGGGCACCACGGCGCTGCGATACCACGACAGGCGCACACGTCGGCCGGCGAGCGGTTGCGCCAGTCCCTCGCCGTGCTCGATTGCAAAGCCAAACTGCAGACGATCCGGCGCAACACGCGGAAGATCGACGATGCGCCCGCGCACCAGCAGATCCGCGCCTTCCAAGGCCGGTGGCAGGCGTGCCGCCATGCCCCAGCTCGCCACCAGCACGGCCCAGACCAAACCGATGGCGAATGCCGCCACGAGCCGCCAGCCCACGCAAGCGAGCAAGGGAAGACCGGCGACGATGACGCTCCAGCACAGCCACGCCGGCAAGGCTTGAGGCAAGGCCATGGCGGCCGTGCCACCCAACAGGAGGCCCACAGCAAGCCGAAGATCCAGACGAATTGCCACGTGCCACATGTCCGTCAAAACAGGACTGCAAGTGTCATCCGGCCTTGGCATCGCGACCATCAGACAATTCCCTGTTCGAGTCTCCTGCTTTGCATGGCCCGATCCGTCATGATGACGAACCTGATTGGACAAGGCCTCACACCCATGCGCCGGAATCTCTGGAATGCCTGCCTCGCAAGCCTCACTGCCTGGCTCATGCTGGCGTGCTCGCCACTGGCACCGCGAGCCACGACGCCAACCGCCCTTCCCGTCATGGAGGCGCCCTCGGACGTGCTGTTCTGGACGCCGGCGCAGCGTGAGGCCGCGTTTCGGGCGATGGAACACATCACGCCACACCATGTGGTGGCCCGAGGTAACGCCGTGCATCCACTGCCGCTCGGTGAAGCTTTGGATTTCGACCCCGAGCCCTTCATGCGGGCGCACAAGACCGCCGGGCTTCTGGTGCTGCAGGACGGCAAGATTCGGTTGGAACGCTACGGCCTTGGCTTCGGCCCGGACGGACGTTGGACCTCGTTTTCGGTGGCCAAATCGGTGACCTCCACCTTGGTCGGCGCCGCGATCCAGCAAGGCCTGATCGAGAGTCTGGACACGCCCATCACGCGCTATCTGCCGGAACTGGTCGCTAGCGCTTACGACGGGGTGAGCGTGCGACAACTATTGACGATGACCTCGGGCGTGCAATGGAACGAGGATTACGAAGATCCAAACTCCGATGTCGCACGATTTTTCGGCAAGCGCGACGTTCCGGCCGGCGTTGACCCGACACTCGACTACATGCGTCGCTTGCCACGCGCGGCCGAACCCGGCACGCGCTGGCACTACTCGACTGGCGAAACCAGTCTGGTCGGAGTGCTGGTGTCACGCGCCAGCGGACAATCACTGGCGGAGTTTCTTTCGCGCACGCTGTGGAAGCCGTATGGATTCGAACGCGATGCGGCTTGGATGGTGGACGACAGCGGCCAGGAACCCGGCGGCTGCTGTCTGGTCGCGAGCCTGCGCGATTGGGGGCGCGTTGGCCAATTCGTGCTCGACGGCGGCCTGATCGATGGCCGCGCCGTGGTGCCGCCGGATTGGTTCGCCCAGGCCACCACCACCCAAGCCGACATCGGGACGCCCGGCCGTGGTTACGGGTTTCAGTGGTGGACCTACGATGACGGCCACTTCGAAGCCCGTGGCATCTTCGGGCAGATGATCCATTTCGAACCCGCCCAGCGCCTCATCGTGGTGCTGCTGTCGGCCTGGCCGACCGCCTCCAGCCAAGCGGAAGTGGTCGCGCGCAATGAGCTTCTGGCGCAGATCCGCGACGCGGCGCGACCCTGAGTCAGGTGTTCACGGCTCCAGCCGGAAGCTGTCGGCATCGCGAAACGCAGGAAAGCGCTCGCGATGCTGGCGCAGGGCCGCCGCGGACAAGCGCGTGATGACAACCTGCGCCTGCGCCCCCAGTTCAATCAAGGGCTGACCGAGCGGATCGAGCACGACGCTGTCGCCGCTGTAATGGTGGCCGACACCATCCGTGCCGACGCGATTGACGCCCACCACGTAGGCCAGGTTCTCGATCGCCCGCGCCCTGAGCAAACTTTGCCAAGCATATCGCCGTGGGCTGGGCCAGTTGGCCACGTACAGCGCCAAGTCGTACTCGCAGCGATCGGCCTCAAGCAGGCGATTGCGACTCCACACCGGAAAGCGCAGGTCGTAACACACCAAAGGCAATACCCGCCAACCGCGACAGCTTGTCACGATGCGCTGCTGGCCTTCGCCATAACGCAGATGCTCGTCGGCCATGCGGAACAGGTGGCGCTTGTCGTACCACGCCAGCGCACCCTCCGGCTGTGCCCACAGCAGACGATTGAAGACGCGGCCACCCTCAGCGATCACCATCGAGCCGGTAACGGTGGCGCCGACGTGATCGGCCAGTTCACGCAACCAGGCCACGTTGGCCCCATCCATGCCCTCGGCCTGATCCAGCGCGTCATTGCCGAAGCCACTGGTGAAGGTTTCCGGCAGCACCACCAAATCGGCATGACCGGCCAAGGGGCGCACCAAGTCGCCGTAGAGGCGACGATTGGCGCCGGCATCGCGCCAGACCGTATCGGCCTGCACCATCGCCACGCGCAGGTCATGTTCAGGATGAAGGTTCATGCGCGGTACTCCCCGGAGTTTCAGATCCGACGCAAACGCTCGGCGGCTACCATCTGGGTGGCATCGGACTTGGCGAAACAGAATCGGATCAAACGTTGCGTCGGCGGCGGTGCCGCGTAGAACGGCGACAGCGGAATCGCCGCCACACCAGAATGCTCGCACAGCCAGCGGCAAAAGCGCAGGTCGTCCATGTCTGAGATCGCGGAATAGTCGGCCAGCTGAAAATAGGTTCCCGCCACCGGCCGCAGCGCAAAGCGGGTGTCGGCCATCAGCTCGCGAAAGCGTTCGCGCTTGTGCTGGTAAAACTGTGGAAGCTCGAAATGATGCTCGGGATGTTCACGCATCATCGCCGCCAGCGCGTGCTGGGCCGGATTGAAACTGCAGAAGGTGACGTATTGGTGCACCTTGCGAAACTCGGCGCTCAGGGCCGAAGGCGCCACGCAATAGCCCAGCTTCCAGCCGGTGCAGTGGTAGGTTTTGCCGAATGAGGACACCACGAAGCTGCGTGCGGCCAACTCCGGATGGCGCAACACACTCTGATGCTGCGCGCCGTCGAACACGATGTGCTCGTACACCTCATCGGACAACAGGACGATGTCGGTATCGCGCAGCAGTTCCGCCAAAGCAGCGAGATCGGCAGGCGCGAACACCGCACCCGTCGGATTGTTGGGGCTGTTGACGATCAGGAGCCGCGTGCGCGGAGTCACCGCCTCACGCACCCGCTGCCAATCGACATGAAAGTCCGGTTCCACCAAGGGCACATGCACGGCACGCGCACCGGCCAGTTCGATCGCAGGTTCATAACTGTCGTAACACGGATCGAGCACGATCACTTCGTCGCCGGCACGCACCACCGCGTGCACCACGCAGAAAATCGCCTCGGTGGCGCCACTGGTGACGGTGACATCGGTGTCGGGGCTGACGTGGGCTTGGTAGATCGCGGCGAGCTTTTCCGCAATGGCCTCGCGTAGACAGACCGCACCCGTCATCGGCGCGTACTGGTTGTAACCCTCGCGCACCGCGCGTGCGAGCGCTTCCGTCAGGAAAAACGGCACCTCGAAGTCCGGAAACCCCTGCCCCAGATTCACCGCCCCGTGTTCGGCCGCAAGTTGGGACATGGTGGTGAAGATCGTGGTGCCGACCTTGGGCAGCTTGCTGCCCAAGGTCAGCTTGCCTTGCCGCTGATTCACGGACACGTGACCGGCGTGGTCAATAGTTGCACGTTGTCGTTACTCACCCAATGACCACTCATCGGCGCAGGGAAGGTGACATCCAGCGCCATATGGCCCTGGGTGCCGCTATTGAAGCTGCGCGAGAATGTCCCAGCCACCTTCGACGTGGTCGTGACATAGGTGCACAAGGGGCAGGAACCATTGGCCACCTTGGCCTGCATGCTTTGCGTAGGTCCAATGACCGGGTTTGCTTCACGATAGGCACCGACCCAGCGTGCCGTCCCCTGGCCGTCGTAGATGTAGCTGATAAAGGTTTCCAGGCCCGGGAATATCAAGGTTTCGAAACCGTAGCCAGAGTGTGCCGGCTGATACCAGTTGCCATCGGGTTTCGTACTGGTGCCGGCCAATACGCCACACCCCGCGCTCTCGATCCGCTGCATCAGTTGCGAGCCACTTTCACCGTCCATGTTCCAGCTCATCCAGAGCGTACGTGAATCCACCAAGGTCAAGGTCGCCGTACCAATCGTGACCGCATGCAGTCGCTGCCCATTCCAACTGGCCCGCATCAGGTCGAAACTGACGCTGGACTGCTTGGCCGTTGGGGCCGGCACGGTGCCTCCCAGCCAAACGGGTGTGCCATCCTCGGCGAAGGTATACCAAGCCATCGTCCACACATTGCCGCTATCGAAAGGCGACAGGAAGATGCCCGAGCCGCTACGACTGCTGTTGTACCAGTTGCCCCAACCGGGCTGCGGGCGATTGCCGGCGTATTCCAGACTTGCGCCCAGCGTGAACTCGGCGCGCGAACTGCCCAGATTGACCGGTGTGATGTACCAGCGCCCCGGTTTCAAGGTGGGTGTGGCGATGCTGATCGAATCATTCGCGCCGGGATTGGCCGAAGACGCGGCCGCAGACGCACGCGCCGGAGCGATAGCGATGCTCGGCGAACTCGGGCTGCTGGCGTGGGCCAGATAGATCTTCACTTCACCGCTGCCGGAACTGGTCACGGTGAGTTTCTTGGCATTGGGCGGCACCTCGATGTAAAGCCGGTCTTGCGCATGTCCGGGCAACAGGCTCATGGTTCGCGTCATGCCCGGCGCCAGCACGGATGCCGCATGCTGTACCGTCGCCGCACGTCGCATCTTCACCAGCACCCAGCCGGTTCCCGTTGGATTGGCATCGCTGCCACCCAGCAAGAGCTGACCCCAACGACGATCACCCGGCGCCATGGTCGGATCGTTCCAAGCCACGCGCACCTTGAATGCCGCATTCTTGCCGGTATGCCCCGGGCCTGTGGCGAACAGCGGGCGCTGCGCAGCCGGCGCGAATGAGGCTTCCGTCGGCAGTAGCGCCGCCTGAACCACGATCTTGTCCTGGGCACCGGACGAAGAAGCCTGCCAGTTCTGCACCAGAATCCAGAAATTCTGCCCCGCCACCACATCCAGTTCGAGGTCGCAGACTTCGTCCGGCACGGGCTTGTGCGAACTGCACATCTGGCTGGCCTCACTGGGCAAGGACGTGCCCGTGCTGGCGTTGCCGACGTAAAGGTCAATGTCACCGGCAGTCTGCGACTTGGCCTCCACCCGCAGGCGCACACGCCCGGTCTGGCTGGCCTTCAAGCGGAAGATGGTGTTGCCCTCCATGCTGGCGTTCAGGTTGTCGTAAACCTCATCGCGGGTCGAATCCTGTGCAACATAGGGTTCTTCGTACAGCGGTTCGACCAAATCGGTCCCGGAGAACTGTGCACTGGGCAGCGCCACCAGACCACTGAAGTTGAGGCTTGCCCAACCGGCTTCGCTGGCCACATTGGCACCCGTGCTGGGGAGTTCAACCACGTCCGGCAGGTTGCCAGCCGAGGGCTTGATCAGCACCGGAATCTGGATGTCGGCGGTGGAACCGCCCGTGCGTTTCAGCACCACCCGCCCACTGAACCACTCGCCGTAGCCACCTTCAACCGACGGCGTATAGGTGAATTGCAGACTCTTGCTGGCACCAGCGGCCACCGAGAAGCTGGCCGGGTTGACCGTCAAGGTGCCCTTGTCCATCTGCACCGTAGCGGTCCACTCGCCGTCAGCACTGACATTGCGCACGGTGCGGGTGAAGCTGCACGAATCCACACAATGCCCATCAACCAAGGCACCCAGGTTGAGGTCGCGCGGCTTGCCACCAGTCGAGGGCTTGGCGGCACGGAATTGGGCGCCGGTAACGGGAAAGACCAGGCCCGGCTTGTTCGCCAAGGACAAATCCACCACACCGGCACCTGCATCAAGCGGACTGGCGGGGGTCACGCCATCAGGCATGCGCACACTGGCGCGCGCGGTGCCTTGCAAGGCGCTCATGACCTCGGCTGGGCCCCAATCGGGGTGAGCCTGCTTCAGCAGGATCGCCGCGCCAGCAATGTGTGGGGTTGCCATCGAGGTGCCGGTCATGTAGGCGAACGAGCTATTCATGCCCGCGCCGTCCTTGAAAGCGGCAATGATGTTGGTGCCCGGCGCCGCCATGTTGGGCTTGAGCCAGTCGCCGTCGATCGGCCCACGGCCACTGCTGGCATTGAGCACATCGGCAAAGGCGGGAACATACTCGGTCGCCGAGGCGCTGATCATGGCCTGATGGCCGCTGCCTTCGGTCAACCATTGCTTGAGCGCAGCACCATCGGCATAACTCAGGTGCGTGGCGGGTAGCTCGTGTTCGTCGGCTACGGTACTGGCACCGTCACTGGGCGCATTGACCAGCACCATGCCGCCACCGCCCGCATTCTTCACATTCAAGCCCTTGATCACGCGCGCATAAGTGCCGCGATCGCAGACCACGATCTGCCCGGTGAAAACCGGACTCGCCCATGGCGAGGTACTGGTGTCGGGCGGCGTGGCATTGACGTTGGGGCCTTTGGCGCACAACGCCGAACCAAAATTGCCGGCATAGACGATCGGCGCAGGCCCGTAGACTTGGGTCGTGGCGCTGGAGCCGATCAAGGTGCTGTTGCCCGGGCGCGGCGTATTACCGCCCGACAGCATCAAACGAGAAACCTGAGCGCGGTGGTGCGTCGTATTGGCCGCACTGATCACCCAAGGCGAATTGCTGGGTGACGTCAAACTGCTGGGCGCGGGGCCTTCGTTGCCGGCAGCCACGACCACCACGACACCGGCTTCAAATGCCCCCAACATCGCCATGCTGTCCTGATAGCCCCAAGGATCGGCCACGCCACCACCGATCGAATAATTGATCACGTCCACGCGATCACTCACGGCCTGGTTGATGGCCGCCAACAACCACGAGCCTTTGCAACTGGCTTCTTCTTCGCAGGCCTTGTACATGATGATGTTGGCGCGCGGCGCGACACCGGAGATCTTCATGCCACCACTGAGAACCAGTGGATTGCCGGCCGCGGTGGAGGCGACGTGGCTGCCGTGACCTTCCTTGTCGCTGCCGTCGTTGGGTTCGGCATCACCACTTCCTGTGGTGTGATCAAAGATGCCGATGAGCTTGTTGTTGCAACCGCGACTTGGATTGCTCGAACACACACCACTGACCACACCTCGCGGATTGGTGATGGCGTAACCGTCGCTGATGGGCGCAAAGGACGAATGCTGGGCATTGATGCCAGTGTCGATGACGCCGACGATCTTGCCTTCGCCGCGGAATCCCCCGCCTGCGGCCGTCCACAACTTGTTGGCCTTGATCCAAAGCGGGCCGGCATCGGTCATCGGCCTGCGGGTGAACTCGGGCTCCACATGCGCGATACCCTCCTGCTTGGCGAGGCGACGGGCTTCGTCGGCGGTCAATTCGAGCGCCACGCCGTTGTTCACCACGTCATAGACGAACAGCGGATCGAGGCTGCGTCCGAAGGCGTAGGAAGCCTGCGCCAACCGATCTTCACGCAACTGTGTGAGCACCGCTCGGTACGCCACACTGGCCGGACTTTTGACATCCAATTGTTTGGCGCCTGTCACGGTCGGGCTGGTTGCTTGCAGGCCTCGAAGTTTGGCATTGACGCCATGGTCATCGCCACGAAAGGTGGCCAACGGCGGCTCGGCAAATTCGACCAGATAAACGCTGCGGACATCGCTGCGTTTGGCCGTCACATCGTGCGTCAGTGCAACCGCCTCGGGTGACACGGGCATGGCCACGCCAGCCACGCACAGCGCCATCGAAAAAGCCAGAAACAATCGTGAGCGTTCCATCGCGAACCTCGCTTGGAGAAAAAGTGAGCCAGTCATCTCATTATCGCGCAAGGCGCGACGTCTGTGCGGATCGGGTCATCCGGCACTGGCACCCAGACGCACGTATCGCTCAGGTGTGACGCGCTGCCGCTAGACTGTAGCCAATGACTTCCAGCCTTCCCATCCGCCCCTTGTTGCTCGTACGCGCCCTGGGTTTTGATCGCAACGACGAACCCATCTTCGGCCCCATCGACTTTCACCTCGATCACGGCGAGGCGGTGTTGATCCACGGTGGCAATGGTTCGGGCAAAACCACCTTGCTGCGGGTGCTGGCGGGACTTTTGTCGGCCACTCGCGGTGAGATTTTGATCCGTGGCGAAACCGCAAGCCTCGATGCAGTCGCACGCAACTGCGCCTTGCTGGGGCACCTGCTGGGACACAAGGGTGAACTGAGCGCGAACGAGAACCTCGCCTTTGCCTGTGGCCTGTTCGGCCAACGCCCGGATATCGACATCGACGAGGCGCTGGCGACGGTCGGCCTGGCCGGTTTCGAGGACGCACCGGCGCGACAGTTCTCCGCCGGCCAACGCAAACGCCTGGCGCTCGCACGATTGCTGCTGATTCCCGCGCCCATCTGGTTGATGGACGAGCCTTACGCCAATCTCGATCTGCAGGGCATCGATCTGGTCAACCAATTGATCGGCCGTCATCTGGAACGCCACGGCGCGGCCTTGGTCACCAGCCACGGCGCCTACGCCACCGGCGCGGTTCGCACGCGCACCGTGGAACTGAGGCGGACGAGTGAATAAAACATCTTCCGTATCAATGGCATGCCGCGCATTGTTGATGCGCGACTTTCGTTTGATCTGGCGACGCCGTGGCGATGCCCTCAATCCGGTGTTGTTCGCCTTGTTGGTGATCGCCTTGTTCCCACTCGCCCTCGGGCCTCAGCCCGACGTGCTCGCACGCATTGCGCCCGGCGTCATCTGGGTGGCACTGCTGCTGGCGGGTCTGTTGTCGCTCGACACCCTGTTTCGTTCTGATCTGGAAGACGGCAGCCTCGAACAATTGATGCTGGCACCCCAACCCTTGGCCGTGATGATTGCCTGCAAGATCTTGGTGCATTGGGCCAGCACCGCCCTGCCCTTGATCCTGGCCACGCCACTGTTCGCCGCCCTGCTCTACCTGCCCACACGCGAACTTCCGGTCTTGCTCTATTCCTTGCTGCTGGGCACGCCGCTCTTGAGTTTGATCGGCGCGGTCATCGTGGCGTTAACCGTGGGCATGCGGCGCTCTGGTATGCTGCTGGCCCTGTTGGCTTTGCCGCTGTATGTGCCGGTTTTGATCTTCGGCGCGGGCAGCGTCATGGCAGCCGCGCAGGGACTTCCCTACGACGGCGCCCTGCTGTTGCTGGCGGCAGGGCTGATTATGGCTTTGGTGCTGGCTCCGCTGGCGGCCGCGACAGCGTTGAGAATCGCATTGCAATGAATCCCGTCATGCGCTGGCTGCACTGGTTCGGTGCACCCCCAAACTTCCATGCCTTCGCCACACGCTGGGCGCCTTGGTGTTTCATCCTGGCCCTGCCGCTGATGGTGTTCGGCCTATGGCAAGGCCTGTTCGTGGTGCCGGCCGATTATCAGCAAGGCGACAGCTATCGCATCCTGTTCATCCACGTTCCCGCCGCCTGGATGAGCCTGTTCATCTATGGCGTGATGGCGTTGAACGGTTTCATCGCCTTGGTGTGGCGCATCAAACTTTCAGAAGTGCTGGCGATGTGCTGCGCGCCCATCGGCGCCGGTTTCACCTTGGTGACCTTGGCCACCGGCTCGATCTGGGGCAAGCCGATGTGGGGCACTTGGTGGACCTGGGACGCGCGCCTGACCTCCGAGTTGGTATTGCTGTTTCTGTATCTGGGTGTGATGGGCTTGTACAGCGCCATCGAGGACCGCCGCGCCGCCGCCCGCGCCGCGTGTTTCCTGGCCCTGATCGGCGTGGTGAACGTGCCAATCGTGCACTTCTCGGTGGAGTGGTGGAACTCACTGCATCAGGGCGCGACGATTCGTTTGCTCGGTAAATCGACCATGGATGCCAGCATGGTCGCGCCCTTGATCGCGATGGTGTTGGCCACCAAGTTCTGGTTTGTCGGTTCACTTCTGGCGCGCACGCGTGCGGCCATGTACGAACTGGAGTCCGGCAAGGATTGGGTACGCCGAGACCTGGAGAATTCATGATGGACTTCGTGCTCGACCAATACGCGCCCTACGTCTGGAGCAGCTACGCGCTGTTTCTGGCGTTTTTGGTCTGGGATTACCTCAGTCCGCGTCTGCGCATGGCGCGCACGCGGCAACAGATCCAGTTGCGTTTGAAACGCGAAGCGCAACGCAAGCCCACGGGAAATGCATCATGAATCCAGTACGCAAGCGTCGTTTGATCGTGGCCAGCTTGGTCCTGGTGGCGGGACTGGTCGCCGGAACCCTGGTGGTGATGGCCTTGGGTTCGAACCTTGCCTATCTCTACACGCCAGCCGAAGTGCTGGCCGGCCAAGCCGCCGACCGCGCTACCTTCCGTCTGGGGGGTATGGTCAAGGAAGGCTCGGTGCAGCGTGTCGAAGGCACCTTGGAAACGCGCTTTGTGGTCAGTGATGGTGATGCGGAAATGCAGGTGTCCTACACCGGCATCCTGCCCGACCTGTTCCGTGATTCGCAGTCGGTGATTGCCACCGGTGCCATGCAGGGTGATCTCTTCGTGGCCACGGAAGTGCTGGCCAAGCACGATGAAACCTATATGCCACGCGAAGTAGCCGAGAAGATGGAAGCCGCGCACAAGAAGCACAATGTGGCCGATGGGGGTGATGGCTCGACCGCCACTGCACAGCCCGCACAGGACGCCCGCTGATGCTTCCCGAGCTAGGCACATTCGCGCTGCTGCTGGCGCTGGTCCTCGCCTTGGTACAAGCCATCCTGCCGCTGGTCGGTGCGTGGCGCGGGCTACCAAACCTGATGGCCGTGGCACGCCCTGCAGCGATCGGCCAATTCTGTTTCGTGTTGCTGGCCTTCGGCATCCTGACCGCGGCCTTCGTCGGGCAGGATTTTTCCGTCGCTTACGTTGCCCAGAACTCGCATTCGCAGTTGCCCCTGATGTACCGATTCACGGCGGTGTGGGGCGCTCATGAAGGCTCCTTGCTGTTGTGGGTATTGATCCTGGGCGCGTGGACCGTGGCCGTGGCGCTGCTGTCGCGCAAGCTGCCTGCGGACGTCATGGCTCGCGTGCTCGGTGTGCTTGGCCTCGTGAGTTTCGGCTTTCTCGCCTTCACTGCACTGACGTCCAATCCCTTCCTGCGCCTGATCCCGGCGGCTTTTGAAGGCCGCGACCTCAACCCGATGCTGCAAGATCCTGGCCTGGTGATGCATCCGCCGATGCTCTACTTTGGCTATGTTGGATTTTCGGTGGCCTTTGCTTTTGCCATCGCGTCTCTGCTGGGGAAAGAGCTCGACCCACGCTGGATTCGATGGTCGCGGCCGTGGACCAATGTCGCCTGGGCCTTTCTAACACTCGGCATCGCGCTCGGCTCGTGGTGGGCCTACTACGAACTCGGTTGGGGTGGCTGGTGGTTCTGGGATCCGGTGGAAAACGCCAGCTTCATGCCCTGGCTGGTCGGCACCGCGCTCATCCATTCGCAGGCCGTGACGGAAAAACGCGGTGGTTTTCGCGGTTGGACCTTGCTGCTGGCCATCGCAGCCTTCTCGCTGTCCTTGCTGGGAACCTTCATCGTGCGCTCGGGCGTACTGACTTCGGTGCACGCCTTTGCCTCCGACCCCAGTCGCGGCATCTTCATTCTGATCTTCCTGAGCGTGGTGGTCGGCGGCTCGCTCGTGCTCTACGCACTGCGTGCGCCGGACGCGCCCGGCAAGCCCTCGGCCTGGCTCTCGCGCGAAACCTTGCTGCTGCTCAACAACCTCTTGTTCTCGGCTGCCGCCGCGATGGTGCTGATCGGCACGCTCTCGCCCTTGCTGTTCGAAGCCCTGAACCTCGGCAAGATCTCGGTCGGACCACCGTACTTCGCCAGCCAGTTTTTCTGGCTGATGGCGCCCGTCGTGCTGTTGCTGCCCTTCGGGCCGTTCGCGCGCTGGGGCAGTGAAACCTTTTCAAAGCTTTGGCCAGCCCTGCGCGCCAGTCTGATTCTGGCCGTGATCGGCGCCACGTGCGCCATGCTGCTGGGCAATGGCCTGCCATTCAAAGCCATCATCGGACTCACCGGCACCGCATGGATACTCGGTGGCACCGGCCTGTATGCCTGGCAGCGCATTCGCCAGCTTCCGGCCGGGCGGCGCATCGCCGCCGAAACCCTCGGCATGTTGCTGGCCCATGCAGGCATGGCGATCTTCATTGCCGGCGTGTTGGTGGTGGAAACCGTCGGCATCGAAAAGGACGTGGCGGTGTCGCCCTCGCAAGAAACCGAGGTGCTCGGCTATCGCTTCCGCTTCGATGGCGTCAGCGAGCACCAAGGCGCCAACTTCAATGCCAGCCGTGGCAGCATCACGGTGTTCGATGGCGAACGCCAGATCGCCGTTCTGCATCCGGAAAAACGGGCTTACGCCAGTGGCGGGCAAGTGATGACCGAAGCGGCCATCGCGCCTGGCCTGATGCGCGATCTCTACGTCGCCTTGGGCGAACCCCTTGGCGCGGGCAACTGGGCTTTGCGCATCTATGTCAAACCCATGGTGCGTTGGATCTGGCTGGGCGCCTTGTTCATGTTCGCCGGCGGCCTGATCGTGGCCATGGACCGCCGCTTTCGCCGCGAATACAACCTGCAGAGCGCGGTAACGCCCGACAGCGGAGCCGCCTGACATGCTCAAACGCTGGCTGCCCTTGCTGTTCTTCGTCGCGCTGGGCTCGCTCCTGTTCGTCGGCATTCGCCTGTCGGAAACCCGCGATCCCAATGCCATCCCATCGCCCCTGATCGACAAATCGCTGCCCGCTTTCGAATTGCCCACCCTGCACCAGCCCGATCGACGCATCCGTTCCAGCGAACTGAAAGGCGCACCCTTCTTGCTGAACGTATGGGCCAGTTGGTGCCCGGAATGCCGCGTCGAGCACCCCCTGATCGAACAACTGGCGCGCAGCGGCACGGTGCGCGTGGTGGGCTTCAACTACAAGGACGAGCCCGAGGATGCGCTGCGCTGGCTGCAGCAGTTCGGTGATCCCTACGCACAGATTCTGGTTGACCGCGATGGGCGGGTCGGGATCGATCTGGGCGTGTACGCGGCGCCTGAAAACTTCCTGATCGATGCCGATGGCATCGTGCGTTTCAAACACGTCGGTGCGCTGACACCGGCCGTCATCCAGCGCGAGATCCTGCCGCGACTGAAGGCCATGACGCCATGACCGCCGTCTCGCGAATCACCAAATGCTCGATCGCCATTTTGCTGTGCCTGGCCAACACACTATGTTTTGCCGTGGATCCCATGCCATTTCGTGATGCCGCCGAAGAAGCGCGCTTTCGCGCATTGGCGGCGGAACTGCGTTGCGTGATGTGCCAGAACCAGTCCCTCGCCGATTCCGACGCGCCCATCGCGCACGA
>CAUJJS010000010.1 GCA_963205415.1 Pseudomonadota bacterium
GAAATCGACCAGTTGCAGGAAACCGCGCGGCGCTCGCTCGACCCGGAAGCCGGCAGCGTGCGTTTGGGCATCTTCCCGACGCTCGGGCCCTACCTTCTGCCGCACGCCGTCCCCTCGGTGCGCGAGCGCTTTCCCCACCTAGAGCTGCTTCTGGTCGAGGAAAAAAGCGAAGTCCTCCTGCGCCAACTGCGCGAAGGCCGACTGGATGCCGCCATCCTCGCCCTGCCCTTGCACGACGAGCAAATGCACGTCGAGTTCCTGTTCGAAGAGCCCTTCCTGCTCGCCGTGCCACGCGATCACGCGCTGGCCAGGCACCGCCATATTCGTCTGGATGAATTGCGCGACCAACACTTGCTGCTGCTCGAAGACGGCCATTGCCTGCGCGATCAGGCTCTGGATGTGTGCCATATGGCCGGTGCGAGTGAACGCTCGGGCTTTCGCGCCACCAGCCTCGAAACCCTGCGCCAGATGGTGGCGGCCAAGGTCGGTTGCACCTTGTTGCCGAGCCTTGCGGTATCGCCGCCGATTCCCGCATCGCGCGACATCACCCTGATTCCCTTCAAGGCCCCGTCGCCGCACCGGCGCATCGCCATGATCTGGCGTCGGACCTCGGCCCAGGCTGAATTTCTGAGCAAGCTGGCACCGCTGTTTGCCGCCCTCCCGAGTCGGTCCGCGCAGGCCCCGCTTGGCACGCCAAGTAATTGATTCTCGGACCGGCTCGCGCTAGCCTGCACGCATTCCTACCTATTCATGACACGAGGCGGCGCTCAGGCGCCGCCTCGTCGTTCACCACGCAATCGCAGGACCACGACATGCCTCAGGCACAAAATTCCGCTCTCATCGTCAGCAGCCTTGATCTGGCGCGTCTGGAGCAACTATTGGATTCCCCGGCTTACGCCGACAGCGACTCGGCCGCGCGGCTCGGCGAGGAGCTGGCGCGGGCGCGTGTGCTGCCGCCGGCACAAATGCCGGCCGACGTGGTGACGATGAACTCCAAGGTCACCTGCGTGGAAGAAATTAGCGGCAAAGAACACCACCTGACCTTGGTCTATCCGAAGAACGCGGACGCTGCGGTCGGGAATATTTCCGTGCTGGCTCCGATCGGTGCTGCGCTGCTGGGCTTGTCGGTGGGCCAGAGCATCGACTGGAGCGCGCCCAGCGGTCAGCCCCTGCGCGTCCGCGTGGCTTCGATCGCCTATCAGCCTGAAGCTGCGGGCGATCTGACGATTTGAGGGCTGCGCATCACGCGCTGGATGGCGGACCTGCCGCAGCGCCGGAAACACAGCTCGCGATCGCATCCGCCAAGTCTCGGCCTTGCACCGGCTTGCGCAGAAACCCCACCATGCCCACGCGGCGCGCGCGCTCCTCGTCCGCCATATCCGAGCGCGCGGTGAGTGCGACCATCGGCGGCGCGAAGGCTTCGTTTTTCATGAGAGTCGCCAGCTCGAAGCCATCGATGCCGGGAAGATCCAGGTCGAGAACGGCCAGATCAAAACGCATCTGACGCAATTCGCCGAGCGCGGCCAAGCCATGACTGGCATGCCGCACCTGATGCCCTTGGGCCTGCAACAGACCGACCACCACCTGTGCCACGGTTGGATCGTCCTCCACCAGCAGGATACGACGGATCACGGCCGTTGATGGCTCAATGCGTGATACGTCCGCGATGGGCGCGGGCACGCGCTCCAGCGGCAGCCGCAGTTGAAACTTCGCGCCGTGGCCGAGCTCGCTTTCGACTTCGATGCTGCCGCCCATGGCCGAGGCGAGCTCACGACAAATGGCCAGCCCCAAGCCGCTACCACCGTGGCCTTTCGTGCCCTGCTCGCCCTCAGCCTGTTCGAAACGCCGAAAGATTTGCTCGCGCTGCGCCGGACTCAAGCCAGGGCCGGAATCGCGCACCGAAATGACGACATCGCGGGCATCGTCCTCCAATGACAGGACCACCGAACCGGTCTCGGTGAACTTGACCGCATTGCCCACAAGATTCAGCACGATCTGCTGCAACCTCTGCGCGTCGCCCCGCACCCAGCTGGGTGCGCCCTCGGCGATGTTCGATTGCAGGTCGAGACCCTTGCGCTCGGCCAGCGGCTGCATCAAGGCCTCCGCTTGTCGCAGCACCGATTGAACATCGAAGGCCGCGCTGGCAAGAGTAAGTTTGCCGGCTTCGATGCGCGCCAGATCCAAGGCTTCGTTCACCAGTCGCAGCATCAAACCACCCGAACGTTGGATGGCCTCGGCATAGCCGCGTTGACGCGCATCCAACGGTGACGCCAGCAGCAGCTCGGTCATGCCCAGCACCCCCGTCATCGGGGTGCGGATTTCATGGCCCATGGTGGCCAGAAAATGGCTCTTGGCCTCGGACGCATGCTCGGCCCATTCGCGCTGCCGTTGGGCCAACTCGAACTGATGCTTGCGCGCCAGACGATCCCGATAAGCCTGCACCGCCAACAGCAAGGCCATCAGTCCCATGGCGAGATAGGCGGCATAGGCCCAAGTGCTGCGCCACCACGGCCCCTGCACGTCCACGACCAGTCGCAGGGGCACGGCCGACCACAGGCCACCGTCACTGCCACCCACGATGTCGAGTGCATAGCGGCCCGCCGGTACTTGGCTGAAAACACGCTGCCCACGCGAATCGACATCCACCCACTGCGAGTCGAAGCCATTCATGCGGAAGCGATAACGATTGGCTGCGGCATGGGCGAAGGAAATGAAGCGCGTGGTCACGGTGAACTCGCGATCGGACCAATCCAGCTGTACCGACTCGGCAGGTTTCAGAGCCACGCGACCATCCGGCCTCAGCACGGACAGCGATTGCAGGACCACGCGCGGCTCGGTCTGGGTTTCGCGAATGCGCGAGGGATCAAACACCACGGCCCCTTCGGTGGTCAGCGCGTACATCAGGCCGTCATCAGCCCGCAGCGGCGGCGTCACGTTGAACTCTTCGCCCGGCAGTCCGTCGCCCACGCCAAAATGGCGCAGTTGGCGCGTGTCGGGCGCATATCGCCAGAGTCCGCGAATCGAGGTAAACCAAATGTCACCCTCGGCATCGCGCATCAATCCGCCGATCTCCACCGCCGGCATGCCGAGTGCGGCATCGACCCGTTCCACGCGCTCGGCATGGTCATCGCGTACGCGATAGCGCTCCAGTGCACCCAGACGCGCCACCCAGAATTCGTCGTCTGCACTCAACACCAGCCCCATCAGTCGGCCCGGCTCGATGCCAGCCACCGCCACGAATTTCTCACGCGCCGCGTCCAGATGCAGGACGCCAAAGTCACCCGCCAACCACGGTCGGCCGTCCGCACCCACGCTCATGGCCTCGATCGAGCCTGTCGGCAGGCCCTCATCGACACCGATTTTCCAGCTGCGGCGCAGCGCGCCATCCGACTCGCGCCATTGCAGTCCGCCGCCGTAGGCGCTCATCCACAGCCGTTGCTCGGGATCGAGCATCAGCATGTCGACGGCGCCACTCAGCACCGGATCGCGTTCCGAATCGATGCTCCACTCGCTGTAACGGCCACTCGCCGGATCGAACAGGCCGAGGCCGTGCGAAAACCCCAGCCACACCCGTCCATCGGCGCGTGCCAATACCGCGGTTCCCGCGTGCAAGGGTCGGGTGGCCTCACCGCCTTCAAGAAATCGTTCGATGTCGCCCTCGCGGCTGAGGCGTTCCAGTACGCCATCCCGATGCATGAACCAGATGCCACCACCGCCCAACACCGACACATCGGCAATGGAATTGTCGCGCAGGCCGGACTCCTCCTTGCCCGAAGCCCGCAACACCGCGAAGTTCGGCCAATCCGGCGACAGCCGCAACAGTCCGACGTTGCGCACCGCAAACCACAGTCCGCCTTCGTGATCCTCCAGCACATCAAGCACCATTTCCTGCGTCGCCATCGCGCCAAAGCGGGCCAAGTCGAACAGCCGTCCATCCTGCAGATAGCGCAAGCCGCTGCGGGTGCCCAACCAGTGCCCGCCATGGCGGTCGCGCATCGACACCATCACCCCTGCCGACAGCAAGGCCTGATCCTCGGCGCGCGCCAACACGGGCTGAAAACGGCCATCGACCAGTTTTTCAAAGCCATTTCGCCGCCCCACCCAGATCGAACCGTCCGGCTGTGGCGCCACGCTCAAGACCATCGCCGGACCTTCGACATGAAAGGCTGGCACGGCGTCGAACTTTCCATCGTGCAGGATGGCAAGGCCATGGGTGGTGGCGATGTACAGGCGCCCGTCCGCCGCGAGTGCGAGGTCGAGAATGTGATCCGAAGGCAGCCCGCCATGCTCGGGATCGGCGCGGATGATCTGCAAGCTGTCTGTTCGGGTGTCGTAGCGATGAAGGCCCCCGGCATAGCCACCCAGCCACACCACGCCATCGGCCTGGGAGGCGATGGCCCAGACATCATCCAGGGCAAAACGTGGGTCGGCAGCTGGCGAGTGGCGCTGGAACGCCTTGCGTTGCGCATCGAGCACCGCCACGCCGCCGCCTTCGATGCCAACCCAGATGCGGTCCTGCGCATCCACATGCAGAACCTGCACCGAATTGGCCGGCATCGAGGTATCGTCATCGACGATGTGCTGGTACACCGTGAAGTCCACGCCGTCATAACGCGCCAGACCATCGTGGGTGCCGATCCAGAGATAACCGGCTGCATCTTCGGCCAAGGCATTGACGTGACTGGATGGAAGACCATCGGCCACCGTCAGCGGTGTGAAGCGCGGAGCCAAGGGCAACTCGGCACCCAGCGCCGTGGGTGCCACGCACACGCCGAGCACCGCCAACAAGAACCCCGCACTCCCTCGAATCATGGCAACACCGTCTCCGCCCCGTTGACGGTCATGCTCGCACGGTGCGATCAGGGTTTCACCCCCAAGCCTCTCGAACCTCAGGTTTCAGGCACACCCCACTCGAAGCCATCAGCGAAGATCGCATCGCCCAAGGGAACCTGCTGATCACGACAGGCTTGGCCACCGGCGGTCAGACGTATGTTGTCCACCGCCCAGCCAGCACCACTCACACTGGGATCCGACTGCAGTCGAAAGCGCAACAACAGCGTGCCGCTTCCTCCGACATTGGCTGGCAACTCAAGCCGATTGGATTGCCACGTCGTACGACCCGAACAGGAATACAGGTCATTCCAACTGAGCCCATGGGTCGTGCTGTATTCCACCCGTCCGAAATCGTAATTGGCTTCCGTGGCGCAGCGGTCATCGAATTCGAGGGCGAGCTGTGCGTATCCACTCAAATCAACGGGGCTGGCGAGGGTAAGCGATCGGCTGAGGTTGCTGCCGTAACTCGGTGTATTCCATACCCGCGTGGCGTTGTTGGGCACATTGCTCACGATGGCCCAAGGGCTTTGTGCCGTCCAGGTCGCATTGTTCTGCTCAACATCGTCCGTCAGCAGGGTGCAGACCGGCAACATGCGGAAATTCTTGACCACGGACTGCCCGCCGGCCAGCACCACGCCATGGGCTTCTTCATCCAGATAGCCCGGCGCGCTGACGCGAATATCCAGTGAGCCTGCGATCACCCGTCGCGTGTAGCTTCCGTTGGACGCCACACTTTGGGTCCGTCGTTCAATCCCGCTCGGCATTTCCCGCGCAATCACCGTGGCGACGAGTGGCGCATCATCCGCATCACGCACCACGTGGCCAGACAGACTGGCCACCGCCTCCGGCTCCACGATCTCGATGAAGTTTGCATCGGGCGTGCCGGCCCGACCCATTGCATCGGTGCCCTGCACGAACACCAGATGGCGCCCGCTGCTCAGACCTGCGCTTGGCAACGAGGCGTGCACATCCTCAAGCGTGCTGTTGAAGGCGCCATCGTCGGCAAGCAGCGGCATCCCCGTAGCACCCGCCATCCACGGCGGCGCATCAAACAAAGCGGCTGCCGAGGCGATCGCGCTGCTGGACTGCGAGCCGTTGGCGTTGTTGAACCGTGCGCTGTCGAGGCGGGCCGTGAGCTCGATCGGCTCGCCCGTCACGACCAAATCCTGCAACGCGTTGACGGTGACGGTATCCGGTCCCCACGGCAATTGGTACGACGCCTGTGTCGCGCGTGCGGCATAGCGCAGCGCATCGAAATTTTTCGGAAAGGTGTCGCTGGCGAAGTTGGCACAGGACTCGAAAAACGACGTGCCCAACTCAATGGTGTAGGACGGCGCACCAATCAGGCCATAGAACGTGTCATCGGTCGTGCCGTCGGTCGGATAGAGCTCCACCGATGCCTGCGGCGTGTAGCCATTGAACCACGCCAGTCGCCGACCCAGTGTGCGCAGGCTGGCGTCATTGGGTGCTGGGCTTGTGGTGTCGCCCCAAGACCACAGCACCAGCTGCGAGTAACTGTGAATGTCGAAAAACAGACCGCTGTAATCCTCCGGTGCCGGCCCACTCAGGCTTCCATTGCGCCGATCCGGCAATGCGCCTCCCGAGTAGCCACCGACGCCCAAGGTGCCAGCAACATAGCCGACCAGATTCTGCGTTTCCGGCTCGGATCCGCCGCTGGTGCCACGAAAGGTTTCATCGCAGGGACTGCCGCTGGAACCCTGCCCACCCGTGGTGTTCCAGTGGAATGGGAAATTGCGATTGAGGTCGATGCCGCTGTCGGTCATCGAGCTGCAATAGCCTTGAACGTCGTTGATGTTCTTGCGCCATGACAGGCCGGTTTCCGCCTTCTTGCGTCCGTCTGGATTGGCCATCAGGATCAAGCGGAAATCAACGTTGTCGACCAGCCACGTGGCCTGCGGATCACGGCCGTATTCCGTGACCAACCATTCGGCCAGCCGCGTGAGCAATTCGGCCGGCGTGTACTCACGGGCATGGATGGAGCCAAAGGCCACGAACTTCGGACGCTCGGGATGGGCGGCAGCCGTCGCAAGGTCGGTGATGCGAAGCGCGCGCATTTCGTAGCCATCGCTGCCTTGCGCCTTCTTCCAACTCGGACCGATGTCGTGGATTTCGACCAAGTCGGGGTACGCGCCGACAAGGTCGTCCATGGTCTGATAAGCCCCCTCGACCGTCCGGTAGCAGGCATAGCCCGGGATGCTCGGATATCCCGCGGTGGTGCGCTGTGGCGCACCGGACTGAAGCGCAGAACGCATCGCCTCCTGAAAGCCCCGCAACTTCGCGGTGCCTGCCAGATCCACGCTGACCGCAAGCCCCACGCCTTGCAAGCGTTCGACGCCCTGTTCGTCGGTATCCACCCGCAAGACCTGACGTTTCGCATCGATCGTGACGTGCTGGAACAGCGCCGTCGCGCGATGCAGACTGGCCTGATCGGGATAGTGCGCTTCGACCACCCACTCGTCCGCCTTGACCACAGGGCTGACGACCAGCGCCACGGCGGCTACCCACAACAGTGTTCGCATCGGTTCATCCACGAGCAAAGCGCGCAAGGATATTGCGGTTGCGATCTCCGTGTCGCGCTGCAATGCGCAAGGACGTTCGACACGCATCCAGTACAGTTGCCATTTTCAGCCAGCCCGACGCATGTCACGACCCAGCCAGCCCTTGCGCATCCTGATCGCCATCGCACTCGTGTTGGGCGTGGCGATGTTGCTGTTGACCTTGTTGCGCGCCATCGATGCCGCGCTGTCGGTGTGGGAGCGTTTGCAGGCGTGGCCAGACTGGGTGAGCTGGGCATTCGTGGCCGCGTTGGGCGTTTTGTTGAGCGCATCGATCTGGCTCATTTGGCGCCTGCTACGGCCGCAATCCGTACGAAAAGCTCAGGTCACGGCGATCGACCGCAGCACGCTCGAACAGCGCATCGAAGGCATCGATCAGGCGGCGCCGGAAGCCGATCAGGCGCGTGATGAACTGGCCGAACTGGATCGCAGGCGCGCGCAAGGCGCGGTGCACGTTTGCCTGTTCGGCCACATTTCCACCGGCAAGAGCAGCCTGCTGCAGGCACTGGCACCGGAAACCGAGGTGCAGGTTGGCGTGGTGGGCGGCAGCACCCGAACCATTGGCCGCCATCATGGGCAATTGCCGGACGGCCGTGGCTTGGACATTGCCGATGTACCTGGCAGTGCCGAAGCCGGTGGTGAGGAACGCTTCGAAATGGCACGCGACGAAGCCGCTCGTTCACACGCGCTGATCTACGTGGTGGACGGTGACCTTGCCCGCAGCCAATGGCTTGAATTGGAAGCCCTCGCCCGCTTCGCGCGCCCGATCGTAGTGGCGCTCAACAAATCCGATCAGTACCCCAAAGCAGAACTGAGCGCCCTGCTGGCACACCTGCGCGAACGCTGCGCTGCGCTGCCTGCCAGCGTGGTGGCGGTGTCTGCCGGACACGAGGAAGAACTCCTGCGTGAGCAACCGGATGGCCGGCAGGAATCCATCACCCGCCAAGCCCCGGCCCGAGTCGACGCCCTGCACGCAGCCATCGAACGCATTGCCGGCATGGGCAACGACGTACTGGAGCCAGGCCGCGAAGCCGCGCTGTTTTCTCATGTCGATGAAAAACTCGCCGCCGGCGAGCAGCGACTGCAACGCGAACGCAGCGAGCAGACGATCGACAAATACACTCGCCGCGCCGTGGTCGGCGCCTTGGCCGCGATCGCGCCCGGTACCGATCTGGTGATCCAGGGCGCACTGGCCACGGCACTGACGCGTGAGCTTTGCCAGATCCACGGTCTGCGCGCACGCGATGTGGATGTCGATGCCCTACTCGCCCGCGCCGGCGGCCTTCTGCGCACCGGCAGTTCGATCACCCTCGCCGTGGTCGGCAATGCACTCAAAGCCTTCCCGGGCTTTGGTACCTTGGGTGGTGGCATCGTGCACGCCGTGGCCTATGGCCTGATCTTCGACAGCTTGGGCCACGCC
>CAUJJS010000011.1 GCA_963205415.1 Pseudomonadota bacterium
GGGGGCACAGCCGAATCAACGAGTACTGATGATCGAATTCGGCCATCTAACGCATGTGGGTCTGCGGCGCGAGCACAACGAGGACACCTATTACGGTGACTCCGAGCTTGGCCTGTGGCTGGTTGCCGATGGCATGGGTGGGCACGAGTTTGGTGAGGTGGCCAGTGCCTTGGCACGTGATGCCATCGTCACTCAGGTTCGCAGTGGCACGCCATTGTCCGAATCCATCCGCATGGCCGATCAGGAAATCATGCGGCAGTCCCAACGTCGCGCGGAAGCCCTGCCCATGGGCACCACGATCGTGGCGGCGCGATTGAATGGCACACGCTTTGAAATTGCCTGGGTGGGTGATAGTCGCATCTATCTGTGGGATGGCACCCTGCACCAACTCTCGCAAGATCATTCCTACGTCCAGGAACTGATCGAGCAAGGCGCCATTACCCCAGAACAGGCGCGGGTGCATCCGCATCGCAATGTCATCACCCAAGCCTTGGGAGTCACCGACCCCACCGCACTGAAAGTGGAAGTGATGAAGGGTGAGCTCAAACCCGGCATGCAGTTGCTGCTCTGCAGCGACGGACTGACCGAGGAAGTCGACGACTCCGGCATCGCGCAGATCCTGGCCAAGGCCGAGCTTTCGGCGCAGGAATGCGTGGAACAGCTGGTGCACGCCGCTCTGGATGGCGGCGGATCGGACAATGTCACGGTCATTGTGCTCCGCAACAATGCGCTGAACTGAGCGTTTACACGCTCAACGAAATCCGTGATTTCGTTAACAATGCGACACATTTGCATCGGATAGTGTTACGAACCGTAACGCACTATTGCGAGGCTGCGTGTCATGGAGACTGTTGGATCGGCTTCTGCACCCCAGGGAACGGTGGACCTCATCTTTGCCGATGGCATGGAGTCGCCACCGCCAGAACCCACCCGGCCGCCCTTCGCGGTGCGCGTTCTGAGCAAATGCGCCTACGGCCCCCGACCCGGTGACGTTGCCGCCTTCAATGCCCTCGGGGGCAATGACGATGCGCGTCTGGATGTTTGGCTCAACCAGCAGTTGAACCCTGACGCCCTGCCCGACTCCGCCTGCACCAACCGCATCAACGCGGCCAACTACGCCAGCATCAACAAGCCTTTGGCGCAACTGTGGGCCGATTATGTGCTCGGTCCTCAAGGCGATGACTATCGACGGTATTGGCCGTGCTCGGAAGCAGCCTGCCTCAAGCTGATTCGCGCAGTTTACAGCGAGCGTCAACTGTACGAGGTGATGGTCGATTTCTGGCACAACCACTTTAACGTACAAGGCTGGGAATACGGCATTGCTCCGGTCTTCATGCACTACGACCGCGACGTCATGCGCGGCGTGCAAGCCGGCAGTGGCAAGCGAGCGGCGCTGGGCAACTTCCGTGCCCTGCTGGAGGAAGTGGCCAAGGCACCGGCCATGCTGATGTTCTTGAACAACAAATCCAGTCGAGGTGCCGAATACAACGAAAACTTCGCGCGCGAACTGTGCGAACTTCACACCTTGGGTGCCGCCCATTACTACGCCACGATCGATCCCAACGAAGTTCCACGGGACGCCAACAACATCCCCTTGGGCTACTGCGACAACGACGTGTACGAAGCCGCGCGCGCCCTCACGGGCTGGACCATGCGCGACGATCATTGGGAATTTCCGGACCTTCCCGAGTACAACACCGGCGAATTCCTGTACTACAAGCCCTGGCACGACAAGGCCGGCAAGTACTTTCTCGGCTACTACCTCATTGCCAATCGCCCCGACATGGTTGATGGGCGCACGATTTTCGATCGTCTTTGCATGCACGCGGGCACGGCCCGCAACATCTGCCGCAAGCTCTGCCGCCGATTCATCGGTGATGAGCCACCGGAGTCCTTGGTCGAGTCGGCCGCGGCGATCTGGCAGGCGCAATGGCAGGCGCCGGACCAAATCACCCAAGTGTTGCGCCACATCCTGCGCTCCACCGAGCTCAAAACCACATGGGGCGAGAAGACCAAGCGCCCTTGGGAAACCATCATGCAAGCGTTGCGTGCCAGCTCGGCGGAAATCACGCCACGGCCACGTTCGGCCGACTGGAATGTCTATGACGAGTTGACCGGCCGCCTGTCCGATACCGGCAATGGGCCATTCCGCTGGCCGACACCGGATGGTTATCCAGACACCTCACGCAAATGGCAGGCCGTCAGCCCCTTGAGCCAGACCTGGCGCACGCTCTCGCGTCTGGTGGAAATGCGTATTCCCAATGGCGCCGACACCGATCCACTGGCGTATTTCCAGCGCATTGAACAGGTGACTCGGGCGGCCTTTCCTTCGGCTGCGCCGACGACGACCGCAGGCGCGGTGGTGGACTTCTGGATTACGCGCATCTTCGGCTATGCCATTGAGCCTTCGCGGCGCGACGAAGTTGTGCGATTCCTCGGGCAACGCGCCGATGCCAGTGCCAACGCCGTGATTCTGACCTGGGACAACGAGTGGGAAACCTCGGATCTCAGTCGACACTACACCCTCGTACGTCTGCGCTCGGCGGTCGCCTTGCTGATGATGTGTCCCGAGTTCTATCAGCGCTGAATCGAGGTCGAGACCCCATGAAAACCAATCGCCGCAATTTCATCAAAGGCTGCTGTGCGGGCGCGGTCGCCGCCGGCGCAGGTTCGGCCTTTGCCTTCTTCGATCCGACCGGAGTGGCTGGCAGCAAGAGTGCCGCTACCGGCGACGTCTTGGTCATGATCTTCCTGCGCGGCGCCATGGATGGCCTGCACATGGTGGTGCCCTATGCCGGTTCGGATCGCGTGTCTTACGACAACATTCGTGGCAGCCTCGCCATTCCGGCCAGTCGTCTGCGTCGAATCGGCAGCAGCAACTGGGCCTGGCATCCGCGCGCGGGCGGTGCAACCGGCGATGCCGTTACCAGCACACCCAAGTGGATGCAGAAGCTCTACAACGCCAACCGTTTGGCCGTGGTCCACGCCACCGGCATGCCCACGCCCAACCGCAGCCATTTCGAAGCCCAGGCGATGACCGAGCTTGGAACACCCGGCCAGACCAATGCCAGCAATGGCTGGCTGGCGCGCTACCTGCAGCAGGTCACCGGCGTACCCACACCCGTCATCGCACCGGCCTTCGGGTTTGGCAGCAACCTGCAAACCAGCTTGATCGGTCTGGACGAAGCGGTCGGTTTCAGCGATGCCGAGCAATTCCGCATCGACGGATTCGACTGGAGTTGGGACGACGATGATTCCGGCATCGCCGGCTACCAACCGGCGCACACCCACCTCTTGCCACTATGGAGCGGCGTCTCGTCATTGGAACGTGCCGGCCACGATGCGGCTGATGCCTTGGGATTCATGCGTACGATCAACTTCGGGCTCTATCACGCCAGCAATAATCCGGGCGGCTATCAACCGGGTGGCGGCGCGATTTACCCCGACATTGAACTTGGCGTCCAGCTGCGCAATCTCGCGCAAATGCTGAAGTCGCCGATCAAGACGGGCCTCGTCGCGGCCGCCCTCGACCATGGCTTCTGGGATACGCATGAATCCCAGGGCATGCCCGACCCGGGCGTTCCCAACCACTGGGATCCCTACGGCAACCTGCTGGAAGACCTCGCCAGCGCACTGGATGCCTTCTACACCGACCTGCAGGCGGTCGGACTGATGGACAAAGTCACGGTCATCGTGCAGAGCGAGTTTGGCCGCCGCGTGCTGCCCAACGGTTCGAACGGCACCGACCACGGCTATGGCAATGTGATGCTGGCCATGGGCAACAAGGTCAATGGCGGGCAACTGCACGGCAGCTTCCCCGGACTGGATGACTGGAGCCTCTACGAAGGCCAAGATCTGGCCGTCACCACCGATTTCCGACAGATCCTTTCGGAAGCCCTGGTGGATCGCATGGGCTTGCCGATCTCCAGCATTCCCCAGGTCTTTCCGGGCTTCAGCTACGCCACCTCAGGCGCACCCAACGTGTTTGCGGTTTGACGCGAAAGTCGCCGAACCACCGTCCGGATCAGATCTGCGCCTGAAACGCCGTGCGAAACGCCACGGCTGTTTGGGGAAAATCACAGAACAGGGCATCGACGCCCATGGCCAAAGCCACTTCAAGCTCTTCCTCGGGCGTGGCGTAACCCGCAGGCAAGGCATCGTTGCGGTAGGTGTAGGCGTGAACCTGACAGCCGTGCTCATGCGCCAGATCGACCAAGCCGCTGCTGCTTCCATCCACATCCTGCAGCAGGTTCTTGGGGACCCCAAAACCATCCACCTTGCCGGCATGACGCGGAATCAACCGGCGCCATGCGACCTTGCTTTCCAGCAACAGGAACACCGGCACCTCGGCTTCTTCGCGCAGGCGCAGCAAAGGCTCGATCTCGAAGCACTGCAACAGCAGATTGACCCGCGCCGGATTGCGCTGGCGCACCATACCGAGAAAGCGGCCACAGGGATCCTTGCCCTGCGCCTCGAAATACGCCGGCGACTTCAACTCGGGATACAGCGTGACCGGGGCCGCGCGCTCGCGCGCCGCCGCTTCCGCCCAGAGCAACACGGCCGCGAAAGTCGGAATACGAAAACGCCCATCGTATTGATGATCGCGCGAGGGAAACGGCTGCAAGGCGCGCAGTTGTGCGATCTCGGCCAAATCCAGATCTTCGATCCACCACTCGCGCTTGCGCTGCCGCGCAAGCAAGTTGGGGTGCATGGCCACATCGGTGCTGCGGGTGAGGTCACGGTCGTGGCGCACCACCAGATGCCCGTCGCGGGTGCACACCAGATCCGGCTCAACCACATCCGCGCCCTGTTGCAGCGCCAAGGCATAGGCTTCGAGCGTGTGCTCGGGCATCGGACCACTGGCACCGCGATGCGCAATGATGCGAGGAGCCGATCCATCCAGCGTGGGCCAGACCATCAGGGTGCCCAATCCATCAAACGATAGCGTGTGTGGGCGCTGAACTCGCCCTCAAACCGACTCAGCACACGCACGTCGATCCGGTGTTCACCGACCGCAAGATCCGTGGGCACATTGGCGCGCCACACATGCTGACTGGGCTTGGCGACCACGGCGCGGTCATACGAACGCAGATGATCCGCTTGCCGATCAGCGAGGTTCAAGGCCAACAGTTCCGGATCGGCCTCGATGCTGCGGCTCATCGGAATCCACTCGCCTGCATCCACGCGGTACTCGACCCGCGCGTCAGGCTCGGCCGCAAACACATTGGCCACCAAGGGAATCGCCGGATAGGCGCCGCGCCGAATCACGCCCGGCGACGTCAGCCCGATGCGCAGATCATCGCGCCCGCGCGAAGCGTGGTAACGCATCGTCACACCCTCGGTCGCAAAATGCAGCACGGCGTAGCCATTGGGCGAGCCGTCCTCCATGCGGGCGTCGGGCAAGCCTTGCTCATCCATCAGGCCGGACCAGTAACCACCACAGCCGGCACCGACGTTGTATTCGTGCAAGGGCGTGGTGCCCGTCCAGCCCGATTCGCTGCCGTGAAAGTGATGGCGCTGGGTGTGGGTATGGCCGCTGAGTATCAAAGGTTCGCGGAAACGCGCCAGCAATCCGAACAGG
>CAUJJS010000012.1 GCA_963205415.1 Pseudomonadota bacterium
GGCGCCTTGTCGACCCAGGTGGTGGACATCGCCCCGAATGGACATGTTGACTTCACGGTCACCGGCAAGATCTTTGCCAATGCCACAGGTACCTTGACCTATTCGGCCGCGATCGATACGCGCAAGCTGGAATTCGAGACCGACATGCTCGACAACCGCGATTCGGATACGGACACCTTGGTTCCGGCACCGGATCTGGAGACCCGCAAGCTGCGCCAAACGCCCGATGCTCAGGTGATCGCAGGTTTGCCCGTGTCATGGCGCCTTGAGGTGGACAACCATGGCGTGTCCGACGCCCTGGGTGCGCAGTTGATCGAATCCGCGCCGTTCTTCCCGACGGTGACGGCGGGGCTGACCGAAGACAGCGATACGTGGACGTGCGACGCCAATGAGCCCTTGGTAGCCGGAGCAGGCTTGGCTGTCGCCACGGAACCCAAGGTGGCTGATCTGTCGGCCGTGATCGAAAGCCTTGATGGCCAGCGCTGGTTTGCGATCAGCAAGACGGGCAATGCCTTGGTGCAAGTGACGCTGGATGCGGGTGGCCAGATCACCACGGTATCGCGCTGGCTCGATGGCGATGTGGCCGGTGGCTCTGCCATCAGCGGCCTCGTCAAACCGAGCGGTCTGGCTTTGAGTCCAGAGGGTCAGCATCTCTATGTCTCGGCGGCAGGCAGCAATAGCGTGCTGGCTTTTGCGGTTGAAACGGGAAGCCTGCGCTATGTGCAAACTCTAACTTCCGGTCAGAACGGAGTGACCGGCCTGCGTGGCGCCTCGACGGTGACGGTTTCGCCGGACGGTCGCTTCGTCTATGTCGGTGCGGTGCCCACCAGCAATGTCAACGAGAGTGCCATTGCCTTGTTCCAGCGCGACGCCGACTCGGGTGAGCTGACCTTCGTCGAGCGTATCCAGGATGGCTTGGGGACCTTCGGCTCCCAGAGCAACGTCATCCGTGGCATCAAGCAACTGCACGCAACGGCGGATGGCCGCAACCTGTACAGCTTGGCTACGACGTCCCAGGCCGTGGCCCAGTTCTCGGTTGATGCCAATACCGGCAAGTTGAGTTATCGCGATGTTCTGCGGGCGACCGCCGGTAATGGTGGCACGGTGTTGCCGGTTCTGGCGGGGGCTCGTGACTTGGTTGCGACACCCGCCGATACGCAGTTCTACGTGCTGTCTGATCAGGGCATCACGCTCTTCACGCGTGCGCTGAACGGCAGCCTGACGCAAGCCGCCAACTGGGTCGCCGCAGGCAGCAGCACCGCGCGTGACCTCGATATCGATGTTTGGGGTTCGCGCATCTATCAGGCTGACGACGACGGCACCGTCCATCTCTACGCACGTCAGTGGAGCGATGGCGCGCTGGAACATCGCTTCAGCAGCACCGGCAGTTTGACGGGTGCTTCGCTCGCGATTACCCACTTGGCGGTACGCGGTGAGGTCTTGTTGGCTCAGGCGGGGGCACAGGGTGGTTTGGCGCGATGGAGCGAGAAGGCCATCTCCCGCTGCCTCGTGGCCACGGGCGGCCACGCCGAACTTCCGGTTCCGCTTGACCTCGGTGTCGGTGGCAATGCCTGGATGGCTTACGACGCGACCGTTCACCCGAGTGCGCGCGGCACCTTGCACAATGAAGCGCGCACCGTGCCGGCGGCTGGCGGCGTGGACCCGAATCCGGCCAACGATGTCGGCGACGATGATGCCGTGATCTTGGTGCAGTCTGATTTGGCCATTACCAAGACTGGACCGGCCACGGCGGTGGCGGGCGAGTACGTCCAGTACGTGATCACCGTCAGCAATGCCGGCCCGAGCAATGCATTGGGCATCCACATCAAGGACGACCTCGATCCGGCACGCTTCCAAGATGCCAGCTGGACCTGCGCCGCGACGGGAGCATCGGTCTGCGCTGCAGCCAGCGGCAGCGGTGCAACGCTCGATGCGACCGGCGATCTGTGGGCCAACGAAACCATGACGATCACCTTGAACGTCAAGGTCAACCCGGCCTGGATTGGCGCCTTGCAGAACGCAGCCTATGTGGTGCCGGAGCCGGGTGCGACCGATCCCACGCCTGGCGATCACAGTGCCACGCCGGTGGATACCGAGGTGTCGCGTCACGCGGATCTGGTCGTGACCAAGACCACGACCGTGGCCGAGGTGGTGGCCGGCATGCCGGTGACGTATTCGATTACGGTGCACAACGATGGGCCTTCGGATGCACCGGCGACGCAGGTGGATGACGTCTTGCCGGGGCTGTTGACCCAAGCCGTCTGGACCTGCTCCACCCAGTTGGGCACCGGTAGCTGCGGCAACGTCAGTGGCGCAAGTTCGATCCACGAAACCGTGAATCTCCCGCTTGGTGAGACGGTGGTGTACCACGTGAGCGGTAGCTTGCCATCTGCGGCGTTGGGAACACTGACCAATACCGCTACTGCGGCCGTGCTGTTGGATAGCCAGGGCACCGCGCTTGATCCCGACTTGGACAACAACACCGCCACTGTGAGCGACGCAATCTTGTCGCGCGCCGATTTGAGCCTCAGCGCGAGCGCGCCAGACGCCTATGATCCGGCCAGTTCGGTGCCCATGCCCTACAGCGTGTGGGTGAACAATGCCGGCCCCTCCGACGCCCTGACCAATACCTTGATGGTGGTGTTCAGTCATCCGGTCAAGCATTCCAACGCGCAGTGCCAGCCGTTGCAGGGAACCCAGTTCACCTGTGCGGTGGGTAACGTGTTGGCAGGAAGTTCCCGCACGATCGTGTTCGGACTGAGTCAGTTGCCGGCAGTGCCGGCAACACTCACCGGCAATCTCGGCGTCAGTTCGCTAACAAACGATCCAGTGAGCGGCAACGACGGTGCCACCACGATCACCCAGATGCTTACGGGTGTGGATCTGGCGGTGAGCATCGCTGATGACCACATGGGTCTGGCACCGGGCGATGGCACCCGTTACACCATCACCGTGCGCAACGTGGGTTCGGTGGATGCCACCGATGCGCGTGTGCAGGTGCCCTTGGCGGCTGAGTTGGTCGATGCCAGTTGGACCTGCGTGGCGCCCGCCGGTGCGTTCTGCAGCGCCAACGGCAATGGTGGCATCGATGATCTGATTGACCTGCCTGCCGGCGCCAGCGTGGTGTATACCTTGGCGGCCACCCTTGATCACGGAGTCGATCCGTGGGTGACGAGCAGTTATACCCAGACCGCAAGCGTCACCGCTGATGGCGCCCAAACCGAAGTCAGCACGCAGAACAACTCAGCGTCCGACACCAATGTCATCTACAAGGTGATCTTCAAGGATGGCTTCGAAGATCCGATCGTGCCGCGTGAAGGCGAGCCGCTTGGACTGATGCGCTCACCGGCGATCGAAATGATTTCAGTCCCGTTGCCCGATGCGCTGTCGCTGCCTCCCCCGGCAGGCGCATCGGTGCAGCGGCTCTGGATGATCGGAGGTCGCGCATGAGCACACGTTCAACCGTGATCGCGGCGGCCATCGCCTTCGTGATCGGTGGCGCGGTGGGATGGTCCATTGCACATCGAGACGAGGCGCCCACGACGGCGGCCCCTGATCGTTGGGTGGCACGCATCGACGATCGTTATGTCAGTGCCGATGACTTCATCGAGGAAATGCGTCGACAGGGCGGTGAACGCCCGGGGCAATTCCAGACCATGGAACAGAAGCGGCAGTTGCTCGACGACCTGGTGTTGCGTGCGGCCTTGGTCAAGGCGGCCGACAAAGCCGGCATGCTGAACAAGCCGGACATGCGACGTCGTCTCGATCAAATGGTCGGAAATAGTTATCTCCAAGAAACCTTGCGCAAGACCCAGCGCGAAGTTCACGTGACCGATGACGAGGTCAAACAGTATTTTGAAGCGCATGCCGATGAGTACACCGTGCCGGCGCGCAAACGCGTGGCGATGCTGAAGATTTCGGTGGCCGCCGATGCGGGTGAGCCGGCCTGGAAAGCCGCACTCGACCGCATGGCAAAGGCGAGGGCGGACGCCGCCAAGCTCGATGCCTCGGTGCCGCACTTTGGCAATCTCGCCCGCGAACTTTCGGACGACTCATCTTCGCGCTATCGCGGCGGCGTGATCGGCTGGATCGCCGAAGGCAATCGCGAGCGATACAGCTGGGACCCCGTCGTATTGGATGCCACGGCCAAGCTGGATGCCGACGGCGCACTCTCACCGGTGTTGCGTGGGTCCGATGGTGTTTATTTGCTGCGTCTGGTCGATAGCGAGCCACGACAGGCGCGTGGCCTCGATGTGCTGGCCGACGGCATTCGCCAGCGTATCGCCCAAGAACGAATTGCCGAGACCGAAGCCAC
>CAUJJS010000013.1 GCA_963205415.1 Pseudomonadota bacterium
TCCTCGGCGCTTTCCGACTGCACGCTCTCGCCACCGCGAATCTTGTCGATGGCCGTTTCCAGTCGTGCTTTCTCGGCACCGCTTGCCTTCAAGGCTTGGCCCACGACGCCCTTGTCATCGAGCGCTGCCAGCACGAACAATTCGCTGGCGATGAAGCCATCGCCGCGCTGCTGGGCGAGCTTGTCGGTGAGGTTGAGCAGGCGGCTCAGGTCGTTGGAAACATTGATGTTGCCCTCTTGCCCGCGCACTTTCGGCAGGGCGTCAAGCGCTTGCGCCATGCGAGCGCGCAGGGCGGTGACGTTGATTCCGGCCTGGGTCAGAAGTGGCACCGTCGAGCCGCCGGATTGTTCCAAGAGGGCGTGCATCAAGTGCACGGGTTCGAGCATGTTGTGGTCGCGCCCAACCGCGAACGACTGGGCGTCGCTCAGGGCTTGTTGAAAGCGCGAAGTGAGTTTGTCCATGCGCATGGTGTTTCCGTATCGAGGCGCGGCGAAGGGCCGCAATGACGGAGAAGATGCGGCCGGACGGCGGCAGATCAAGATACTTGCCGAAACGAGAAAGGCCGCCGGATCACTCCGGCGGCCTTTCGAGGGTGCCTTACGTCAGCGTGTGCTCAGTCGATGCTCAAGGCACCGCGAGTCTTCTCGCGACGACGATCATCGGCGGCATCGAACGAGGCTTCGCAGCCGTTCTGTTTCACCATCACGCATTCCAGATAGTCGGTGGTGAGTACAAGCGCGGCACGAATGGCCTTGCCGGCGGGCGTCTTGTTCTGGCTGGCCAAATCGCCGCCGAAGCCGCCACGGTACAGGCCCACACGCATGCCGCCACCCTTGGCGTTGCCTTCGATGGTGCGCGAGAACGCAATCTCGCCGGTGGTGGTATCCACGACGCGAATATCCACGGCGAGATAGGCGCTCTCACTCCGGCCACCCAACGAAACGCCACGGAAGCTGATGCCGCCGCCCGTGCCTTTCACGTTTTCCTCGTAGGCGGTGACGGTGCCCATGACGAGGTAGCGGGCGCCGGTGAGCTGGCCGATCTTGGCCTCGGTTCCGGCGCGGACGCGACCCGATGCGCCCAAGTCCTGCTCGCTGAGCACCGATTCAAGTTTGCTGCGCTCCACCACGTTGAAACTGCGCGTGGCGGCCAGTTCGTTGGCGAGCATTCCCGACAACTCCCAGCCCACGCCACCACGCCACCAACCTGCGCCGGACTCATTGCGGAACTCGGCGACGCCGATGGATGGCTTGCCTTGCGCCAATGCCGTCTGCGCCCCGAACAGCGATGCCAGAACCAGCATCACGCCCAAACAAAATTGCTTCTTCACAGGCCTACTCCCTTGAATTGCCAGAACCACGATCGTTGGACACTCGAATCCTGTCGCCCAAAATTCTAGCCTCAGACGATCATTGCAGATAGATACGGTGAAATGTCAGAAAACATGGCACCGCGCCCCTCCTGGTTTTTCTTTTGCGTTCAGGTGCCGATCCACACCAGTGAAGCCAAGCGTCCGGTTCGGCCATCGCGGCGATAGGAATAAAAGCGCGTTTCGTCGGAGATCGTGCACAGTTCGCCGCCCGATACGGCCGTGACGCCCACCGATGCCAGGCGACGGCGTGCCAAGGCATACAGGTCGATCAGGTGGTGGCTGGGACGGGTCGCGGTGAAGCAGGGGGCTGCGGCGGGATCGGAATCGACAAAGGCCGCTCGGACTTCGTCGCCGATTTCGTAGCGTGAAGGGCCGGCCGCAGGGCCAAACCAAGCGCTGATCTGGTCCGGCGAGGAGCGCATCGCGGAGACCGTGGCCTCCAGTACGCCTGCAGCCAGCCCGCGCCAGCCCGCGTGGGCAATGCCGACTTCACTGCCGTCGTGGGCGGCGAACAGCACGGGCAGGCAATCGGCGGTGAGGACGGTCAGTACCGCGCCGGGAACGTCGCTGACGGCGGCATCGGCGATCACGGGTTCAGGCGTGGAAACGGGGGTCAATACGCGATGCACCTCGGTGCCGTGTACTTGGGTGAGCCAATGCGGTTCATTGGGCAGGTCCGCCCAGCGGCGAAGTAGCCCCTGGTTTTGTGCCACGGCCTCGGGGTCATCCCCACAGCGGCCACCCAGATTGAAACGGTCGAAGGGCGTCTGCGAGAGACCGGGCAGATCGCGCGTGGTCACCAGACCGCGGACCCTGGCTGATGCCGACCAGCCCGGTCGAATGAAATCAATGCCCGGCATCGTCGTGTTCGGCGGCATCGGCCTGCAAGGCCTGTGCAAGCGTCTGGTAATCGGCGGGCGCCGGTGCGATGACTTCGATCAAGTGGCCATGGATGGGGTGGTCGAAGGCGATCTTCTCGGCGTGAAGTGCCTGTCGACGGAATCCGCGCAACGCGGCGATGGTGGCTTCGCTGGCGGCCTTGGGCAAGCGCAGGGATCCGCCGTACAGACCATCGCCCACCAATGGATGACGCACATGCGCCATGTGCACGCGAATCTGATGGGTGCGGCCGGTTTCCAGCACACATTCGATGCGGGTGTGGATGCGGTAGCGCTCGCGCACGCGGTAATGGGTGACGGCCGGCTTGCCATCCTCACGAACGGCGCGACGCAGACGATCGACCGGATGGCGATCCAAGGGGGCATCGACCGTGCCACCGGCGATCAGTCGGCCATTGACGATGGCCTCGTATTGGCGATGAACATCGCGTGCGGCCAGTTGTTCGACCAAGGCGGTGTGGGCCTCCACGGTGCGCGCCACGATCAGCGCGCCCGAGGTGTCCTTGTCCAGGCGATGCACGATGCCGGCACGCGGCAAAAGTGCAAGGTTGGGATCGAGGTGCAGCAGCGCATTGACCAAGGTACCGGCCGGGTTGCCCGCGCCCGGATGCACCACCAGACCGACCGGCTTGTTGACCACCAGCACGTGTTCGTCCTGATGCAGGATGGCCAGGGCAATCGGTTCGGGCGCGCTGTCGGTGGCAACTTCCAGCGTGGCATCGATCTCCACCGACTCGCCGCCGCGCACGGCATCGCGTGGTCGCGGCACCTCGCCATCCACCCGCACCTGACCGGACTTGATCCAGCCGGCGATACGCGAACGCGAATACTCGGGAAACAACTCGGCCAACACCCGATCCACGCGCTGGCCGGCGGCATCGAGCGGAATTTCGGCCTGTCGGCGCGCATGCGAAGTGGGCGATGGGGTGCTCATCGGGATCGGTCGAACCTGTGTGTGGATGAATGCGAGCGCACGGTTGCACCGTTTCACGGCGTCTTAATGAGTGGCGCGGCGGCTTTCGGCTATTATGCCGCGTCCCGTGGCTGTCACGGCAGCATGAATCGTTCGATGACTCGACTCAATCTTTTTACCCGCATCGCCGTCCTGATGGCACTGGCCATCGTGCTCACTTCCTGTGGCAAGTGGAGCAAGAAGGACGATCCACTGGAAACCCTGCCCGTGGATGCGATGTACAAGGAAGCCAAGACCGCGCTCGAAAAGGGCAACGTGTCGCGCGCGCAACGCTATTACCAGCGCCTTGTCGCCCGCTTCCCCTATGGCCCATACACCGAGCAATCGCAGATCGAATTGGCCTATGCCTACTACAAGGGCAACAAGCCGGAGGACGCGACCTCGACCGTCAACCGCTTCATCCGTACCTATCCGGCGCATCGTTACATCGAGTACATGTATTACCTGCGTGGCCTGATCAATGCCAATCGCAGCGATGGCTCCTTGCTGCGCTTTGCGCAACTGGACGCCACCCAGCGTGAGCAGGTATCGCTGAAGCAGGCCTTCAACGACTTCAGTGAACTGTTGCAGCGTTATCCCAACAGCCGCTACGCCCCCGACACGCGGGCACGCATGGTGCATTTGCGCAACCAGATGGCACGCCATGAGCTCAATGTGGCGGTGTTCTACCTGGAGCGCCGCGCGTGGGTGGCGGCCGCCAATCGTGGCAAGAACATCATCGAGGAATACCCGCAGAGCGTGTACGACGCCGATGCGCTGGCGGTGATGAGTGAAGCCTATGTGCGACTGGGCCGGCAAACCTTGGCCACTGATGCGCGCCGGGTGTTGGAGCTCAACTATCCGCAGCATCCCTACCTGAAAGGCGAATGGCCCTCGGAGCGTTCGTGGTGGCGCAAGCTGACGCCGTTTGGCGCCGACAAGCGCAGTTACTACGGCGATGGTTTGCGTGCGGCGGCAACGACGCCCGAGTTGGGCGCGCACAGCTGAGGGATTTCACCCGATCACTTCGCGCCAGGCGCTGGTGATCGGGTAGCGTCGATCGCGCCCGAAGGCCAAGGTCGATACCTTGGGCCCCGGCGCATATTGGCGGCGTTTCCACTCCGAGATTCGCACCAGATGCAGCACGCGCTGCACGGTTTCGGCTGCAAAGCCTGCAGCGATGATTTCAGCGGCCGATTGCGCCTGTTCCAGATGTCGGTGCAGGATGGCATCGAGGATGGGGTAGGGCGGCAGTGAATCCTCGTCACGTTGGTTTTCGCGCAGTTCGGCACTGGGTGGACGCTCGATCACGGCGGCTGGAATGCGCTCACCATCGCCCTGCGCATTGCGCCAGCGGCAGAGTGCGAACACCTCGGTCTTGTAGAGATCCTTGAGCGGCGCATAGCCGCCGCAGGTGTCGCCGTAGATCGTGCCGTAACCTACCGCCAGTTCGCTCTTGTTGCCCGTGGTCAGGACCAAACCGCCGAACTTGTTACTCATCGCCATCATCAGCACGCCGCGACAGCGACTTTGCAGATTTTCTTCCGTGATGTCGGCGTCACGGCCGGCAAAGCTGGGTGCAAGGGTGTCCAGAAACGCCTTGAAAGGCGCCTCGATGGGCAGGGTGTGCAAATGCACGCCCAAGGCTGCAGCCTGTGCGGCGGCCAGATCATTGGACAGATCGGCGGTGTAGCGCGAGGGCAGGCGCACCGCATGTACGTTTTCCGCGCCGAGCGCATCGACCGCAATGGCCAGCACCAGGGCCGAATCGACACCACCGGACAAGCCTAACCAAGCTTCGCGAAAGCCGTTTTTGCGCAAATAGTCGCGGCTGCCGCAAACCAGCGCGCGCCAAAGTTGCGCGTGCTCGCCGGCATCGGTGTCTGTCTCCCATTGCAGGGGCGTGAAGCCGCGCGTGGCCGGATCGAAATCGGCCACACGCCACTGCTCGACGAAGGTGCGCGCCATCGGATGGACGTGGCCTGTGCCATCGGCGAGCCAAGCCCCACCATCGAACACCAGCTCATCCTGCCCGCCCATGGCATTGAGGTAGGCGATGGCAAGGCCGGTTTCTTTCACGCGCTGTTGCAGCAAGGCCTGACGCCGTGCCGCCTTGTCACGTTCGAAGGGCGAGGCATTGGCCACCAGCACGAGCTGCGTATCCTGCGCCGCGACCGCCGCCAGAGGTTCAGGGAACCATAGGTCCTCGCAGATCAGGATGCCCACACGGCAGCCCGCAACATCGATTACGCAACTACGTGGCTCGGGCTCGCGTGCAAAGTAGCGTTGCTCGTCGAATACCGCCTGATTGGGAAGTTCGTGCTTTCGATAGGTGGTTTCAATCCGGCCATCGCGCAACACGCTGACAGCGTTGTAGACCACCGCCCCCGAGGCTTCCGGCCAGCCCACCAAGGCCACGATGCCCTGCGCTTGGCGCGCGATGGCTTCGATGGCTTGAGCACATTCGGCCAGAAAGGCCGGACGCAGCAACAGGTCTTCGGGCGGATAGCCGCACAGCGCCAACTCCGGAAACAGCACCACATCGGCGTGCAATGTCTCGCGTGCGTGGGCAATCAGTTGCGCGATGCGTGCGGCATTGGCGGCCACCGCACCGACGGGAAAATCGAACTGGGCGAGGGCGATACGAAGAGTGCGGTGCATGGGCGTACTCACTTTGCTGGATCTCGCACGCGCGACGCTTCCTGTACCTGACGCGTCGCTTTGATCCGAACGCGTGGACGCAACCACGCCGCAAAGGCGGTTTCTTCGAGGCTGCCTTCGGCCAGTTGCAACATGGCGAGATATTTTTCCTCATCGATGGCAAGCAATTCCGCATCGTTGAGCGCGAGGAATACCCGATAGCATACGTGCGCGGTGCGCTTGTTGCCGTCCACGAAGGGGTGGTTGCGTGCCAGCCCGAAGGCAAGGCTGGCCGCCAGATCGACCAGATCCGGTGGCGGGTCGCCGTAGGCGTAACGTTGGTGAGGTCGTGCCAGCGCGGATTCCAACATGCCCTCATCGCGCACGCCGGGGCCACCGCCGTGTTCGGCCAGCTGGCGGTCGTGGATGGCCAATGCCAGAGTGCGCTCGATCCAGATGATCATGGCTACTGCGCCAGCTTGCGGAGTACGTGGCGATCCTCGCGCATCACCTCTTCGGCCACCTGCATCTGCTCGGCCAGAGTGGGGTCATAAACCGTCAGACGGATACCGTCCGGGGTTTCCAGCGCGTACAGCTCATCACCCTTGGCCACGCGCAAGCGCGCCAAGAGTTCCTTGGGCAAGATGACGCCGGCGGAGTTGCCGACGGTGGTGATCTTGAGCTTCATGAGTCCACTCCGATGGAAACGGAGTGAAATTATAACAAATGTTTGTACATTGTCCGGATCGTCGTGCCCACAAACGAAAGATCAATGCGCTTGGCCTACTCGGTGCGCAACGCCGCGATCGGATCCAGCTGCGCGGCTTGACGTGCTAGATAGACGCCGAACGTCAAGCCGACCAAGCCGACCAAGCCGACCAAGGAGCATGATGCGGTGGCCAGGAAGATCGGAATCGGGCCCCAGGCCACTTGCCAACCGGCGATCGTGGCGATCAGGCAGGCCAGAACGCCATCGAACACCACGTCCAGCACGGCTCCCAGCACGCAGATCACGAAGGTCTCGCGCAAGAATTGGCGGATCACGTCGCGCTGGCGTGCGCGTAGGCCACGTTCAGACTGATACTGCGATTGCGGTTTTCGCGTAGGGTGTTGGCCGCCGCCGCACCGACCGGAAAATGAAATTGCGCCAACGTGATGCGCAAGTGCTTGGATGGGCTTTCATTCATGGCAGGCCATGATAGATCCACCCGTTTGATGTTTATTGCGGTTTGTCACGGCAAGAATCACTGCATGGCACCCGCATCTTTCGTGTGCAGGGTGGTTGGGTTGCTGGCTCTCATGTCGAGGTGTTTTGATCCTGCTCTTTCAACAGCACTTCAATGCCCAGCTTTTCATGCCATTCACCGTACAAGTTCAGCAAGCGTGTGCGTGCCGCACACACGAAATTCAAGACCTTTCTGCGGCTCTCAGCCGGATTCTCCTCACCCTTTACATCCACGGCTTCTAGGGAGAATTCCGGGCTCAGGTCCTCGCCATCGCTGTACAACCACGCAGCCTCACGCTCTTCTTTGCTGAAGCTGCTGGCGGCGGATTTGTCCTGCCGCCTGCGATTGTCCTCAAAGCGCAGGATATGCAGGTTGCCGATCGTATTCAGCCATTCGCTGCAGACCGGGCGGTACTTCATGTTGTGCTTACCATAACCTGATTAGCCCCCTTCCTCAGCCGTCAGTCTCAGGCCATGAGATGAGCACGGCCCACTATGGCTCCAGACCCAATCAGCGAGGAGCCCATCATGGCCATCAATGCAGTCCAGTTCCAACACGGCCTGTCGATGTCTGA
>CAUJJS010000014.1 GCA_963205415.1 Pseudomonadota bacterium
CAACGCGACCGACAACGTGGGCGCGCTGTTTTGCTGCGCGAAAGTGACTACCGCGGGCAAGATTTCGGCCACCGCAACGTGGACGGACAACGCCACGTTCTACGCGGAAGGCGCAATTGTGGTGTTCAAGGGAAGCTGACATGACCACCAATCGCCGTATCCTGCTCGTCGAAATCAAGCCGCGCGTGCCTCAGGCCAAGGTCTACGCGACGTGGAATGCTGCTGACAAGGATGCCGACATCACGTTGTCCGGCAGCAACCTGGTGGCTACCTGCGCTGCGGGCCAGATCGGCAGCGTGCGGGCGACGATCAGCTTGACCGCCGGGCAGTGGTACTGGGAAACCACCTACACCACGCTGCCGGATGCCGGATACGTGATGGCGTCCGGCATCGCGACCAGTACTTGGGCGCTGACCGCGTCGACGAGCATGGGTTTCAGCGACCCGATCATCGACCAGGCCGGGCCTCGGCAAACAGACGGCAACTGCTACGCAAAGAGCGCCCTGACCGGCACCGTGGGCGCGGTGGCTGCAGGCAACGTGATCAGTCATTGGTACGATGCGGATTCCGGCACCTATCAGGTGCGCAAGAACGGCGGCGCGTGGCAGAACCTGGGCCGCCGCCCCTCGCTCAGCGACGATGGCTGGTTCCCGGCTGTGCAACTGGCGCGCAATGCCGCCTGTACCGCCAACTTCGGCGCCAGCGCGTTTGTCTACGCGGTGCCGAATGGCGTCAACGCCGGCGTGTATTCGCAGGCCGACCCGGTTGAAACCACCGTCTATCTGGGCAGCGAGGGCTTCAACACCGGATCGAGTGACACCCCAGCCAGCACGCACTACGCCGGCCGCATCGCCGGCGACGTGGATCTGATCACGGCACGCGAATGTGGCTGCTGGGTCTGGAACAACCAGACGCGCAGCACACGCGGGCAATTGTCCGTCGTGGCCACGGATGGCGGCGTCGATACCTGGCTGGCATGGCTCTGGCGCGATGCCGAGGTGAAGATTTACGCGGGCGAGGAGGGCGATTCGCGTAGTGCGTTTGTACTGCGTTCGGTCGAGCGCGTGGAGTCGGTCAAGCTCGACGAGCGTCGCTTCACGATCATTCTGGCTGACCAGTTGGCCCTGCTCGACAAGGCCCTGCCACGCGCCCTGTATGCGCGCAGCGCGGCCAACGCGGCACTGGCGCACACGCCCTCGCACATCGTGCTGGGGCAACCGCTCTACTGTGAGGGCGCGCTGCGGTCGACATCCGCGCTCGGCAACGATGCCTTTGCCTACGATTTGTCGGATGGCCCGGTGCGCTGCGAGACCGTCTATGACAAGGGCGATTCCTTCGACGCGCTGCCCGCGGATTGGGCAACGACGCAGGACGGTATCGGCTTCAAGCTGACGTTCGCGCCGGATGAACCGGTTGTGGCGAATCCCGTCGGCGGCTGGAAATTCGCGGCCTCTGATGCGATTGACGGCAGCAACGGTGGCGACTTCACCGGCTGGGCCGGATCGCCTGCCGTGCCGACCGGCTGGACGCAGCTGGGCGCGGCGTGGAATGTCACCAACCGGTTCCAGGATTGGTCCGGCGATGTGCGCCTGCGCGCGGCCGGATCGCAAATGGTGCAGATGTACAACTCCGGAACCAGTATTGCGGCCGGCTATCACCGCATCACCCTCGACATCAAGAGCATCACCACGGCGGGCGTGGTGTGCTTCCTGCTCGGCGGGGCCAGTACGTTTGTGCGCATTGACCGCGTTGGGCCGCTGACCGTCATCGTCAAGAATGGCTCCGCATCGAGCGCGCAGCTGCAATTCATCGCCGGCCACGACGGCACCAACACACTCGGCGCGATTGACGTCGTGTTTGACACCATGCGCGCTCGCGCGGCCACGCTGATCGAGCATCTCACCGAGTGGACCGAGTACCTCGCCGAAACCCTGGGCGGCGCAGACGTGAACACCACCGACACCGATGCGCTGGAGGCGCTGGCCGACTACCGCCTGGCCCACTACGCGGGACCCGCCGAAACCATCCTCTCCATCCTGCGAAAGACGCTGGATGGCTGGTGCGGCTGGCTGGTGCCCAAGCTCGACGGCACGCTGACCGTGGGGCGCGTGGACGTGCCAGCGGCCACGGCCAGCCTCACGCTGACCGACGCGCACATCAAGACGGTCGCCACCGCACTGGACGTGGCCAAAGGACTGACCACGCGCATTGCCGGGCGGCGCAATCATCGCGTGCATTCCGACAGCGACATCGCGACCTCGGTCACCGCCGCGCTGAAGGCCGAGCTCAAAGCGGAATACACCTATCGCTCCGCCCAGCCGAGCGTGCTGACCGTGGGCCTGAGCGCGGCCGCATCGCGCAAGCTCACGGTTTCGAATACCGTCAAGCAAGCCGACGGTGCACCCGCCCAGGCCACGCTGCTGCAAGAGCCTGACGACCTGCAAGCCGAGATCAGCCGCGTAGCGACCCTTTGGCGCGACCCGCGCCGGTTCTACGAGGTCGAATGCGTGCTCGAAGCCGTCGTCGGCGAAACCATCGAACCCGGCCAGACAGTGAACATCGTCTGGCCTCGCTACGGCCTCGACTCAGGCCGCAATCTGTTGGTCATCGGCGTCACCACGCGATTCTGGTCGCGCGTCGTGTCGCTGGTGCTTTGGGGGTAACCAATGAGTGCTTTGGTCGCGTATCGAAACTGGTCTGACGGTGTCGGCACGATTCCGGCTTGGACCTTTGGCTATAGCCTCGGGTATCCGGACAGTCTCCAGGAGGTTGCTGGGTATCCTGCTACGAATCTCCGCACCAGACAGCTTGGTAATGTCGCTCGATTCGAGCGCGTTGGAGGCGGGGCAGTAACAGGTCCGTGCGCCATAGAATTGGTGGCAAGCGGAGCCGGATTCCCTGTTCGGTTGGTAACCGTGATTGGCCAGCACCTGCCAGATGCGGTTCTCTACAAGCCATCAGGCGGCAGCTTTGTCTCTGTCGCGCTGATTTCCGGATATTCGCCGCTGCTCGGCATAGCTTCTCAAGGCTTCGCCGTCGTTCCTCCAGGGACTATCGTTGAACGCGTGCGCCTCTTTTGGAACGACATACCGTTCGACTATTTTGAACTCAGCCGTGTATCCATAGCGGATGCGCTCGATCTGACAGATGGGGTCAATTCAACCTGGTCCCTCGGTGTTGAAGATCCTGGAATCCTCGACGCGAGCGCCGGACGTCAGTGGTATTCATCCCCATTGCCACGCACACGGCGACTGAGCGTCGCAGCGTCAGCATTGGACACGATGCAAGCATTCGGAATGTCTGCGGAAGGTGTCGTTAGCGGTTCCCATCCGGTCCCATCGATTCAAGATTTGCAGATGCACGCAGGTTCGACCGGTGAGATTGTTGTCGTTCCACGAGTGGTACCCGGCGTGTGGGCCTATCGAGCGGGTGTCTACGGCCACCTGGATCGCCCGCCCGTCATCCGTCATCGTGCTGGCCCGTACTATGAAACTGACCTCACCGTAATCGAGGA
>CAUJJS010000015.1 GCA_963205415.1 Pseudomonadota bacterium
CACCCATGCGCGCAGCCTGAATGCCTGATGCCACTGCATGACTCGCGAGCAGCTCGCCGAACTGCTTGAGGCACTGGTCTCCGGCTGGATGGCCCAGTTGGTCGTTGTAAGCCTTGAAATAATCGATGTCGAGCATCGCCAACGCCAGCGGAGCATTCTCGACAAAGGCCAGATCAAGACTCTGGACGAACGCACGTCGGTTCGGCAGCCCGGTGAGAAAATCGCGGCTCGCCGCACGCGCAAGCGCAACGTTGGCCTGTTCCAACTCCTGCGTTCGCTCCTGCACCAGAAGCTTGAGCGCACGCTCGCGTTCCCGCAGTTCCCGCATACGCAACCAAATGGCCACGGCGATGAAGCCCAATAGCGACAGGACAACAAGCACACGCAGCGAGGTGCTCTGCCACCAATATGGAACCACCTCGAAGGACACCGCGACCGGCTCGCCCCATGGATCGGCCGCGGTGCCAACGGCCACTTCGAAACGATACTTTCCCGGAGCCAGAGCATCGAAGCTGGCCCGTCGCCGCGCCCCCACATCACTCCAGACATCGACCACTGGCTGCAAGCGGTAGCGGAAGCGCAAACGCTCGGCATCGGCCAAACGCAGGGCGGTGTAGTCGATGGCGATCTGTCGTGTGCCGGGCGCGACGCGCACGTCCGCGCCCACCGCCTGTGTTGCGCCATCAACGATGATGCGTTCGATCCGTGGCTTGGGCATTGCCGCCACCAAGCGATCGGCATCGCCGGGAATGCGCACTACGCCTTCCGCCGTAGCCGCCCAGCCCGCTCCTTCATCATCGACCAGCAATGCGTTCTGTGTGCTTCCGTTGCATTCGCTCGAACTCATGCCTTCGGCTTCACCAAACAGCATGAAATCAGGCGAAGCCGCCGGATCGGTCAGATAACGATCCAGCTCCGCGGGCTCCAATCGCAATATACCGGCGTTGGTCGAACTCCAGATTCGCCCCTGTGCGTCTCGCTCAAGCGCATGAAACTGCACCGGCAACACGCGATTGACCGTCGAGATGGGTTGCAAAACGCCGCTGTCGAGTACGTGGAGGCCGACAGCCGCCAACCAAAGCCGGCCATCGGGCGTACGCAGCGCATCGCGCAGTTTCATCCCGGGCATCTCGATGATGCGCTCGGCCCGAACTCCGTCGTAACCATACAATCCGCTATTGGGTACAGCGATCAGCCACTTGCCCGGCCCATCAGCACGCACGCGGGAAATCGAGGGCTCGGCCACACCCGGCATTTCCACCGCTTCGGCCTGTCCATCGTGCAGGCGCCAAAGGCCGGCATTCGTGCCCACGAGCACGTCTTCTCCCGCGAGCGCGTACAGCGACTGAATACGCCTACCAACGAAGTCAGGGTGCGCCTGCATGCGCCCTTCCATGTCGCGGCGAAAAAGCCCGCCTACCGTCCCGACCCACTGGTACTGGCCTTGATCCAGCACCGAGAGCACGGCCTGTGCCGCCGCGGGTGAATCCCTAGCCTCGGCAAGCGCCACCCGTCGATTCCCATCGAATGCGATCAGCCCGCCATCGTTGAACCCCAGCCACCAGCCACCGGCACGTCTGCGCGCAATCGCCCACGCAAAGACCGGCGGCACATCCTCGGCCAAGCCCAGCATCTGTACCTTCGAGCGACCGATGCGCGACAAGCCCGCCGTGGTTCCGGCCCATAGCACGCCCTCCCGATCGCGCATCAATTCCCAGATCGTGTCGCCTGCCAGCCCCTGCTGCCGGATAAAGTCGATCCGATTGCCGTTGTGAACGGCGTGCAAGCCAGAACCCGAGGTGGCAATCCAGAGGACGCCATCGGGGTCGGGCAGGATTTCGCGCACGATCGGAGTGGGCAGTGACGCAGTAAGCGGGGAAAGCTCGAATCCGGTCGAACCCAGCTCCGCCATGCCGCCACGGAAACCGGCGTAGCCGCGACCTGCCGCATCGAAGGCAATGCTCCACACATGTGCACGAGCGATCTGAGGATCGCGGGAGGCGAGCTGCCAGCCGTCTGTGGTTCGTCGCCATGGTCCGTTCTCGGTCGCGGCATACAGGTTGCCGTCGGCGTCCTGCGCGAGCGCCCATACCGTCTGTGCCAGATCGAGTTGCAAGGATTCGACCTGCGTGTCGCCAAAGCGCGCGTGGAAGAGTCCGGCACCAGTTCCCAACCAAAGCCCACCCTCGGGATGCGGCTGCAACAGGGTGATCGAAGCGGGAGGCAAACCATTGTGCTCGTCGAAACGCGTCAGCTGGCCTTTTCGATCCAGTCGCATCAGGCCGTGATAGGCACCCCCGAACCACAGCATGCCATCGGGCGTCTGACCGATGGATTCAACGAGATCAATCGCAGCGTCGTCACCGCTCAGTTCCGTCAGTGGCAGAAATCGCACCCCATCGAATCGCGCCGCACCCAGATAGGTCCCGACCCAAAGGTAGCCATCGCTGTCCTGAAACAGCGCACTCACGCTCGAGTGCGGCAAGCCGTTGGTGGTTCGCCAGCTGGTTGCGCGGAACTGCGGCGAAATCTCGGACGCGGTACCGACCGACCCCGCCGCCAGCGCGATCCCGCACAGTACCCACGTCGCCAGCAGACGGCTTTTCGACATGGCTCCATCCTAACGGATGCACAGCCTCGTGGTTCGGCGTGCCTGTCGTGGCAAAGCTTCCCCGCACGCAGCCGCGGTCGGGTTGCACCCTCTCCATGAGCCCCTGCGATAAGTTGTTGATTCGCCGCATCAATCCGTTCCTTGGCCATCGCGAGATCCCTTTTCCGTTCCGGAAATGCCCACGGGCCATGAACCTGACACCCAACCGTCATGGCGAGGCCCGAAGGGCCGTGGCCATCCAGAAATTCGGAGCCAAAGAGCTGGATCGCTTCGCTGCGCTCTCCATGAACCCATATCGTAACCCATTGATTAATAATGCCACTCACGAAGTAGCTGCGTGTCCGTCTGGTAGTGGAACAAGTTCTCTGCCGAGTTGGTGTGCCAAGCGCAGCAGTGCTTG
>CAUJJS010000016.1 GCA_963205415.1 Pseudomonadota bacterium
GATCAACGGCGCCCGGTCTGTCATTGCCTCCCTGAGATGGGACGGCACCACACCACCGGAGAGCCCATGAACGCCGCATTGCAGTCCCTCACCCACGATTACCAGGTTGCCGATATTTCCCTTGCCGACTGGGGCCGCAAGGAAATCACCATCGCCGAGCACGAGATGCCGGGCCTGATGTCGATCCGCAAGAAACACGCCGCAAGCAAGCCACTCCAAGGCGTGCGCGTGACCGGCTCCTTGCACATGACGATCCAGACCGCGGTCTTGATCGAGACGCTCAAGGACATCGGCGCCGAGGTGCGCTGGGCCTCGTGCAACATTTTTTCGACCCAGGACCACGCGGCTGCGGCGATTGCCGCCAGCGGCACGCCGGTGTTCGCGTGGAAGGGTGAAACCCTGGAGGAATACTGGGATTGCACGCTCGATGCGCTGTCCTTCCCCGATGGCAAGGGCGGCTTCGTCGGCCCGCAGCTCGTCGTCGATGACGGCGGCGATGTCACGCTTCTCATCCACAAGGGTTACGAGCTCGAAAAGGGCGATGAGAGCTGGGTGAACAGCGCCTCGGGCAGCCACGAGGAACAGGTCATCAAGAACCTGCTCAAGCGCGTGGCCACGGAACGCCCGGGTTACTGGGCGCGCGTCGTCGCCGACTGGAAGGGCGTGTCCGAAGAAACCACCACCGGCGTGCATCGCCTGTATCAGCTCGCCGAGGCGGGCAAGCTCTTGGTGCCGGCGATCAACGTCAACGATTCGGTCACAAAATCCAAGTTCGACAACCTCTACGGCTGCCGCGAATCGCTGGCCGATGGCTTGAAGCGCGCGATGGACGTGATGCTCGCCGGCAAGGTCGCGGTGGTGTGCGGTTATGGCGACGTCGGCAAGGGCTCGGCGCACAGCTTGCGCGCCTACGGTGCGCGCGTGGTGGTGACCGAAATCGACCCGATCAACGCGCTGCAGGCCGCGATGGAAGGCTTCGAGGTCAATACGGTCGAATCCACGCTCGGGCGCGGCGACATCTACGTCACCACCACCGGCAACAAGGACGTGCTCACCCTCGCCCACCTGTCAGCGATGAAGGACCAGGCCATCGTCTGCAACATCGGCCACTTCGACAACGAGATCCAGGTCGATGCCCTCAACACGTCCGGCGCAGTCAAGACCAACATCAAGCCGCAAGTCGACAAGTACACCTTCAAGGACGGTCGCAGCATCTTCCTGCTCGCCGAAGGCCGTCTGGTGAACCTGGGCTGCGCCACCGGCCATCCGAGCTTCGTGATGTCGAACAGCTTCTCCAACCAGACCCTCGCGCAGATCGACCTGTGGGCGAACAAGGATGCGTATTCGGCCAAGGTCTACATCCTGCCGAAGAAGCTCGACGAGGAGGTCGCACGCCTGCATCTGGAAAAGATCGGCGTGAAGCTGACCACGCTCACCGCCGAGCAGGCCGCCTATCTGGGTGTGCCGGTGGAAGGCCCCTACAAGCCGGACCACTATCGTTACTGAGCCACCTGGAAACCGCCATGCGCCTGCGTTCGTCACTCCGTCCCTGTGCGTTGGTACTGGCGACAGCCTTGATCACCGCCTGTGCGGCCACGCCCACAGCCACCCGTACGCCCATCGCCACCACACCTGCGGCTCCACCGCAGGTCGAGGTTCCGGTGATCAAACGCCCCGACGGCGAGACGGCGGCATGGTGGTTTCGACACGGTGCCGCCGAGGCCGCCCGTCGCGGCAGCACCACGGCCAAAGCCAGGAACCTGATCCTGTTCGTGGGCGATGGCATGAGCCTCACCACGGTGGCGGCCGCCCGCATTCTGGCCGGCCAACGCGCCGGCCAGTCAGGCGAGGAGTACCGCCTGAGCTGGGAAGATTTCGGGCATACGGCCTTGTCTCGCACCTACAACACCGACCTGCAAACGCCCGATTCGGCCGGCACCATGAGCGCCATGGCCACGGGCGTGAAAACCCGTGGCGGCGTGATCAGCGTGGATCAATCCATGAAACGTGGCGATTGCACGGGTTTGGCCGAGGGTGCGCGCCTGAGCTTGTGGGAACTGGCCGCTGATGCCGGCCTTGAAACCGGTGTCGTGACCACCGCCCGACTGACCCATGCCACACCGGCGGCGACGCTGGCGCATGTGCCCGATCGCAACTGGGAAGCCGATATCGACACGCCGGAGGCTGCGCGTACGCTGGGCTGCATCGACATCGCCCAGCAAATGATCGCCAATCCTCATGGCCACGGCCCGACGGTGCTGATGGGCGGCGGCCGGGTCAACTTCATGCCCGCGTCGCAAACCGATCCGGAATATCCGGAACAAATAGGTCGTCGCAAGGATGGCCGCGACCTCATCGCCCAATGGCAGCAGGCACACCCCAAGGGCAGCTACGTGTGGAACAACGCGCAGCTTGCCGCCGCACCGCAGGATGCGCCGCTGTTGGGCCTGTTCGAACCCAGCCACATGCAATGGGAACACGAGCGCAATGCCAGTCCCGAGGGCGAGCCTTCGCTGGCGCAGATGACGCGCGCTGCAATCGAGCGGCTGCGGCACAACGACAAGGGCTTCGTCTTGTTGGTTGAAGGCGGTCGCATCGACCACGGCAATCACAACGGCAATGCCTTTCGCGCACTCAAAGAAACCATCGCGATGAGTGATGCGGTGCGCACCGCACGCGAAATGACCTCCGAAGCCGATACCCTGATTCTGGTCACCGCCGATCACAGCCATTCGCTGGTTTTCACAGGCTACCCCGATCGCGGCAACCCCATCCTGGGACTGGCGGCGAACAAGGATGCGCACGGTGTGACCAAGCCCACCTTGGCCAAAGATGGCCTGCCTTACACCACCTTGGTCTATGCCAATGGACCGGGCCATCGTGACGCGGCCAAACGCCCCGACCCCAGCCTTGAGGACACCGCAGCTCCCGATTACCTGCAACAGGCATTGGTGCCGCTGGAGGCGGAGACCCACGGCGGCGATGACGTCGGCCTGTGGGCCAGCGGCCCGGGTGCCGATGCCGTTCGCGGCAACATCGAACAGAACACGATCTTTCACCTGCTGCTGCAAGCCCAACCCGCGCTGCGGCAATCGGTGTGCGCGCGTTATGGCTGCACCGCCGAGGGCGTGCCGGTGAACCTGCCGCAGTCGCACTGATCGACGGCGCATTCAGCGCCAATT
>CAUJJS010000017.1 GCA_963205415.1 Pseudomonadota bacterium
CGTGGCTGACCGAAACCCTCACCCAACTACCGACCACCAAGAACCGCGACATCGACAGCCTGCTGCCGATCCGTTGATCGACGCCGTGCGCCTTACACAGTGCGCGACACCACTTCAAGGTGTGGTGGGTGGACGCTTACAGCGAAGACAGACAACCCAAAGATCAGAGTCGAGCCCATGTCACGTCTGAGCCAAAAGAATCGTGGGCTCGGCAGGGAACTCACACCAGCACCCAAACAAGCTCACCGGCGTGCTGACGAAGCCAGTCGTAGCACGCCGGGCGCGAAGGCTTAGCCCTTGCCTCGCACAAATGCATAGGAGACAGCTCCGATGATGAGGCACACGAGGGCAACGATGTCGGCCATGAAGACACGACCGAGTTGAGTGTTGTAGGAGCCGACGGACCACGCGAGGTAGAGAAACGACAGCACACTCACAAAACCGGCGATGAACGCCGCAGCGTGAAATGCAGGCCGAAAGGCAGCGACCAGAAGAAACATGCCGAGCAGGCCAAACAGAACCGCCCGATGGCGCATGAGAATCGCAAGGTTCGGATCATCCAACGCGATGCCGTAGAGCGCTTGCAGTTTGTCGCCGCCCCATACCCCCGCGAGAGGCAGCATATGAATGATGCCGACAACCACGAGCATGACAGTGACGACGTAGCGCATGAGATGGCAGATTGAAGGCATCAGATGGGTTTGCCGAGTATGTACCTTACCACCAGCCCCAGCGTTACGGCGACAGCAAAGCACAGGCAAACGCCAGTCATGACGTAGAACGGCCTTGTTCGGATCGCGATCGCTTCGGGACGTGCCGTCCATCCCACAATGGCCCCATACAGCGACATCGGATACGTCAGCATGAGCACGAGCAGATTGACAATGCCCGAGCCTGGCGGATGTCCTCCACGAAGGTACGCGGAGGACAACAACATCAAACAGATTGCCACGAGCACGGCGTAGCCGAAGGGAACCACCGCATGTGTTTTCATTGCGCCTTACTCCATTCAAGTTCGCCAGCAACTCGCGACACGTGGGCTAGCGAGCTCATCCCCACACCACACAAGCCCAATTCGACCGAAAACGCAGTGGGGATCGTTACACAGACGGCGACCTGTCGCCACGGCTGTGGTGTCTGCGGCGCACCGCCGATCTTGCCGACCATCGAGGAAGGCGCAGTCTCGGACGATGAGTGCCGGTCGAGCTTGAACCGCCGCCACGCAAAGCCAGACCGGCCGGCCATCGATACCGGCTAAGATGCGCTGTTTTCCGTTCTCGCCACGCACATGTCCGATCTCTTCCACGCCAGCCCCGACAACTTCGAACAGATTCCGCTGCACGAGTACGCCGAGCGTGCGTATCTGGATTACTCGATGTACGTCATTCTGGATCGAGCTCTGCCCTTTGTCGGCGACGGCCTGAAGCCGGTGCAGCGCCGCATCGTGTATGCGATGAGCGAACTGGGGCTGTCGGCCGCATCCAAGCCGAAGAAGTCGGCGCGTACGGTGGGTGATGTGATCGGCAAGTTTCATCCGCATGGGGATTCGGCCTGTTACGAAGCCATGGTGCTGATGGCGCAGCCGTTCTCCTGGCGTTATCCCTTGATCGACGGCCAAGGCAACTTCGGCTCGGCCGATGATCCCAAGTCGTTCGCGGCCATGCGTTACACCGAGAGCAAGCTGTCGCCCTTGGCCGATGTGCTGCTGGGCGAGCTGGGCCAAGGCACGGTGGATTGGAATCCGAACTTTGATGGCACGCTGGAAGAGCCGAGCTGGTTGCCTGCGCGCCTGCCGCACTTGTTGCTCAACGGCACCACCGGCATTGCCGTGGGCATGGCCACCGACATCCCGCCGCACAACCTGACGGAAGTGGCGAACGCCTGCGTGCGCTTGTTGGATGATCCGGATGCCAGCACCGCCGATCTGATGGAGCACGTGCGCGGGCCCGACTTCCCCACCGAGGCGGAAATCATCACCCCGGTGGCTGAGCTGCGAAAGCTCTACGACTCGGGCAATGGTTCGGTGCGGGCACGCGCCGTGTTCGTGCGCGAAAACGGCAATATCGTCATCACCGCCCTGCCCTATCAAGTCAGCCCCGGCAAGATTCTGGAACAGATCGCCAGCCAGATGCGGGCCAAGAAGCTGCCTTGGCTGGAGGACTTGCGCGATGAGTCCGATCACGCCAATCCGATCCGTCTGGTGCTGGTGCCACGCTCCAATCGCATCGACGTCGAGCAGTTGATGGGGCATTTGTTTGCCACCACCGATCTGGAAAAAAGCTACCGCGCCAATTTCAACGTCATCGGCCTCAACGGCAAGCCGCAGGTGATGGGCTTGCGACAAATTCTGGGCGAATGGTTGCGCTTTCGTACCGATACCGTGCGCCGGCGACTCAATCACCGGCTCGACAAGGTCAATCGTCGCCTGCAGCTGCTCGATGGCCTCTTGATCGCCTTCCTCAATCTGGATGAAGTCATCCGCATCATCCGCACCGAAGATGAGCCCAAGCCGGCCTTGATGGCGCGCTTTGCCCTGAGCGATGAGCAAGCCGAATACATCCTCGACACCAAGCTCAAGCAATTGGCGCGTCTCGAAGAAATGAAGATTCGCGGCGAGCAGGACGCGCTCGCCAAGGAACGCGAAACCCTGATCGCAACGCTGGCCTCGGGCGCCAAGCTCAAGAAGCTGATCAAGGATGAAATCCTCGCCGATGTGAAGAAATACGGTGATGCACGGCGTTCGCCACTGATGGAGCGCAACGCTGCGCAGGCGCTGGATGAAAGCGAACTGGTCGCCAGCGAACCCATGACCGTCGTGCTCTCGGCCATGGGCTGGGTGCGTGCGGCCAAGGGCCACGACATCGACGCTGCCGCGCTGTCCTATCGCGAAGGCGATGCCTTGCTCACCGCGGTGCGGGCGCGCAGCACGCAACAGGTCGCCTTCCTCGATTCCACCGGTCGAGCCTATTCCACGGCCGTGCACACTTTGCCGTCGGCACGCGGCAATGGCGAACCCTTGACCGGGCGCTTCACGCCGCCGGCGGGCGCTTCCTTCGTGGCGATGGCCTGCGCCGACGACGAACAACGCGTGCTGTTGTCTTCAAGCCACGGCTACGGTTTCATCACGCGCTTCGGCAACTTCATCGGCCGCAACAAGGCCGGCAAGCAGGTGTTCAATCCCGCCGATGGCGCGGGCGTTCTGGCACCGGTTGCCGTCGGCGACCCCAGCCGCGATCTGGTCGTCGCCATCACCAGTGCCGGTTACCTGCTCGCCTTTGCCGCCAGCGAGCTGCCGGAACTGGACAAGGGCAAGGGCAACAAGCTGATCCAGATTCCGCCTGCGAAACTCAAGTCCGGTCAGGAATATCTGGTGGCCACGGCCTGCGTGCGCGATGGCGGCGAACTGACACTGTGGTGTGGACAACGCAAGCTCGGCCTGAGCTGGCGCGACTTGCAGGCCTATGGCGGTTCGCGCGCTCAGCGTGGCCAAGTTCTGCCGCGTGGCTTCCAGCGGGTGGATCGCGTCGAAACCGTCTGAAGCCCCGGATGACTCCACCCCGTGCCGACCAAGGTGACCATTTACGTCACTCAAGTGTGAGCATCTGCACGCAATCGAAAGATTTTCATAGGCAAATGATGGTAAATCCTGCATATGCTCTGCCATCATGTACACACAGCGTCATTTTATGACGCAAATTATTGCTCGCCGGATGCCGATGCCGGCCCACGATGGATGCAACTGCCACATGAAACTTTTGATCTACACCCTGGTGTTCTGCCGCTACATCCTGCTCAACCGGCAGTTGCGCGAAATCAAGCGCAACATCATCTCCATGCCGGTCACAGCACAACGCGCGGTTGGCCAGATGGCCTCGGACGAGATGGATGCTGCGGCACGTGCCCGCACGCCTTACCTTCATGGCAGCAGCAGCGCCGACGTGTACCAGCCTTGGGGTGATGGTGCATCGCTGGCGTTCCAGCGCTCGCGTGCGCGCGTGCCGCAGATGCGTCTGCGCGGTACCGCGCTGTGGCTCGCCATCGTCTACCACGAAACCGACAAGTCGCCTCACGCCAGCATGCAGGGCCTGCACCGCGAAGTGCTCGGCGTGCTCGGGATCCTCAAGGGCACCTACGAAAACATCGGCAGCGCGCCGGCCACGTCAAGCCCTTGAGTCGCAACAGCGAAACACACGTTCAAGCCGGCCTTTGCGCCGGCTTTTTCGTGTCATCGATCCACGCTGACAGGCCGCGACGATAGTGCGAACATTCTAGCCTCAGCCCGTAACATCGCTGCCCTGCATCCACCCGAACACACGACTGGAGAGTTCCATGGCCAAGTTCAAATCCGCTGCCAAGTCCGGTAGCACGGCTCCCGCCAAGAAATCGACGGCGAGCAAAAAGGCGTCCGCCACGAGCACCGCCAAGAAGATTGACGTGGAAGCCTTGAGCACGGGCGCCCATTCGATCATGGACTCGGCACAGCAGATCTGGGAAGCCGGCGTGAATGCTCTGGGCCGTGCGCAGCAGGAAGGCACGCGCATGTTCGAAACCTTGGTTCGTGAAGGCGCAGGCGTGGAAAAGAAAACCCGTTCGCTGGCTGCCAGCAAGGTGAGCTCGATGCGCGACAGCGTGCGCGATTCGGTCGAAACCCACGTCGATCAAGTCAAGGATCGTGCGGCCGATACCTGGGATCGCCTGGAAAAGCTGTTCGAGGAACGTGTGCAGCGCGCACTCACGCGCTTGGGCGTACCGGGCCGCGACGAGCTTCAGGCCCTGATCGACCGCGTCGATACGCTCAATACCAGCCTGCGCGCAATCGGTGGACAATCGGCAAACCCAGCACCCGTGGCCAAGAAGGCTGAGCCGTCGAAAACCAAGGCCAACGTGGTCAAGGCGGCCCCAGCAAGCAAGCCCGCTCGTGCGAAGCCCGCAGCAACGAAGGCCTTGCCGCGCGCGCGCAAGTCCAAGGCCTCACCCGTAGCCGCCAAGCCTGAAGCTGCCGCCGAGTAATTGGCAACATCATCGCCAGGGCCGAATTCCGGCCCCTGGCAGACCCACGACATCCTGTATCGGTGAAAACCGGGCAGAAACCCCGTCCCAAGGCGCTATGATGCGCAACAGAACGACTGGGGGATGCCTTCATGGGTTTGATCTACACCATCACGCAACCGTGGTTGCTGTCCATTCTGGTGCTGATTGCGGTTTTCTTCGGCTACGCGTGGTTTTCCGGCGCGTTCCGAACCGACCGAGAGGAAGCCCGTGCCGGACTGGTGCTGCTTTGCGCCATGCGCTGGGGTGAGTACAGCCGGTTGATATCCGAGGCATTGAAGGATCGGGGTCTGGAACCCTCCAACACCGAGCGACCACCCGGCAAGGACGGCTTTGATCTGTTGTTCACCCGCGGCAACAGCCGCTATCTGGTGCAATGCGCCAACGCCGCCAATCAGCGCGTCAGTGCGACTTCGGTCGGCCAGCTCTATACCCTGACCCAGATGCAGGACGCAGACGGCGCGATCATCGCTTCGTGTGCGGCTGCGGAACCTGCGGCACTGAAGCTGGCGCAGGAGCGCCGGATCGAGATCATCGCCGATCGAGAACTGTGGGCCCACGTCAAGCCTTGGGTTGCCTACGATCAACGCATTGATGCCGAAACCACGGCCCGCACCTTTCAGCGCCAGCGCCTGCTGGCTGCGGCGCTGGCTGCCTTGATTGCCGCGGTCGCCGTATTCGCCTTGGCGGCCCTGCTGCGGCCCCAAGTCGAAGTACCGCCCCCCAAACCCGCACCGCAAACCGCAGCACCGCGCGCAGCCACACCCAAGCCTGCTGCCGCCACGACGGAACTGCCCGACGTCAACCTCACGCCTGAACAATTGTCGGCACGCCGCGCCTCAGCCGTGCTCGAAGTGCGCAGCCTGTCGCGTGTCAATGCAGCCACCTGGTCCAGCCAGTCGACCTTGCAGGTGGGGCTGCATACGGGCCTTAGTGATGCCGAACTCGACAAACTGGTCACCGACGTCTGCGGCTCCCTCCTGCAGTACGAGGAACTTCGCTTCACCCGCTTGCAAGTGGAAGTGCCCAATTCCACGCCCGGCCAAGCGCCGATCGTGCGTTGGCGTCAGTGTCGCTGAGGGCGTCATCCCATCGCATCACACGCGGCACGGCCGAATTTTGCAACGCCCTCAATCCCAGAGGGCGTGGGATCGACGATCTGCCGACCCGCGAGCACAAACGACCCGCGATTTGCGCTCGCCTGAACCGCCCTTCCTTTGCCTATCGCCACCAAGCGGGCGATGAGGGTGCCGACGAAAATCGCGTGAACTCCAAGACACTTGAACCCTGCCTCGCAGCCGTCATGGAATAAGTCCATGCCGGCTTGCTCTTTGTCCAAGTCATTGCCGATGCCCAGAATGACGACGCATCCTGTTCAACAGGCCGGCAACCCGATCCTTTCCGCGCTGTGACCCAAGGCTGGACTTGGGTGGCACGCCCGATGTCTTCTCACTGCCCTACGCGCCCATGTTCTTGCTGCCCGAGCTGACTCCCGACCAGATCAACGCGATCATCCCCTTCGTGTTCGTGGGCTTTGTCGCGCAATTGGTGGATGGTGCGCTCGGCATGGCCTTCGGTGTCATTACCAACACGCTGCTGGTGAGCGTGCTCGGGATCGCGCCGGCACGGGCATCGGCCAGCGTCCATTTGGTCGAAACCTTCACCACCGCGGCCTCGGGGCTGAGTCACATCCTGCATTGCAATGTGGACTGGAAGCTATTCCGACGCCTGACCATTCCTGGCGTCATTGGCGGCATCGTCGGTGCCTTTCTGCTGTCCAGCATCGACGGCGCCTTGGCACGACCCTGGGTGATGGGATACTTGATCCTCATCGGCTTCTATTTGTTCTGGCGTGCACTGCAGATGCGCCGACAACTCCACCATTGTGATCCGCGACTGGTTGCGCCTCTGGGTTTGGTGGGAGGGTTTCTGGACGCCGCCGGTGGCGGTGGTTGGGGCTCGGTGGTCACCACCAATCTACTTGCTCAGGGGACCGAACCGCGCCGCACGATCGGGACGGTAAACGCGGCCGAATTTTTCGTGACCCTTACCGTCTCGATCTCGTTCATGGCCACAATTGGCCTGTCCGCCTTCACCATCGCCACCATTGGATTGATCGCTGGCGGCGTCGTCGCGGCACCCTTTGGGGCGATGCTGACCAAGCGAGTCGCCGCGCGGCAATTGCTGCTGATCGTTTCGGTGACCTTGATCGCCACCAGCAGCTATGGCCTGTTTCGCGTATTGACAGGCTGAAGCCCTACCCGGGCCACGCGCGCTGGATGACGGGCAAGCTGGGCGACGGGCGGCGCGCTCAATCGGCGTGGCCAGCAAACGCCTCGTCGAGCCATTCACGCATCAGACGGTCCGCACGCGCTGCGACCTTTGCGTCGTAGCGGCAACCGGGTGAGTTCTCGCCCACCTCGGTAAAACAATGCACGGCATGGCCGAAATCCACGAAGCTCCAGTCCACCGCGCTGGATCGCATCTCGGCACGAAAGGCCTCCGCATCCTTGGCGGTGCCTTGGTCATCGGCCCCGTTGAGCACCAGCACCGCAGCCTTGATCTGTTTGGCGAGGGCTGGATCATCGGTCGAAAGCCCGCCGTGGAAACTGACCACGGCGGCAACGTCGGCTCCCGATCGCGCCAAGTCAAGCACGGCCGAGCCACCGAAGCAGAACCCGATGGCAGCAACGCGCGCGGGGTCGATCGGCGCATCCTGGATGTGCCCACGCAAGGCACGAAGGCCGGCCTCGACGCGCGCGCGCATCCGGCTGCGGTCCTGATAGAACGGCCCCACCGCCTTGCTGGCTTGTTCGGCATTGCTCGGGCGCACGCCGCTGCCGTACATGTCGGCCAGAAAGATCACATAGTCGTGGCCTGCGATCTGCTCGGCTTTCTTGATCGCAGCCTCGTTGATGCCATACCAGTTGGGCACCATCAACAAGGCCGGGCGCGCCTGATGGCTCGCATCGTCGAAGATCAGGGTTCCCGTCAGTTTCACTTCGCCATCCTGATAGTCGATCGGACGGCTCACCATCGCGGCGTGGCTTGCGCCACACGCGCAAAACAGCATGAACAACAGCACGCAACGCATCATCACCCTTCTCCGCTGCAACCGAACCTCATCATGCCACGCACGGGCGCGGCTCGGCATGGATTTAACCCTGCCAATGTCGTGCGCAGCGCGGGAGTACCGTAAGGGCTGCGCCCTGACGGCGATGACAGATTTCGGCCTCAGCTTGCGTACCAGAATGGGAACCGCCCGCTTCCGGGCAGCACCGTTCGCGAGGTCCCGATCCCATGCACGCCCATCACTCGACCAGCCGCACATCTGCCACAGCCTGCGCCACCGTGGCCTACTCCAATCACCGCCTGTCTCGATGCCGATGCTTGGGCATGGCGTTATCGCTGGCCTTGAGCGCCGGCTGGGCACAGGCGCAATCGAACAAGTCGCCGCCACCGCCACCCACGCCGCCGGTGAACTACTGGATGGACGTGGCCACGTACAACCTGATGGGCATGGATGAAATGCCGCAGGTGCCAGGGCTTGGCGGAATGATGATGCGCGGCATGATGAATCGCAGCAGCCACACCGGTCGCGATGGGCGTCACGCCGTGGGCGTGGGCAATTTCGGCCAGACCAAGAGCATGGGTGCCATCGGTCACCAATTGGACATTGCCCTGTACACGCGCAACAAGCCGGGTGGCACTCAGGCCACCCAGACGATCCCGCCGCAAGCCGACGTGGGCGCCCGCCCATTACACCTGCAAACCCCGCCGCGCGAGGGCATTCAAGGAACAAGCGAGATCGGGGACTATCCCAAGCGCCCACGGACACGCATCCTGTTCTACTGGGGCTGCAGTCCGGTGGTGAAGCCGGGCCAACCGCGCATCCTCGACACCAGCAAACTGAGCGATCAGGACTACACCCACTTCATGCAGGGCCGCCGCGTGGTCGATCGCGGGGCGCGCGCCGAGGCGGGCTTTGCGATTTGGCCCAACGAGCGCGAGAACTCGCAGATTCCTCGCGAAAGCTCGATCGCGGGCGAACATGTGGTCAGCGGTGAGGGCATTCCCGAGGGCATGCGCTTCAAGCTTGGCCAGAATCAGGACTTCATGCCGAGCCTGGCATTGCAGTCCTCAGGTGCGCTCAGCGACAGCGTGCAATTGCGCTGGCCCACCTTGCCAACCGCCCGCGCCTATCTATTCAATGCATTCAGCGCGGGCCAGGACGACGAACAGGTGCTTGAGATGGTCATGTGGAGTTCGTCGGAGCTTCCAGATCCCGGCACGGGCCTGATGGACTACATCGCGAACGGCACCGTGGATCAATGGCTCAAGGAAAAAGTCTTGCTGCCGCCCGATCAGAGCACCTGTGCCATCCCTGCCGGCATCTTCGCCAAGAGCGCGGCCGTCGCGGTGCAAGGCATCGCCTACGGCAACGAGCTCAATATCGTGCATCCACCGCGCCCGGCCGATCCCAAAGCCGAATGGAAGCCGGAATGGTCGGTGCGGGTACGCAACAAGTCCGTCGCGATGAACATGCTCGATCCCTCTGGCGAAATGCAAGGTCCATCGCCTCAGGAGTCAAACCAAAACCCTTCCCGTGACGAACCCAAGCCCAAGCGTCGCGTCGGCGCGGCACTACGCGACTTGTTCGGCCACTGAACCGATCGGGCCTCGATGACAGCGGCCACCGTGCGGGGTGGCCGCTTTCCGTTGCGCGATCAAACCCTCCGCCAAGGCCAGCTCGCCAATGCTGCAGCACAAAGCAGATGGCATCTTGCAAATCCAATTCGTGAAAGTAAACATCGACTTCTCACGCACTTGGATCAGACAGTTCATTCATTCACTGATTGACGCGGCGCACAAAACAACCATACTTCGCGCTCCAAATTCGCACGGAACGCTTCGATGGATCGCACCCGGGTTTCCACCACGGCCCAGCTCTTGGCCGGCGCGCTCGCGTTCGCGCCCATTCACGGCAACGCACAAGCGCAGAACGCTCCCAAGGCTACCCCGCACCGTGGCAGCAACACCGAACAGCCGACCCGCCTGGATGCCCTGCAAGTCACGGCCAGCCCGGTGCATACCGCCACCTCCAAGACGCCGCGTTCGGTGTGGGTAATCGAACGTGAGGACATCGAGCGTTCCCCCGCCGCCAATCTTGCCGACCTACTCGCTCAACAACCGGGCCTGAGCATTCAGCGGCGTGGCGCACCGGGCGTGCAGGCTGATCTCGGCATACGCGGCAGCAACTTCGAGCAAACCCTGATCCTGATTGATGGCGTGCCGGTCCAGAACCCGCAGGCTGGGCATCACAACCTCGACATTCCAATTCCCTTGGCGCACATCGAGCGCATCGAGATCGTCAAAGGCCCGGGGGCCATCCAATTCCGCGGCAGCGCCACCGGCGGGGTCATCAACCTCATCACCCGCCGGCCAAAGGATCGTGAGTTGAGTGCCGCGGTGATGCTGGGCTCCCATGCCACCCGCGCGGTGAATGCGCGCGTGGCGATGCCCTTGGGCGCAAGCCAGCACGGGCTTTCCGTTGGCGGCATGGATACCGATGGCGATGATCGTTCCGGACCGAGCGATGCGCGCGTGCGCGAGGCGCTTTACACCGGAAGCAACCAGCATGGGGCGCTGGATCTGAGCTTTGGCGCCGGCTCGATGGAGAGAGATTTCGGCGCATGGGGCTTTTACAGCGCCGAATATCCCAATGCGCGAGAGCACACCGACATGCAGCTTGCATGGCTAGGCGCCGATGTCCGTCGCGGGGCCTGGCAGTTGAGCGTGCGCGCGCACGCCAACCAGCACGACGACTGGTTCCTCACCCGGATCGGCAGCCGTGACTACATCAACGAACATCAAACCCAAGTGACCGGGCTTCAAGCCACCGCACGACACCAAGATGCCTTCGGCACCACAGCCTTCGGCACCGACCTGCGCCACGAGCGACTGGAATCCAATGCCCTGCAGAATCACCGTCGCGACAAATCCTCGTTCTGGATCCTGCGTCAGCAAGAACTTGGGCCAGAAACGCTGGCCGAACTGAGCATCAACCGAGCGCAATTTTATGCCCATCGCGGGCAGTGGTTGCCCGCCTTCGCCCTCAGTCACGGCTTTGACAAAACATGGCGCGGCTTTATCGCCAGCGCCCGCTCGGCGCGCGAACCCTCGTACACCGAGCTATTCCTGAAGACCTCGGCCAATCGTGGCGCAGCCGACCTTCAGCCGGAAGTGTCCAAGGCGACCGAAATCGGCATCGAAGGTCAAACCGATACGCAGACGCTGCGCATGGCGGTGTACCAACGCCACACCCGTCACTGGATCGACTGGACGCGCTCGCCCGGAACCGTGACCTGGATTGCCAGCAATGTCGATGAATACCGTGGCCGCGGCTTTGAAGCCACGTGGCGCTGGCGCCCGGCGGTGGAGTGGCTCGACGGTCTGACACTGGGCTACGACCGGCTCAAGGTCGCCATCGACGCGTTCGGGCGCGAGGTCAAATACGCAAGCCAAGTCCCGAGCCACACCTGGCTGGCCGATGCACAGATCACGCTGGGCGCAGGCGTCACGGCCGATCTGGCCTTGCGCCGCCCAAGCTACGCCGATCAGGACGCAGCCACCTTGGCCGACCTCAAGTTCGCATGGCGCGGCGACCATCTGCGCACCTTCATCCAAGTCCACAATCTGGGCGATGAAAACATCATCGAGACCGGCTTTGCGCCGATCCCGGGGCGCTGGATCAATGTCGGGGTGGGCTTCGATCTCCGTTGAGAGCCCCGATTCCGCGACTTCCTTGGCGGCACGCGACCCGGCTCACACTGGCCCGCGTGCTTCCGGTCGCATGTAAGGAAACAACAGCACGTCGCGGATCGAATCAGAGCCGGTGAGCAGCATCACCAGCCGGTCAATGCCGATGCCGAGGCCGCCGGTCGGTGCCATGCCGTATTCCAGTGCGCGGATGTAGTCGGCATCAAAGTGCATGGCCTCATCGTCGCCACCGTCCTTGGCCGCCACTTGGGCGTGGAAGCGCGCAGCTTGATCTTCGGGGTCATTCAACTCGGAAAAACCGTTGGCGATTTCCTTGCCGTTGACGAACAGCTCAAAGCGATCGGTGTAGCCCGGTTCGGTATCTGAAGCGCGCGCCAAGGGTGACACTTCCTCGGGATGCATGGTAATGAAAGTGGGCTGCACCAAGGTGTGCTCGACCGTGGCTTCGAAGATCTCCAGCAGCAATCGCCCCCAACCGTAGCTTGGTTTGATGCGAATCTTGAGGCGCTCGCAATGACGCGCCAAGGCATCGCGATCCGTGCAATCGGCCACGCTGATTTCCGGATTGTGGTGGCGCACGGCCTCATCCATGCGCCAGCGCCGGAAGGCCGGGGCCAGATCGATTTCGGCGCCTTCCCAAGTCACCGTGGTGCGGCCGAGCACTGCCTGCGCGGTGTCACGAATCACGTTTTCGGTGAGGTCCATGATCTGGCTGTAGGTGGCATAAGCCTCGTACAACTCCAGCATGGTGAATTCAGGGTTGTGGCGCGTGGAAACGCCCTCGTTGCGGAAGTTGCGATTGATCTCGTAGATGCGCTCCAGACCGCCGACCACCAGTCGCTTGAGGTAAAGCTCCGGCGCCACGCGCAGGTACAAGTCGATGTCCAAGGCGTTGTGATGGGTGATGAAGGGGCGTGCCGTGGCACCCCCCGGGATGATTTGCATCATCGGGGTTTCCACTTCGAGAAAGCGTCGATCATCGAGCCAGTTGCGCATGGCGCGCACGATTTTTGAGCGCGTGATGAAGACCTCGCGCGCTTCGGGCGTGACGATCAAATCGACATAACGCTGGCGATAACGCTGTTCGACATCACTCAAGCCATGCCACTTGTCCGGCAAGGGGCGCAGCGATTTGGTCATCAACTTCAACTGTGTGGCGCGCACCGACAGTTCGCCCGTCTTGGTGCGGGTGAGCGACCCGGACACCGCCACGATGTCGCCGACATCCCAGCCCTTGAATGCCTCGTAGGTTTCACCCAGGGCATTGGCCTGCAGGAACACCTGGATGCGGCCGGATTCATCCTGCAATTGCGCGAAGCTGGCCTTGCCCATCACCCGCTTGGCCATCAGGCGACCGGCGATGCGAACCTCGCGCCCAAGACCTTCCAAGGCCTCGGCATCCCAGCGGCCGACATCGGCAAACTCGGCTTGAAGATCCGCAGCGTAGTGCTCACGGCGAAAATCATTGGGGAAGGCCACGCCGGCGGCGCGCAATTGCTTGAGCTTGTCGCGACGCTCGGCGATCAGCTTGTTCTCATCGAGGGGCGCAGCGGGTGTGGTGTCGGTCATGGTGATGGGTCAATTGAGAAAAATCAGGCGGCATCGGAACGCTTGGAGCCGGCATCCAGCCCGGCCTTGAGGCTAGCTTCGACAAACTCGTCCAGATCGCCATCGAGCACTTTCTGGGTATCACTGCGCTCGATGCCGGTGCGAAGATCCTTGATGCGGCTCTGGTCGAGCACGTAGTTGCGGATCTGGCTGCCCCAGCCGATGTCGCTCTTGCCGGCTTCGACCGCATCGCGCTCGGCATTGCGCTTTTGCATCTCCAGCTCGTACAGGCGGGCCTTCAACATCTTCATGGCGCGGTCGCGGTTGGCGTGTTGGCTGCGTTCGGTCTGGCAGGCCGCGACCACACCACTCGGAACGTGGGTGATGCGCACCGCCGATTCGGTCTTGTTGACGTGCTGACCACCCGCACCGGAGGATCGATACACATCGGTTTTCAAATCGGCCGGATTGATCTCGATTTCGATGTCGTCATCCACTTCCGGCGATACGAACACCGAGGTGAAACTGGTGTGTCGGCGATTGTCCGAATCGAATGGGCTTTTGCGAACCAGTCGGTGCACGCCGGTTTCGGTCTTGAGCCAGCCGTAGGTGTAGTCGCCTTCCACGCGGATCGTGGCCGACTTGATACCCGCCACATCACCGCCGGAGGCTTCCAGCAATTCGGTTTTCCAGCCGCGTGACTCGCACCAGCGCAGGTACATGCGCAGCAGCATTTCCGCCCAGTCCTGGGCCTCGGTGCCACCGGCGCCGGCCTGGATGTCCACGAAGGCCGGCGCACCGTCCATCTTGCCGCTGAACATGCGCGCAAATTCGAGTTTGGACAGTTCGGCTTCGAAACCGGCGACATCGTCAACGACCGCCAAGGCAGTGGCTTCGTCGTCTTCCATTTCGGCCAATTCGAGCAGTTCTTCCGCGCCTTTCAGGCCGCTATCGATGCGACGCAGGCCCGAGACGATCCTGTCGAGGCTGGCGCGTTCGCGGCCCAGTGCTTGGGCCCGCTCGGGTTGGTTCCAAACGCTCGGGTCTTCCAACTCGCGCGTGACTTCTTCCAGCCGCTCGGCCTTCAGGTCGAAGTCAAAGATACCCCCTGAGCGCGGTGAAACGCTCGGTGAGGTCGGCAATCTGGTAACGAACGGGGTTGAGCTCGATCATGGCTGCGGTCGATAAAAAATCAAGACCGGCCATTCTATCAGAGGCGACAAGAACCTCAGCGCATGCCAAACACCAGCAGCACGCCCAAAGCACCGGCAATCAGGAACGCCGCCAGCAGCAAATAACCCACGTTGCGACCGCTCGATACGCGTTCGTCGCTGGGTGCGGACTCGGTTTCTTTCGGCGCATCGCCACGAATCGCCGGCATGGTCTGGGTAATGGGTCGCTGACGACCGATGGCGCCATCGCCACCGCGTGGTGGCAATCCGGGCGCTTCCACCACGAAGCGATGCGGATCGATGGCGATCTGGTCGCCAGGAAAGAGCACGGCGTTTTCCACCAGCTCTCCATTGACCCGCAATTTGTTGCCGGCTTCTTCAGAGCGCAGGATCACCTGCTCGTGTCGCAAGCTGAAACGCGCGTGGTGCGCCGCCAAGTTGGCATCTTCGATCCGAATGTCGGCGTCCGCCGCCGCACCCATCAGGATGCCCGTTCCCAAGGAATAGGTGCGCCCGTGATACACGCCGGCAACGGCACGCAACACCGCCCGAGCCGTCGCGGCGCGGGTGGCCGGATCCGACGGCGCACTGGCGTGCGACGGGGTGTCTCGTACGTTGACATCGTCGCTATCGAGCATCACGCAGAACTGCACGTTGCCCAGACTCACCACATCCCCCAGACGCAGCATGGCCTGCTCGCGTATCGGGCGGGCGTTGACGTGCGCTGACTCGACACCAGGCTCGACCCGCAACCAGATCCCACGCTGCGGGTCTGCCGTCAGCGTGGCGTGGTGGGGCAACCAGCCCGAATCCTTGAATTGAATGTCGCACTGGTCGGAGGCACCAAAGCTCAGCTCGCCTGAATTCAGGCTCACCGGAGCTCTTTGCCGACCTCGAAACACCAGACGCATCCACGGCCCTCCCGTGTTGGTGGCGAAACTGTATCAGAGCGCGCGCCGCCATGTACGGGTAGCGTGGCAAATCACTTGGCGGCAGAATTCGAATCGCCCTACCCATTCGAGCAATAAATGGCCAGTATCGACATCCGTCACCCGCATACCCGCAGCCTGGCTCAGGCCCGCAAGGCCGTCACGCGCGTGGCCGACAAGATCCAGCGGCGATTCGAGGTCGCCTGTGCATGGAATGGCGATACCCTCGAATTCGAGCGTCCCGGCGTCAATGGAGAAATCCAATTGCAGCCGCACGAGGTACGAGTGCAGGTGAATCTCGGCTTCCTGCTGATGGCGCTTCGCGGCCCCATCGAAAGCGAGATTCAGCGCCATCTGGAGCGCGAGTTTTCCTGAGTGCGCACGCGATCGGGTGACGCGGCGAGCGCCGCGACGCCATTCCTTGCGCTGGTTGGAAGAATCACTCCAAAGACTTCGGGCTAGAATCACGCGGGATCCGGATTGCGAGTTTCACCATGTTGTTGATGCAAGCTGCCAGCCGCCGACGTCGCAGCCGATCGCGAGTCGGTATCGCCATTGCCGGTGGCGGTCCGATTGGCGGCATGTATGAACTGGGCGTCTTGCGTGCGCTCGAACAGGCCATCGACGGTCTGGACCTGACTGCGCTGGATGTCTATGTCGGCGTCAGCTCCGGCGCCTTTTTGGCAGCCAGCCTCGCCAATCGCATCGACACCGAGCAGATGTGCCGGATCTTCATCACCGGCGATGCCAACGATGTGCGCTTCAACCCCGACGACTTTGTGCGCCCGGCAGTACGCGAATATCTCGGTCGCGCCGTATCGGCACCGCGCTTGTTGGTCGATTGGTGCCGCAGTCTGCTGTCTCAACCCGAAAGCCGTCATTTGGGCGATGCCCTGAGCCGCCTTGGCGCGCTGGTGCCCATCGCCCTGTTCGACAACGCGCCGGTCGCACGGTTTTTGCGCGAGGCCTACAGCCGCCACGGGCGTACCGACGACTTCCGCGAACTGCAGCGGCGGCTGTACATCATTGCCGTGGATCTGGACAACGGCGAAACCGTGCGCTTCGGCGATCAAGAATGGAATGACGTGCCGATTTCCCAAGCCGTGCAAGCCAGCGCCGCCCTGCCCGGCCTGTATCCGCCCGTGTCGATTCGCGGTCGACAATTCGTGGATGGCGCATTGCGCCGCACCATGCACGCCTCGGTGGCGTTCGACGCCGGCATCGATCTTTTCATCGGCATCAATCCGCTGGTGCCGGTGGATGCCGTGAAAGCCCGACACTCGCAGGGCTTTCAAGTACCCCGGCTGGCCAGCGGTGGGCTGCCCATGGTGCTGTCGCAAGCCTTCCGCACCGTGCTGTATTCGCGCATGCGGGTCGGCATGCAACGCCACGCCCAGCAATACGCCGACATCGACCAACTGGTGTTCGAACCCGGCCCGCTGGATGGCGACATGTTCTTCACCAACGCCTTCAGCTACAGCGCCCGCGCCGAAGTATGCGATTTCGCCTATGCCGCTACCCTCGCCGACTTGCGCCAACGCCACGCCGAGTTGGCGCCCTTGTTGGCGCGACACGGCTTGGTGCTGCGTAAGGACATTCTGGATGATCCGGAACTGAGCCTGCGCACCAGCCTGCGCGCCGCGCCGCGTCGCATCACCGATGCCACCGAGCGCCTGCGTCGGGCGCTCGATGACGTGGACACTCTGATCAAAGCGCGCCGCAGCGCCTGATCGGCTCGGCAAACCCTCAGTCACGGGCGGCCATCTGATACCAGTCCACCTTGCGGGTCAGAAACATCACCGCAGCCAGCGACGCCAACAGCGCCAACGAGCCCATCAACAGCGCATAGTCTTCGCTGCGCACCAAGCCGTACAACAAGGCGTAGACCAGCCCGAGCAAGCCCGCCAGCGCCAAGCCGGCGCGACGCTCACCCAATACCGCTGCGGCATAGCCACCGATCATGCTCGAGATGACGATCGCGCCAGTCAGCCACGCCAGACCAAATCCGATTTGCTCGGACAGGGCCAGCAAGACCAGATAAAAGGTACACAGAGCGGCGCCAACGAGCAGGTATTGCACCGCATGCACGCGCAGCGCACGCAATACCTCGAACAAGAAGAAGGTCACGAAGGTCAGCGCCACGAACAGCAATCCGTATTTGCCTGCGCGTTCGTTTTGCTGGTAAGCGCCAACGGGCTGCACCAGGCTCACGCCAAACGCGCTCTCGCTCAATTGCAGCTTTGAAGCCTCGACCTCGTTCCAGCGCGTGGCGATGGCCCGATTCAGATCCAGCACCTGCCAACTCGCCTTGAAACCTTGCTCAGTCACCACACGGCTGGCTGGCAGGAAGGCGCCATCAAAACCCGGATCACCCCAAGCACCTTGAATCATCACCTCGGTACTGCGCGCCAAGGGCAACACGGAAAAACGTTCGCTGCCAGCCAGATCAAGGCTGAATCCGAATGCCAAGGACGCATCCGTCGGCGCCGCACTCAAACCCAGCGGAACGCTGATCGCACGGCTGTCGGCCAAGCCATCGGTGGAAGGGCCAAAGTGCAACGTGCGGGAGTCCACGCGCAACTCAGACACACGCCGAATGCCACGCACATCGGCCACCGGCACACGCAATTCGGCCCGCTGCCATTGCACCTCACCCTCTTCGGCCGCCAGTGCCGCCAAATCCTCGGCACGAAAGCCGCCCTTCACCGTGATGGCGGCCACGTACACCACCGAGGAATACATGCCGTAGCGGCGCACCTCCGGCTTCAGCTCGGCGCTGATCGACAGCGTGTCCGGCAAAAGAAACTCATGGGTCTCAGCGATCACCTGCTGGCCGTTGCGCATCGGCCATGTTTTGACGGGAACCACCAGCACCGGACCCGCCAAGCTTTGCGCCGCGCCCCAACGCGAGGCGATCTGGCCAGCCGCTTCGTGCGCACGACCTTCACGCTCACTGACCAGACTTTGGACCATGGACAAGGGGATCAACATCAGCAAGGCAAGAAACCCTATCCCCAACACCTTGAAGGTCGCGCCATGAAAAACCGAAAACGCCGCCATACCGATACTCCGAATGAGGTGGCACGATTGCAGCAAGCGCACCTGACGGCCCAGCGGCCGAATCGGGCAATTCGGTGACAGCGCAGCTCTGGGCAGAACCTGCGTGCTTGCGTCCGTACGCGCGATTGCGTGCAATACCGGCATGAACACACCGATTCGCTTCACCCTTGCTTGGATTTTGCTTCTGCTGTTGGCTTGCAGCGCCGCGCCCTCGCGCAACCCCTTGGCGCAGTGGGAACCCTCAGCCAACCACGATGCACGCCGACCCATCGCCATCGTGATCCACGCCACCGAGCAAGGCAGTGTCGCGCAAAGCCTTCACACCCTGCGCACCGCCAACAGCGGTGGGCCGGTCAGCGCGCATTACCTCATCGGGCGTGAGGGTGATCTGTATCAGCTGGTGGCCGATGAACGTCGCGCCTGGCACGCCGGCGGCGGGCGCTGGGGCACGATCACCGATCTCAACTCAGCTTCGATCGGCATCGAGCTGGACAACGATGGCACAGCGGATTTCCCGCCGAAGCAGATCGATGCCTTGATCGCCCTGCTCACGGACCTGTGCGATCGCCTCTACATTCCGCGCAGCCAGATCATTGCCCACGCCGACATGGCACCGACACGCAAGCGCGATCCCAGCGCGCGCTTTCCCTGGCAGCAACTGGCCGACGCCGGCTTTGGCCTTTGGCCATCACCCGATGCGCCTGCGGCACCGGCGGGTTTCGATATTTGGCTGGCGCTGGCAGCCATCGGATATCCGCTGGAGGATCCACAGGCCGCGCTGCGGGCTTTCCGTCGCCATTTCCGCGGTATCGAAACACCGCTGGACGCGGCGCTTCCGGCCCTCTCGCCCGATGCCGAGGATGCACGGATCCTCTACGCACTCACGCTCCGACTGCGGCCGGATAGCCTGCCAAAACCCTGAGCGCTGACGCGCTCACAGCGTGACCAGATCGTCGCGATGCACGACGCTATCGCCGTAGTTGTAGCCGAGGATGGTCTCGATCTCATCGCTGTGATGGTGGGCGATGCGGCGGATGTCGCGCGCCGCGTACTGCACGATGCCGCGTGCGATCGCACGCGTGCCCAAAGCATCCGGCCCGTGGATGGCAATGATGTCGCCGCGGGCAAAATCGCCCTGCACGTCGCTCACGCCCCCGGGCAACAGCGAGGCGCCCTTCTCGCACACCGCGCGAGCAGCACCGGCATCCACCACGATGGCACCTGAAGCCAAGGGTGCATGACGCAGCCAATGCTTGCGCGCCGCCAAACGCGTGGAACTGGCCGCAAAGCGCGTGCCCTGCAAGCGCCCCTGCTCCAGTCCACGCAGCACCGGCGCCGAGGTGCCATCGAACAACAGGGTTTCGATGCCGGCACTGGCCGCCTTGGCAGCGGCCTGCAACTTGGTCAGCATGCCGCCCGTTCCCACGCTGCTACCCGCACCGCCGGCCATGGCCCACACGGCATCATCGACCTGCGCCACGCGGTTGATTGGCTGTGCGTTGGCATCACTGCGCGGATCGGCGCTGTACAGTCCCGCCACGTCGCTGGCGATGAACAGCACGTCGGCATCGATCAGGGCCGCCACGTGCGCGGCCAGATTGTCGTTGTCGCCAAGTTTCAGTTCATCCACCGATACGGTGTCGTTTTCGTTCACCACCGGCAAGGTGTGCAAGCGCAATAGTTCCTGCAAGGTGGCACGCGCATTGAGGTAACGCCTGCGGTTGCGCAGGTCGTCGTGGGTCAAGAGCACCTGCGCCACGGGCCGGTCAAAAAAACGCTGCCACAGGCCAATCAATTGCACTTGGCCCAAGGCCGCCAGCGCCTGCCGTGCGGCCATCGCAGCGCCGGCATCGGCCACCTTGGGCAAGATCGCACGCCCCGCCGCCACCGCGCCGGATGAAACGATCACCACTTCGCGCCCGTTCTGGATCTGGCTTGCCACGAACTGCGCCAGCGGCAAGGCGTACTTGGCAGACAATCCGCCACCCGGTGCGGCCAGAAGGCTGCTGCCAACCTTGACGACGGCGCGCCGCCAGGTCGGAAGGGCTTGCTCGGAAAAACTGGAGGACGCGTGCATCACGATCTACCTGCCGTGGGTCGATGGCGTTTGTCAGTGCCCCGATTCATGGTGAAAGCTGCTCCCAGCGCCGGCGAAGTTCGTCCAGACGCAGATCGGCAGCCGCGCCAGGGGATGTTCGTGCGGCCAGCGAATCGGCGGGCGTACGCCCGGCACCGGCACTCGATGCACCGGCAGCGGCCGCCTTGTACGCCTCACGAAACGGCACGCCAGCCACGGCTGCTTCCACCGCCACATCGGTGGCATACATGCCCGAATCGATGGCGCCGCGCAGGGCATCCTCGCGCCACTGCAGGTTCGCCATCAGATCCGGCAACAGCGCCAAGGCCGCCAGTCCGCGACCGAAACCATGCGCGATCGCGCCCTTGCTGGCCTGCAGGTCACGGTGATAACCCGAGGGCAACGACAACAGTTGCTCGATCTCGGTGCGTGCAGCCGCGACGCTGGCATGGGTGGCGCGCATCAGCTCGATCACATCCGGATTGCGCTTGTTGGGCATGATCGAGGAGCCGGTGGTGTACTGCGATGGCAGATTCACGAAACCGAACTCGGCACTGGTGAACAAGGACAGATCCCACGCGATGCGACGCAAATCGAGGGTGGCGCTGCCGAGGGCTTCGAGCGCGGCCAGCTCGAACTTTCCGCGTGAAAGCTGGGCGTAGATCGGCGACACCTGCATCCGCGAAAAACCGAGCGCCGTGGTGCTGTGCAGACGATCCAGTGCCAGATTCACGCCATAGCCGGCGGCCGTTCCCAAAGGATTGCAGTCGATCAGGGCCAGCGTGTCGCGGGCACGGATGGCATCGTCGATGAAGGCTTCGGCCCAGCCCGCCCACCACATGCCCGCCGACGATACGACGGCGCGCTGGATGTGGGTGTAACCGGGCATCGGCAAATCCTGCTCCGCCTTGGCGCGATCCAAGGCGACCTCGGCAATGGCACGCGACAGATCCGCCACCTGCTGTACGCGTTCCTTCAGCCACAAGCGCGTGGCCACCAAAATCTGATCGTTGCGACTGCGCCCGGTGTGGATCCTGCGACCGGCATCGCCCAGCCGTTCGGTCAAGCGTGCTTCGATGGCCGAATGGCCATCCTCGAAACGCTCGTCGAGCACGAAGCTGCCGGCAGAAAAGTCCGACGCCAGGTTATCCAGTTCGCGCTCGATTCCGGCCAGTTCAACGGCCCCGAGGATGCCGATCTTGGCCAGTCCTTGCGCATGGGCGCGACTGGCACGGATGTCGTGGAGGAAAAATTCTCGGTCCAGGATGACATCGTCACCGGCCAGAAAGCGCTGGATGCCCGCATCCACCGTCACCCCGGGTTTTTGCCAGAGCAACTCAGCCATGGTCATTCTCCTGCAAGGGAATGCCGGCCCATTCGTCCAGACCGAAGGCATGATTGAGGTTCTGCACGGC
>CAUJJS010000018.1 GCA_963205415.1 Pseudomonadota bacterium
TGAGCTGATAACGCTCGGCGGCCGTCGTCGGTATCAACACCGCCCGCCCTTCAGCTGCGGTGACGAAGTGCCGGTTGCAGGGATAGCAGGGGTCGGGCATCAGCACATCGTCGCCGGCCTCGATCAGGGCCAGGCACGCCAGCTGCAGCGCGGCCGAGGCTCCGGCCGTGACCACGATGCGCCGCGCCGGCACGTCCAAACCGAAACGTTGTCGATACCAGTCACTGATGCGCTCGCGCAAGGCGCCAAGTCCGAGCGCCGGGCTGTATTGGGTGAGGCCATCGCGAATGGCACGCTCGGCGGCCTCTCGCACCAGAGGCGGTGCCGTGAAATCCGGCTCACCGATATTGAGCGCAATCACCGGGCGCGCGGTAGCCGCGGTCGTGGCGGCCAGACTGGCGGCGGCCTTGGCCACTTCCATCACGTAGAACGGCTCGATCTGCGCAGCACGGCGGGTGATCTTCATGGTCTGATTTTCCTTGTTTGATGCATGCCGCTGGACCTCACCGCCGGCCGATCAGTGTGCCGGCACGGCGCGTGACGGCACTGCGTGGCAGCGCGCCGCCCACGTTACGCCACCGACCAGGAGCACCAGTGCGGCGCATTCCCACACGGTGGGCCAGCGCTGCGCCCAAAGGAAGCCGTAGAGCATGGCGAACAGAGTTTCGAACACCAGCATCTGACCGCCCAAAGTCAAGGGCAGGCGCCGGGTCGCCGCATTCCACAAGGCATTGCCGATCCAGGAGCAAGCCACGGCCAGAAACAGGTTGAACAGCCAAAACTTCATCCAAGGCGTGGGCGTCGAGGCTGCGACCGGTTCAATCACGCTCGGCCAAAGCCGCCACAAACCCAACCAGCACAGCGCCGCCAGCACGCCGGTGACGATACCGCCAAGCAGCGACCATTGATTGCTGTCAAAGCGCGTCTGCGACTTCAGGAAACGGGCATTGCGCGCCGCGTACCAGGCCCAACTCACCATCGCGGCCAGCGCGCAAGCCGTTCCGATCAGACGTTCGCTCAAGGGTCGCGTCTGGGCGTGGGCGCTGAGCAGGGTATCCACGTTGATGCAGGCCACTCCGGCCAGCACCAGCAGCAAGGGCCACGCCAGTCGTCGCAATGGCGGCGCATCGACAGCGCCGCGTCCCAACAGCGTGATGACGACGGGCGTGGCACCGATGATGAGCGATGTCGCGGCCACCCCGGTCCACTGCACCGCCGCCGACAACAACACGAAATACAACAGGTTGCCGGTCACGGCCAGTTCCACCAGCAACCAGCCTTCGCCACGCTGTAGATTGCGCAGCATGGGCATCAACCAAGGCGCGGCCAGCAGCAGTGAGACCACGCCATACATGAGATAGCGCCCCACGCTCAACAGCATCGGCGGGAACTGCGGCAACAGCGCCGGCACCATGAACACCACGCCCCAGATCGCACCGGAAAGCAGGCCGAACAGAATTCCTTGTCGCATCCGGATCAGCCTGCCTGTTGGATCGGAGCGGGGTAGACCTGCGCCATGGTCGCGCCCTCAGATGAGATTGATCTCACGCAGACGCTCTTCCAGATAAGCCTGCGCCGTGATCGGCTCGGGATAGCGATTCGGATTGTCGGCGCTGATGCACGAGGACAACACGTCGATCAGAAACTCGGGATTCGGGTGCAGGAAGAAGGGCACCGAATAACGCGGCTCACGCGATTTTTCGCCCGGCGGATTGACCACGCGGTGCGTGGTGGATGGGTACACGTGGTTGGTCAGGCGTTGCAGCATGTCGCCGATGTTGACCACGATGGTATCGGCATCGGCGGTGAAGGGCACCCACTCGCCTTGCCGCGACAACACTTGCAAACCTTCGGCGCTGGCACCGACCAGCAAGGTGATGAGGTTGATGTCCTCGTGCGCGCCCGAGCGCACGTTCGGCACATCCGGCGTCGTGATCGGCGGATAGTGGATCGGGCGCAGGATGGAATTGCCGTGATCGGTCTTGTCGGCAAACCAGTCCGCAGGCAAACCGATGTGCAAGGCGAGCGCCGACAACACACGACTGCCGAGGTCATCGAGCGCGCGATACAGCGCCAAGGCCGCCGATCTGAACTCAGGCACTTCCGCGTCCGGCCACAGGTTGTCGGCCATCACCGCACGGTGCGGACTGCCCGACGGCAGCTCGCGCCCGACGTGCCAGAACTCTTTCAAATCGAAATGCTTGGAACCTTTCGCCGTTTCGATACCGAACGGCGTGTAGCCACGCGCACCGCCGCCGCCCGGCACGTGAAAGGCCTTCTTGCTGGCTTCGGGCAGGGCGAAGAATCGCCGGAACGCGGCGTAGGCATCATCAATCAAGCCCTGCGCGATGCCGTGACCACGGATGCCGGCAAATCCCCATTGCCGGTAAGCCGCACCAAGGTCGGCCACAAAGGCCGCACGGTCCGTATCGAAACGACGAATGTCGAGGGTGGGAATGGCAGAACTCATGGCGTGTCGTCCAACAAAGTGAAGGCGCGAGCATAGCCCCGCGCCATGCCTTCCGCCTACTGATCGGCGTCTCAGACCGCGGCGCTCACGGCACTCGACAGTTGATCCAACACCTGCTGCATCAAGGCCGCATCATCGGCTTCCACCGTGACGCGAATGACCGGCTCGGTGCCTGATGCCCGCAACACCAAGCGCCCGCGACCGCGGAGTGCCTGCTCGGCCTCGTCACGCTGCGCGACCACCGACGGGTGCGTCAGCGGATTACCCCCGGCATAGCGCACATTCACGGTGCGCTGCGGCAGCGGGTGATAGTCGGCCAGTGCTTGCTCCAGCGTCTGGCCGCTGGCGGACAAAGCCTCCAACACTTGCAGCGCGCTGACGATGGCATCGCCGGTGGTGACGCGATCCAGGCACAGAATGTGGCCGGAGGCTTCGCCGCCGAGTACACCATCATGTTCCTTCAAGGCTTGATGCACGTAGCGATCGCCGACCTTGGTACGCAAAAATTCAATGCCGCGTTCGCCGAGGGCGCGTTCGAGTGCGTAGTTGGTCATCAAGGTGCCCACCACCGGCCCGCGCAAGCGGCCTGTCGCCTGCCAATGTTTGGCCAGGATGTGGATCAAGGCATCGCCATCGACGAGGTTTCCGTGGCGATCCACGAACAACACCCGATCACCATCGCCATCAAAGGCGATACCCAACTCGGCACCGCTCTCGCGCACCAGCGCGCACAAGGCTTCGGGATGGGTGGAGCCGACACCGCGATTGATGTTCAAGCCATCGGGTGCGGTGCCGATGCTGGAGACCTTGGCGCCCAGTTCACGCAGCACGCGCGGGCCGATCTGGTAGTTGGCCCCGTGTGCGGCATCGACGGCGAAATGTCGACCGGCGAGAGAGAAATCATCCGCCGTGGTGGCCTTGCAGAACTCGGCGTAGCGGGTATCGGCATCGTCGATGCGCACGGCCTTGCCGAGGTGCTCGGACGCGACGGTGGAAAACGCTTCATCGAGCAGGGCTTCGATGGCCAGTTCGGTGGCATCGTCGAGTTTTTCGCCACGGCCTGAGAAAAACTTGATGCCGTTGTCCTCGTGCGGATTGTGCGAGGCTGAAATCACGATGCCGGCATCGGCGCGCAGCGAGCGCGTCAGCACCGCCACGCCCGGTGTGGGCATGGGTCCGAGCAAGCGCACATCGGCACCTGCGGCGACCAATCCGGCCTCCAGTGCGGCTTCGAACATGTAGCCGGAAATACGGGTGTCCTTGCCGATCACGAAGACCGGCCGGCGCCCATCACGTGCCAGCACACGACCCGCCGCCCAGCCCAACTTGAGCACGAAATCGGCCGAAATCGGGCCTTCACCGACACGGCCGCGAATGCCGTCGGTTCCGAAATATCGCTTGTCCGTCATGCTCGATCAGCTCGCAGCGGTTTCGGCCGAGGCCGGCGGCATCGGCGCGCGCATCAGCATCGCCAGCACGCTGGCGAGTTTGTCGCGCAATTCGCGCCGATCCACGATGGCATCGATGGCGCCATGTTCGAGCAGGAATTCACTGCGCTGGAAGCCTTGCGGCAAGGTTTCACGCACGGTTTGCTCGATCACGCGCGGGCCGGCAAAGCCGATCAGGGCCTTGGGTTCGGCCAAATTGAGATCGCCCAACATGCCGAGGCTGGCGGAAACGCCACCCGTGGTCGGATGGGTGAGCACCGAAATGTACGGCAGACCGGCTTCGCGCATCCGTGCCAAAGCGGCGGAGGTCTTGGCCATCTGCATCAACGAGAACAGGCCTTCCTGCATCCGCGCACCGCCGGTGGCGGAAAAGCACACGAAGGGGCAGCCGTGGTCGAGTGCATATTCGGCGGCGCGGGTGAACTTCTCGCCCACCACCGAACCCATCGAGCCGGCCATGTAGCGAAACTCGAAGGCGCACGCGGTCAAGGGCCGGCCCTTCAACTGGCCGTGCATGCTGATCAGGGCATCCTTCTCGCCGGTCTGCTTTTGCGCCGCCTTGATGCGATCGGCATATTTCTTGGAATCGCGGAACTTGAGCGCATCAACGGGCGCCAGGTTTTCGTCCAACTCCTGTGCGCTGTCGGGATCGAACAGCGCGTCCAGGCGATAGCGCGCCGCGATCACCATGTGGTGACCACACTTCGGGCACACGTACAGATTGCGCTCCAACTCGGGCTTGTACAGCACCGCCGCACAACCTTCGCATTTTTCCCACAATCCTTCCGGCACCGAGCCGGTCTTGGTGCCACTCTCGGTGCGGATGCGCGCAGGCATCAATTTGCTCAGCCAGCTCATGGACGCTCATCGAAATCCAAAGCGGCAGTGTAATGCCACAGCCCTGCCCGAGGTCAGGGGGTAGGGCGGATATACGCAGTGCATCCGCCAGAGCCAACAGGGCACGCCGCAGTGCGACATTGCGCGGTGGATGCGGCCCGTGGCCTTATCCACCCTACACCTACCGATGCCTCTTTTGCCGGTCAATCGCCACGGTCCTTCCGACAACCGCATCCAATCCGCGTAGAGCACCGAGTCGTGCCTCAGCATTGACATTTTGCTCAAGAGCCTCGGCAACAAGCTTGTCACGCCACATAGGGGTTCTCGCTCGATCCGTGTCGATGTACTTTCCCATGTCCCGACAGCAGCGAGTCATTCCGCGCCGCGCGAGGCCAGCGCGGTATATGCGCCGCCCGCTGGTGACGATATGAAGGGCGTGTCAGCCGTGAGCCGCTTGCGCCAGCACCTCGCTTGCCCACTGGTTCAGACTTTGGCCGTGCGCCTTGGCCGCTGCCGTTGCGGCGCGGTGGAGGTCTGGCGAAACGCGCAGGTTCAGTGCGCCCGATGCTTTAGCCAGCGGATCGATGCCGCGCTTGGCGCAAAGGTCGAGGTACACACGCAGGGAGATCGCGCCCTCTCGCCGCAGGCCTTCAACGTCCGAAGCGTAAAAGTCCGCACCGCCGGAAAGGCCTGTGAATTCGCCACGGAACTGGCCGATTTCCGGGTCGAAACTGATGACGGCCTTGTGGCCTTCGATGGTCATGATGTTGTTCATGGAGTCACTCCGTTTGATTCAAGCCATTTGCGGACGCTGGCGACTGCGCCCTTGTCGGTGTCCGGGCGTGGGTGCGGGCGATGGAACACGCGAACCACGCCGAACAATTCCACGGTCACGCGCGAGCCTTCCGCTTCGCCGATGATCGCGCCCAACGCGGCAAATAATGCTTCGATGTCGCGCCACTTCACATTGGCGCTCGCCGGGTGGGCGAAGATCAACTCCAGCGTCGTGCGGTGTTTGCGTTTCATGGGAAGCATTGTAGTGAATAGTGCAACCATGTGCAAGCGGTATTTGCTACCATTTTCGCTACCCACGCCGACCCAGATCATTTGGGCACGCTCACATGAAATGGCCATGACAACGCAACTCTGATGCAACCAATTTGCTGCCGGGCCCATGACGTTTGGTGTGGAACGAGCTTCGGAGATTACTTCAGATGATTCCGAGCCTGCGCCACAAGCCAGTGGTCGGTGCCTCCTCGAAAGTCATGCAGCGACTGTTGACCCAGCCGTAGACCCAAGATTGCCCGTAGGGCGGATAAGTGCAGTGCATCCGCCAGAGCCAACAGGGCACGCCGCAGTGCGACATCGCACGGTGGATGCGGCCCGTGGCCTTATCCACCCGACACCTACCGACGCCTCTTTCGCCAGTCAATCGCCACGGTCCTTCCGACAACCGCATCCAATCCGCGTAGAGCACCGAGTCGTGCCTCAGCATCCTCGAAAGTCATGCAGCGACTGTTGGCCAGTCGTAGACCCAAGATTGCCCGTAGGGCGGATAAGCGCAGTGCATCCGCCAGAGCCAACCGGGCACGCCGCCGTGCGACATTGCACGGTGGATGCGGCCCGAGGCCATATCCACCCTACACCTACCGACGACCGTACGTTGGATACGTTCGTCGCAGGCCGATGCACGTGGTACGCCGACGTACGCTGGCCACGCTCGTGCCTCATCCAATCACGGTTTCGAAGGCACGGTTCGAGCGAAAGCAGTGGTCTCAATTCGCATCCAGCGCCGCACGAATCGGCGCAAGAAAGGCGCGTGCGCGGGCGGCGGCATCGGCGGGATCGCGTGCGTCGGCCATGGTCTGCACCAAGGCGCTGCCGATCACTACGGCATCGGCGGCACGTGCGATGGCGCGGGCGGATTGGCCATCGCGTACGCCGAAGCCGACGGCCACGGGTAGATCGCGGTGTTGCTTGATCGCGGCCACGGCTTCACTCACGGCTTCCGGTTGCAGGTGCGCGGCACCGGTGACGCCGGCGAAAGAGACGTAATACAGGTAACCGCGACTGCCCTGCATCAAGCGCGCCAGCCGCTCGGGGCCACTGGTGGGCGCGGCCAGACAGATCTGGTGCAGGCCTTGGGCCTCGAGCACGGCGCGGGTATCGGCGCTTTCCTCGGGCGGGCTATCGACCAGCAGCAGGCCATCGACGCCGGCCTCGGCGGCTTCACGCGCATAGCGATCGGGGCCGTGGATTTCGAAGGGATTGAGGTAACCCATCAACACCACCGGCGTGCGCGCATCGGTCTTGCGAAACTCGCGTACGAAAGCGAACACGGTGTCGGTTGAAATGCCTCGCGCCAAGGCACGCTCGCTGGCCAATTGGATCACCGGGCCGTCGGCCATAGGATCGGAAAATGGCACGCCCAGTTCGAGCACATCGGCACCGGCATCCACCAACGCGTGCATGACCGGCACGGTCGCCTCGATCGACGGGTCGCCAGCGGTGATGAAAGGGATCAGGCCGGTGCGTCCTTGGGCCTTGAGTTCGGCAAAACGGGTATCGATGCGGTTCATAGCTTGAGAGCGGGGATTGGTTAAAGGCGGGGATTCGGGATTGGGGTCAAGCGGCGTGGCGGCGCAGGCGCTGGATCCATTCGGCGTTGAGCTCACGTGCGTGACGCGGCATGCGCTTGACGGTTTGCATGGCCTCGTCAGCGAGTGCGCGGGCGGCTTGGGTATCGCCCCAGTCGGCCAGCACATCGGCGTACCACGCACGTGGCTCCAGCGAAGCCCAGTAATCGATCAGTGCATCGAACTCATGTTTGGCGGCTTCCTTGTCACCACAGGCCGCCATGGCGCGGGCATAGAGAAGATGCCCATCGCGGGATTTCAGATTGGGTTGACTGGCGCGCAAGGCGTCCAGCACGGCGCGGGTTTTCTCCGGCTGACCGATTTCCAGCAGGGCGCGGGCGTGGCGAAGGGTGATGTCGGCATTGTCGCGATAGACGCCTTGCAGGCATTTGGCGTACATGGGCTCGGCCTCGGCTGGCTTGCCAGCGGCGAGCAGGGCATCGGCCATGCGCAGGCGATTCTGCACGGTATCCGATACTTCCAAGGATTCGCGTGCCTCGCGCAGTTCACGGCCAGGATCAATCTGCTTGCGCAATGCCTGCATCGCGCGCCGACCACCACGACTGTTGCGCATCTCGGGGAGCCAAACGGCAAGGCCGTACACCAAGCTGCCAAACAGCGGGAACAGGAACAAAACGAACAGCCAGTACATTTCCTGCCGCGTGCGAATCGCGTGGACGGCGAAGAAGATCGCCACGATGACATGCAGACCGATACCGAGAATAGGCATGGAGTGATCCTTCAGAGTTGGATGCCTTCGCGCTGGGCGATGGTGTGCACATCCTTGTCGCCGCGACCGGAGAGATTGCAAAGCACGATGCCGTCCTTGGGAAGTTCTCGCGCCAGTTTGATGGCTTGGGCGACGGCGTGGCTGGATTCGAGCGCCGGCAGGATGCCTTCGGTGCGGCACAAGAGGTGGAAGGCTTCCAGTGCCTCGGCGTCGGTGATGCCGGCGTACTCGGCGCGACCGGTGTCCTTGAGGAAACTGTGCTCGGGGCCGACGCCGGGATAATCCAAACCGGCGGAAATCGAATGGGTTTCGGTGATCTGGCCATCGTCATCGCACAAGAGATAGGTGCGATTGCCGTGCAGCACGCCAGGCCTGCCGGCCGAGAGCGAGGCGGCGTGACGGCCGGTATCGATGCCATCGCCGGCGGCTTCGGCACCGACGATGCGCACCGCATGATCATTGAGGAAGGCGTGGAACAAGCCGATGGCATTACTGCCACCGCCGACGCAGGCGGTGATGGCATCGGGCAAACGGCCATACTGTTCCAGCATCTGACGGCGCGCTTCGCGCCCGACCACGGCGTTGAAGTCGCGCACCATCATCGGATAGGGGTGTGGGCCGGCGACGGTGCCGATGATGTAGAAGGTGTCGTGGATATTGGTCACCCAGTCGCGCATGGCCTCGTTGAGTGCGTCCTTGAGGGTTTTGGAGCCGGACGTGACTGGCACGACCTTGGCGCCCAGCAGCGTCATGCGATAGACGTTGATCTTCTGCCGCTCGATGTCGGTGGCGCCCATGTACACCACGCACTCAAGGCCCAAGCGTGCGGCTACCGTGGCACTGGCCACGCCGTGCTGGCCGGCGCCGGTCTCGGCGATGATGCGGGTCTTGCCCATGCGTTGGGCGAGCATGGCTTGACCCACGGTGTTGTTGATCTTGTGCGCGCCGGTGTGGTTCAGGTCTTCGCGCTTCAAGAGTATGCGCGCGCCGCCGATTTTGCGGGTGAGGCCACGGGCGAAATAGATCGGGCTGGGACGGCCGACGTAGTCGCGCAGGTCGGCATCGAGCTCGGCCAGGAACTCGGGATCGTCGCGGTACTTCAGCCACGCTTCGGTCAATTCCTGCAAGGGATGCATCAGGGTTTCGGCCACGAAGCTGCCGCCGAAGCGGCCGAAATGGCCATGGACGTCGGGGTAGGCGTTGAAGTCGGGAAGCTCGGCCACGGAGGGTTCTCAGATGTTTGTAAAGCTGAAATGTTAGTGGATCGAATCGGCATTGATAAGCGATATGATTGCAAGGCCTTGTCAGTAAATCTCACATGTCACGCACACTACCCTCACTCAATGCCCTGCGCGCCTTCGAGGCCACCGTGCGTCTGGGCGGAGCCAGCCGTGCGGCCGAGGCCTTGCATGTGACCCATGGCGCCATCAGCCGCCAATTGCGTCTGCTGGAAGAGGAATTGGGCTTTGAGCTGTTTCAGCGCCACGGCCGCAACCTGATCCCAACCCCCGCCGCGCGACGTCTGGCAGAAGTCAGTGGAAACGCCTTCGAATCCATCGTCGATACGATTGGCCGAATGCATCGCGAGCAATCACAACACGCGTTGGTGCTGGGGTGTTCGGCCAGCGTGCTGGCGCGCTGGATCATCCCGCGCCTGCCGCAGTTGCAAGCGGCCTTGCCGCAGTTGCCCCTGCACCTGTCGGCGCAGGAATCAACGCCCGATGCGGCACTGAGCGGACTCGATGCAGCCTTGTTGCTGGCCGAGCCACCGTGGCCGGCCACATGGTCGGTGGCGACGCTGGCGGTCGAGCGCATTGGGCCGGTGTTGGCCAGCCACCATCCAGCGGCGCGGGCGCTGCAAGGCCAGCCTGCGCACGCCTTGCTCGCGCAGGCGCTGCTGCATACCCATTCGCGCCCGCAAGCCTGGCCGCTTTGGGCGCGCGCCCACGGCCTCGACCTAGCGCAGTTGCGTCTGGGCACCGGCTTTGATCACCTGTATTACCTGCTGGAAGCGGCCAGTGCCGGCCTCGGCATCGCCATCGCGCCCGAGCCCTTGGTGCGCGCCGATCTGGATGCCGGGCGCCTGATCGCGCCTTGGGGCTTCACCCCGACGACGGCGCAGTGGGTGTTGTGTTGGCCTGCCGAACGTCCCGATTCACGTTTCAACGACCTTGCCACGTGGCTGAAGCTCGCCTTGGCGGCGTGAGGCTTACTTCGCCGCCGGTTTGCGTGGCGCAAACACGGCCAGACCTTTGAGCAGGTTGAGGGCCTCGCGCACGCCGGGGTCTTTCAACTCTTCGGGAAGCGGCTGGACGGCAATGGCGGTGGGATCGGTCGTCGATTCGGTGGTTTCGTTCTCACCCTTGAGGTGGCCGGGCAAATCGCGTTCGCGCACGGTTGGCGGCTGGTAGTTGGAATCCTCCAACTCAGCCACGTTCGCATCCAGCATCACATCGGGAATGATG
>CAUJJS010000019.1 GCA_963205415.1 Pseudomonadota bacterium
CGCCAGCAAGGCGCCTTCCTCGATTTCGGCCCGGAAGCCATGCGCCCGCTGGTACTGCGTGAGGTCGCAGACGAACTGGAACTGCACGAGTCCACGATCTCAAGGGTCACCACCCGCAAGTACTTGCACACCCCGCGCGGCACCTTCGAGTTCAAACATTTCTTTTCCAGCGGCGTCGCCACCGTCGATGGTGGCGCCGCCTCCAGCACCGCGATCCAGGCCATGCTGCGACGCCTGATCGATCAGGAAAACCCGCGCAAGCCGCTGTCCGATGCGGCCTTGGTCACGGCATTGGAACGCGAAGGCGTCAGCGCCGCGCGTCGCACCGTGGCCAAATATCGGGAAGCCATGAATATTCCCTCATCCAACGACCGAAGGAGGCTGTGTTGATGGCGTGGGCGCTTGCTTTTACATGCCCTTAACGCCATGTAAGGTATTGAAGACGGGTGTGCGAAAGCACACGGCAATCATCCGGCCGGAGGGCCGGGAATCCGCCGAAAGGCAGCAACAGGAGGTTTGTCATGCATATCGAGATTGTCGGGCATCAAATCGAAGTCACGCCAGCACTGAAGGAAACGGTGCTGAGCAAGCTGGCCAAGCTGGAGCGTCATTCCGATGACCTCATCGACGGGCGTGTCACGCTGTCGGTGGAGCGACTGGCGAAAAAAGTGGACGCCACCTTCAACCTGTCTGGACACACGATCCACGCCGAGGCCGTGGACGAGGACATGTACACGGCCATCGACCAATTGCTCGACAAGCTGCACCGGCAGATCATCAAGCGCAAGGAAAAGCCGGCACGCCATCATCGTCCCGAGCAGAGCATCCGCACGGCTGAAGCCGGCTGACACCGGTTTTGACCCACTCGCTGCGACCCGTCGTGGTCGCAGCGAGCCTGAGCACCCTTGCCTGCACGGTGAGGTGCTTGAAAAACACGATGGAATCGGGAACCTGCGCACAGTCCCATGCGTCCCCGTGACGTCATTACGGCCCAAGCGCGCCCCCGCATCGACAAACCCGCGCCGGAATCGGCGACAATGGCAGGGCAGGATCGTTACCACAGGGGTTTGATCACCATGCATCTCATTGATCTGCTGGCGCCAGTGCGGGTTCGCACGGGCTTGCAGGTGAGCAGCAAGAAGCGTCTGCTGGAACTGGCGGCCGCCACCTTGGTACTTCCCTCGGATGATTCCGAACTGGAACGTAGCATTTACGACAGCTTGTGCGCACGCGAACGTCTCGGCTCCACCGCCTTGGAGCATGGCGTGGCGATCCCGCACGGTCGAATCAGCGGCCTGAATTCTCCCGCCGGGGCCTTCCTGAAACTGGCCGACCCGCTGTCCTTCAATGCCGGTGATCGCCAGCCCGTCGACTTGGTGTTCGCCCTTGTGGTCCCCGAGCATTTCACCCAGCAACACCTGTTGCTGCTCTCGCAATTGGCCGAGATGTTCAGCGACGCCGCATTCTGCGCGCGCTTGCGCAGCACGCAGGACAGCGCACAATTGCACGGCGTACTTGCCGAATGGCAACTGGCACACTTGGCCGCCTGAGCCACGGCTTCCGGCGGGCACCTTCCCTTCTGCACCCGGCTCCGGTTTCATGTCGACACCCACACGAATCACCGCGCGCGAACTGTTTGATCAGCTCGAACAACGTCTGGGCCTGCGCTGGCTGGCGGGACACCACGGCGAGAATCGCGTGCTGGAGTCCGTCAGCCACTTGGCGCGACGTCCTGCACTGGCTGGCTATCTCAACACCATCCACGCCAACAAGGTGCAGATCGTGGGCAGCGAGGAGCTGGATTACCTCGACGATCTGAAACCCCGTCAACGCTCGGATTTTCTGGCGCGCATCGTCAACGAGACCCCGTTGGCCATGGTCATCACCAAAGGTCGCGAAGCGCCTGAAGACCTGCTGGCCGCCGCCAACGCCAGCGACACCCCGCTCTGGGTGTCCAGCCAGCGCGGCCACGAGCTGCTGACCTATTTCCAGTACCACCTGGCGCGCGCACTTGCACCCCGCACCACCTTGCACGGGGTGTTCATGGAGGTGCACTCCATTGGCGTGTTGATCACCGGGGATTCGGGCTTGGGCAAGAGCGAACTGGCCCTGGAGCTGGTCACGCGCGGCCATCGTCTGGTGGCCGATGACGCACCCGAGTTCACCCAGATCGCGCCCGACATGCTCGATGGCGCCTGCCCGGAAATGCTGCAGGACCTGCTGGAAGTACGCGGCATCGGCATCCTCAATATCCGCGAGATGTACGGCGACACGGCGGTCAAGCGCAACAAATACCTGCGCTTGATCCTGCACCTGCAGCGACAGGACGCAACCGCCACCGGCGAGGGCCACGAGTTGGACCGCCTGTTCGGAGACGTCGGCATGCGCAAGGTTCTGGATCTGGACGTACCGCAAATCACCCTGCCGGTGGCGGCCGGTCGCAACCTTGCGGTATTGGCCGAAGCCGCGGTGCGCGCCCATGTGCTCAAGAGCCGCGGATTCGATGCCGCACAAGCCTTCATGGAACGTCAGGCGCACCAAATGCGTCGGGCGCGCCTGTCATGAGCGTGAACCCTCCCATCAAGCTGCTTGTGCTCAGCGGCTTGTCCGGCTCGGGCAAGAGCGTGGCATTGCGCACCTTGGAAGATCTGGACTTCTATTGCGTCGACAATCTGCCGGCGGAACTCCTGCCGCAGTTCGTGAAAAGCCTCACCGCCGGCGCCCAGACACCGCCTCGACTGGCCGTCGGCATCGACGTGCGCAATCGTCCCGATGGCCTGCAACGCCTGCCGCACTCGCTGGCCGAGGTCGGCCGCATGGGTTGTCAGCATGAGCTGATGTTCCTGGATACCAACGACGAAGTGCTGTTGCGGCGCTACAGCGAAACCCGCCGACGTCACCCGCTCAGCATCGACGGGCGCTCGCTGGCCGATGCCATCGCGCTGGAGCGCAAGCAGTTGCAACCTCTGGTGGCCATTGCCGATCGCGTGCTCGACACCAGCGGCATGAACGTGCATCAGTTGCGACGCCTGATCGTCACCGAGTTGGCGGCTGAAGTCCGCCCCGAACTGTCGCTCCTGGTGCAGTCATTCGCCTACCGCAATGGCGTGCCCGACGACGCCGATTTCGTGTTCGACGTGCGCTGCATGCCCAATCCGCAGTGGAACCCGGCCCTACGCCCACTCTCGGGCCGTGACCTCGAAGTACGCGACTACTTTGCAGCGCACGTCGAGGTGGGGCAGTATCTGGCGGGCGTGGCGGGTTTTCTCGACACCTG
>CAUJJS010000020.1 GCA_963205415.1 Pseudomonadota bacterium
CGATGCGAAAGAGCGCCACATCGCAGGTGCCGCCGCCGAAGTCGAACACCATCAGGGTATTGCCGGATTGGAGCAATGCCTCCGAATCCGTCGGCTCGCGGAACAAGAGGTCGAGGAAGGCGGCGTAGGGTTCATCGATCAGGCTTGCCCGTGCGTTGGGTGAATCGTCGTCTTCCGCGGATTCAGGCATGTCCTCCCGATCATCCAGCGAGCAGAACGGTTCGCGGAACGCGCGCCACGTCGCCGTTACCGTCTCGCGCCGCTGCGAGGCATGGAACGAAGCCGGACACGCCACCACCGGCGGCGCATCCGGCACGCTGCCATGCATCGCATCCACGCCATCCCTGATATTACCCAGCAAATGTGTGGCGATATCGGTGGCATTGGCGAAATGCCTGCGCGCATTGGGATAGGTGTATTTCAGGCCAATGGTGTTCTTTGTCTCGAAGAAGAACGTGCGCTCGGGTAGGAATCCCTTCTGTCCGCGCTTTGCCAGCGCCTGCGTGCCCACCAGGGTGCGACCTTGATCAATGGCGACGGCGGAAGGAATGGCGATGCCGGTCTCGCCCGCGGCCCCCGAAAAATCCACGCAGCGGCAGTGCAGCTCGCCGGAGTCTGCGTCGAAGCTGGCGATGGCGGCGCAGGTTTTGGTCGTACCCAGATCAATGCCGAGGGCATCGGCAGAGTAGCCTTCGTGGTCGAACCACCGTTGCAGTCGGTTTCGGAACGTATCTTTGGACATGGCGGCTTTCCTTCATTAACGGGCGATCTATCTACAGCGCATCCGATGTTTGCCTTGCACCTTACGACTGGTCTGTCTCAACGCCTGAGACGGCCCGGGCCGACACTTGGGCCATGCACAAACTTCCGACTCAGCTGACTTCCGACCGACCGACGTTTGACAAGCCTGGGGCAATGGTACAGCATTTGCGACACCATGAGTGTCTTAAAACTATCGCTCGACCAACTCAGCACCCAATCCGGCATGCCGGGCCGCACGATTCGCTACTACATCCAGAGAGGCCTGATTGCGGGGCCGGAAGGCGAACGGCGTGGCGCGTGGTACACGCAGGCGCACCTGTCGGAACTGCTGCGAATACGCCAGTGGCAGGAAACCGGTCTGTCGCTGGAGGCCATCGCCGGATTGCTGCAAGCCAAGCACGAGCCGCCGGTGGCCCCACGCCGGCCCGGAGCCATCGAAGTGCAGTCGCATCTGATCGTGGCCGATGGCGTGGAGCTGGTGGTGTCGCCCGAACGCTCCGGCCTCACCCAAACGCAGGTGCGCCGCCTGTTCCAGACCGTGCTGGCGGCGCTGGATACCGTCAAGAAATCGCCGAAGGACTGACCCCATGAACGCCATCAAGCAAGCCATCACCGCCGCCTCGCCCCTGGCGCATTCCGTGTTGCGTGCGACGATCACCGATCTTCTGTGCGAGTACGAACTGCGCCATGTCTTCCGCAACGAAGGCCGGCAGGCCATTGAAGCGGTGTATTCGTTCCCGATGCCGCTCGATGCCGCCTTCATCGGCATGGACGCCACGCTCGCAGGCGAAACTTTGTCTGCGCAGGTATTGCCCGCCCAGCAAGCCAGCTGCGACTACGATCACGCCATCAGCGAGGGCCATTCCGCCGTACTGCTGGAGCAACTTCATCCGGGCCTGCTGTGCGTGAATCTGGGCAACTTGAAGCCCGGCGAAAGCGGAGAAATCGTGCTGCACTTTGCGGCGGCGCTGAACGTGGCCGATGGCGTGGCGCGCTTTTCGCTGCCACTGGTGCATCGCCCGCGTTATGGCCGCAGCGCGCTGGATGAGGTGGCGCAGCCACGCAACGACTTTGCGGTGGAGCACCCGCTGGATGCGGAAATCCGCGTGCGCGGCCTGTTGGCCGCGCGTCCAGTGCAATGCGCCACGCACGGCGTGCGCTTCGCACAGGACGCGGGCGAACTGGTGCTGCACATCGCTCACGCCCTGCTCGACCGCGACCTTGTGCTGAATTTCGATCTCGGTGCGGAATCGCTCTCGCAAGCGCGCTGGATCGTCGACGGCGATGGCAGCCTCGGCATCGTGAGCTTCACCGTGCCGCAGATCGACTCGAACGAGGCCGAGGTCTGCGACATCTGCCTGTTGCTGGATTGCTCCGGCTCGATGCAGGGCGATGCCATCGTGCAATCACGCGCAGCATTGCAGGCCGTGACCGATGCCCTGCGCGAGCAGGATCGGATTCAGGTGATTCGCTTCGGCAGTTCGACCAACGCCTTGTTCCGCCGCCCACTTCAAGCCACCGCGCGCGTGAAGGAGGCCCTGCGCGACTTGAAGGACACCGTGAACGCCAATCTGGGCGGCACGGAAATGGACGCCGCCTTGCAGAAGGCGTTGGCAGCATTGGATGGAAACGCGCCGCGCAAGGTCATCATCCTCGTCACCGATGGCGCGGTGAACGCACACGAGATCGAACTCGCACGCAACATGGCCATCCGCAAAGGCGTGCGCGTGTTCGTGGTGGCGGTAGGTTCCAGTGCTGGCGTGGATGCGTTGACGCCGCTGGCCCTGAGCACGCAAGCCACGCTGGAGCGCGCCGTACCCGCCGAACCCATCGACGCGGGCGTGATGCGGCAATTGCGCCGCGCACGTTCGCAGCCGGTCAATCTGGACATCGCCTGGACGGGCACACCGGTGCAGCGCGTGACGTCGGGTGTCGTGTATCCGGGCGATGCGCTCACGCTGGTGGCTCGCTTTGCCGACCAGTACCCCATCACGGCTTCGGTACGTTTGGCTGAAACGGATCGCAAACTGGAATTCGCCTTTGACGAACTGCAATCATTGGCCGCATGGCGCGCGTGGGCGGGACAACGCCTCTATTTGCACACGGGCGATCAAACTTCCGAGCGCGAAACACTGGCCTTACGCTACGGGCTGATCACGCCGGAAACCAAAGCGGTGCTGGTGAAACAGCGCGCTGAAGCGGACAAGATCGACGGCTTGCCGACCGTCACGCCCGTGGCGCACATGGTTCCGGCTGGCATGGTGGTGGCTTCGCCTCGGATGGCTTACGTGGCCGCATCTGTGGACACGCAAGTTTCGAAGGACTATTTGGACATACCGATGTTCATGCGCCGGCAAACCGACGACGATGAGCCGGTCGCGCGGCGCTCTTTATTCAAACGCCAACCGAAATCGCCACCGGCGCTGAAGCTGGTCGTGAAGACCGCCCTGGCGCAGGCGCTACTGCATTTGTTCGCTCATTGCGAAAACGATAGCTTCACGCTCGACGACCTGCTCGCCCGCATTGACAGTCAATGGCACAAGGCGGTGCGCGAGTATGGCAAGTACCACGGGCTCGAACGATTCGACCGGGCAAGAGCGGCTGTGCGTCTCTTGTCGCTGTTGGAAGATGGCGTCACCATCGAGATCGACGACGACGACGAAGCGCAGCTGGCGATTTACAACACTAGATTCTGAGGTCACATGATGCTCACAGACCGATACACCCAAGCCCTCGACTACGCCCGGCAAGCGCACGCGACCCAGACGCGCAAGGGCACGGCGATTCCGTATCTGAGCCACCTGCTTGGCGTCAGCGCGCTGGTTCTCGACCACGGCGGCGACGAAGATCAGGCCATCGCGGGCCTGCTGCACGATGTGATCGAGGACTGTGGCGAAAAGCACGAAGCGATCGTGCACGATCGCTTCGGCGAGCGCGTGGTCGCCATTGTTCTGGCCTGCACCGACAGCACGGAAGAAGCCAAATCCGTGCTGGACACGCAGGAAGCCAAACTTGCCGACTGGTGGCAACGCAAGATCGCCTATCTTCACCACCTGCGCGAAGCCAACGACGACGCCTTGCTGGTGTCCTGCTGCGACAAACTGCACAACGCCCACGCCATCGTGTCGGATATCGAACATTCGGGCTTCGGCCTTGCCGTGTTCGATCGCTTCACCGCCAAACGCGAGGGCACCTTGCGCTAGTACCACTCCATCAGCCGGGTGTTCATCGAACGCGGCGTGGCGGCGGCGGGGCAACTGGATGCGGTCGTGGCGCGCATGCATCAGATTGGCGGTGTTGCCGCACGGCAGGAGCTGACGGCGTAAGTTCCGCTTGAAAGCTGGCGGTTCTGGCGCATCGCGCCTTGAACCAACCGGATGGGTCTCAAGCAGTGAGACGAGTGGGTGTTGCAATGTGTTTGGCCAAAAGACGGGAACAAGGCATGACCACGCAAAGCAGCACGTTCTGGAACAGGGATGGAGAAGATGTGGAGCACTTCCACGGCAACCATTGGCACAGCTTCGTGGAGGACACCGCACAGTTCATGGTGAAAGCCCTGCCTGCTGCCATCCAGCAGGCAAGGGTGATCGGCCGCAAACCGGATGTTGTCAACGCGGAGAACGGACCACATGGCATCTATCTCGGCCATGCAGTGGGCGATGCCGAGTTGATCGCATTGATCGAAGTGGCTGAGGACGGCAACCACCTTTGCGCCGCCTGGCCGGAAGTGGGCAACACCGGTCTGCATAGGCTCGTTCTGCGCGAAGGTTTCTTGTGGTCGAACGGACTGGAAGCCCAATTAGGTGCCGACTTCGGCCCTAGCCGCATCACCTTTTTCGATGCGCGCTACTTGGAACACGGCGGCAAATACCATGCGGACATGGCGGCGAATTTCCGTCTCGCGGCCATCGCATATTTCGTCGAGAAGCCGGATGACAAACCCGCCTACATCACCAAGCCGGAAATGATCCACGCGATAGAGCCGGATCGTGATCCGCACGATGACAGCCCCATCGAAATCCACATGACCGGGATGGCCGCATTCTTCCAGCACGGAAAGAACGACCGCGACGACTGCGAGTTTCGCGGCCCGATCAAAGCCGTGCATGAATTGCCCAGTGGCGCATTCGGCGCGCGCGCTTGGGTATTGAAGGTCACGGTGCTACGCGACTCCGACGCAGACGACGAAGACATCAATCTCGATATCGTGGTGAGTGAGCGCGCACTACGCGGACAAGTGCTTCCGAATGTTGGAGATGACATCCAGGGAGCAGGTTGGGTGCAGGGCTGGCTGGACGCATGACGGGTGACGACGACAACTGCCCGGTATCGTTGCGCGCTGCCCATGCGTTGAACAAAGCGTACGGGACCAAGGAGTGCTGGGACATCAAGCCGCCCCTTACAGTCGCGCCTTTCGTGTCCACTTCGCTTTCCATCCCGGCACCTGGTTGCCGAACCCGGCCAACGCGCAGCACACTCGCGTCGGGGGAAGCCTTCCATTCGTTTGGCCGCGCAGACACACCAATAAACGTCATAGATGAAGATCCTGAGAACTGGGTGCTCCTGCACTCCGCGGATGGCTACTTTATGGAGGCGATTAGCGGAATCTCCTTCCAACCTATCTCCGTGGTCGTAAAGCTCGATGAGAATCAAGTTGCAAAGATACTTTCGGAAGGTCGGGCCGCATGTCAGGCCATTGCTGTAGAGTTAGCTGATAACTGGCTGCTCTATGCTGATCCAGACGAGGCATACGACAAGGCCGTGCATGAAGCAATACGTGCGTGGAGAGCCGCAGGTCTGGCCTAACTTCATTGGTGTCCAGGTCTTGCAGGATGTCGGCGTAGTGCTTGATCTGCGGCAGGCGCTTGCCCGCAAGCTCCACCAATTGATCCAGAGTGAATGCTCCCAGCCACACAGGGCGGGATTGCTCGATCAGGTTCTTGGCGGCCTGCACCACGGTCTTGCCGGGTTTCAGCAACTTCTCGAACAGGCCCACAACCTCCGCCTCGTTGCCAACGAGTGGCGATCCGGTGGGGTTGGATGGGGTGGCCTTTCGTGGGTCAGGGCGGGAGTAGAACGCCCGGCCCATGGTCAGCGGACCATCTAGCACCAAGGCGTCAGGATGCCCCTTGGCATGTCCGGCGGGATCGGCAATAGCACGCACTCCGGATTGAGCACTGGCATGCGCAGCAGTGCTTCCCCATGCTTGTGCGTCGCGGCCCGTAGAAAGTCCACGTCGTTCAATTTCCGTCCAGGATGCCGCAGCAAAACGCGCTCTTTGTGCCGAGCGGCGACCCACCGCACCCTGTCCAGCGGCTGCTTGGGATAGAACTGAATCGTACTCGCCAACGGAAATTCCACGGCCCTTGCTGTCCAGATCATCGATCGACGGTTATGCCACCATCGCCCAGGACCGCACTGGCACTGCTTTGATCGCTGCGTTGCCAATGCCCATCGATCAGGCTGTAGCCATAGGCACGCTCGTGGATCTGGTGTGACTCAGTATGTGGCGCAGGTGTATCGCATCGGCCACTGACGGCAGCTCCGGCAGCCAGCGTCGAGCGGGGTCGTCGAGCGACACGCTGCCATCCTGGGCCAGCAACAGCAGCGCGGCAGCGCCCGGCACCTTGCCGATGTAGTCGTGCATCAGCGCGGCGAGTGTTGTTGACAGCGGTGTCATGTCGACGTGATCGCCCTGCACGGGTGTGATCTGTGCCAATACGATGATCGGTAAGAGCCAGTTTTTGGACCTGAACATGGCTGCATTTCCACCAGTCCTGCAAGGGCTTCGATCAAGTCGGCGCGCTGCCGCCGGACAGTCGCAGGCAGAGCGCCGGGGCGATTGGCTGCGGGCGAATAAGGTTTCCAGCCGCAAGCGCATGCTCGCATTAATCGGCAATAATGCGCAAAATCAAGATTCTGCCGTGCCATGGAGGCCCTATGCGCTCTCGATACTTCATCAGCTTGCCCGAACCTTCAACCGCGCGCGGCAGCGACCCGGACCTGTCATCCATGGCCAACGGGGCCGAGGCCTTTGCCCGGGACGTGCAGCAGGTCCTGAGTTCGACCCACGCTTTTGATCGCTGGCGGGCCAAGCAAAGCGAGCCGGATGATGTCGATCCCGGCTTGGGTGGAATCGATCTCGAGGCCAAAGTCACGGGAAGTCAGGCGGATCTGGGTATTGATCTGGTGATCGAAACCGCGCTTGCGAGTAACATCCTGCAACAAAGGCTGCGTTGGTTGTTTGGCAATGGCTGGCGTTTGCGCGACGTGGCTCAGATCTGACATTGACACCGCGATGCGAGCCAAGCCAGGCGACGGAGGCATCCTGATGCTTGGGGATGGGCGTCGGGACGTGAGCGATACGAGATTCAAAGGGGGGTGGCGTGAGCATATTTGACCGATTCAATCGCTGGCTGGGGCGCGCGGACAAACCCGTGGCCACGTCTGCGCCCGTGGCGCGCACCTTGCCACCGACGCCGGAGCCAGAGTCGGTGAGCGAGCCGGTGACTGCGGTTGAACCGGACGTGCAAGCCGAGCCAATCGGTGCGCCTTTTGGCAAAGAACGCCGTCAACAGGATCGCCAGCCTGCCGCTGAAGGCGTGCGCATTCTGGTGGTGGATGACTCACCCACGATCGTGTTGATGCTCAGCCGCATGCTGGAGCAGAACGGCTACGAGGTGATCGAGGCCGGTGATGCCGAAACCGGCATGGAGCTGGCGCGCACCAGCATGCCGCATCTGGTGTTTCTCGACATCGTGCTGCCCGGCATGAATGGCTTCGAGGCCTTGCGCCGGCTGCGGCGGGATCCGGTCACGCGCAGTATTCCGGTGATCATGATCAGTGGCAACGAATTGGCGACCGAGCAGTTCTACGCCCAGCGCATCGGTGCCGACGACTTCATGAAGAAGCCCTTCTCGCGCTCGGAAGTGTTCCTGCGCATCGAAAAACTGCTGGGGCCGGACCGCATCCCCAAGCCGCACGTCACACCGGCGCGCGGCTGAGGGTCAAGGCGCGCCGCAAGGGCGCGCCAGGGGTTTCAAGTCGGATCTTCCTGACCGAAGGCCAGCGCATCCAGTTCGTCGCGCAACTGCGCTTCCACCACCGCGATCGCGCTCATGTTGACGACTCGGCGCACGGTCGCGGCCGGCGTCAGGATGTGAGCGGATTTCGCCACGCCCATCAGGATCGGGCCGATGCCGACGCCATCGGTCATCGAACGCACCAGATTGTAGGCGGTGTTGGCCGCATCCAGACTCGGGAACACGAACAGGTTGGCTTGGCCCTTGAGGCGTGAGCCGGGCAGCAAACGTTCGCGCACAACCGGATCCAGCGCCGCATCCACGTGCATTTCCCCGTCCACTTCCAGATTGGGCTGGCGCTTGAGGATGAGCTTGAGCGCCTCGCGCATGCAGGCCGCGCGGGCGTCTTCGTGACTGCCGAAGTTGGAATGGCACACCAACGCCACCTTGGGCTCGATGCCAAACAGTTTCAGCCGGTAGCTGGCCTGCAAGGTCGCCTCGGCGATCATGCGCGCATCCGGTTCGAGCTGCACGTGGGTATCGACGAAGAAGAACACACCCTTGTCGTTGATCACCGCCGACATCGCCGAGGTGTGGGCCACGCCGGGTTCGCGCCCGAGGATGTTGACGACGTACGCGAGCTTTTTCTGGTAACGACCGACGATGCCGCACAACATGGCATCGGCTTCACCGCGGCGCACCATCACCGCGGCGATGGCGGTCGCACGCGAGCGCATCACCGCCTTGGCCGCCGCTGGGGTGATGCCGTGGCGCGCCATGATCTCGTGGTAGGTCTGCCAGTACTCGGTAAAGCGCGGGTCATCGTCGATATTGGTCAAATCGAAATGCTCGCCGGCACGGATACGCAAACCCAGACGCTGGATGCGGGATTCGATCACCGCCGGACGGCCGATCAGGATGGGTCGCGCCAAGCCCTCGTCCACCACGGTCTGCACCGCGCGCAACACCGTTTCTTCTTCGCCCTCGGCGTACACCAAGCGCTGCGGGTTGGCGCGCGCGCGCGAAAAAATCGGCTTCATCGCGATGCCGGAGCGGAACACGAACTGATTGAGCTTGTCGCGATAAGCCGCAAAGTCCTCGATCGGGCGTGTGGCCACACCGGAGTTCATCGCAGCGCGTGCCACGGCCGGGGCCAGCATTTCCATCAGACGTGGATCAAACGGACGCGGGATCAGATATTCCCGCCCGAAGCTCGGGGCATCGCCGCCGTAGCTGGCACCCAGATCGGCCGCCTCAATGCGTGTCAGTGCGGCAATGGCGTGCACGCACGCCAACTTCATGGCCTCGGTGATGGAGGTGGCACCCACATCCAGAGCACCACGGAAGATGTAGGGGAAACACAGGGCGTTGTTGACCTGATTCGGGTAGTCCGAACGGCCGGTGGCGATGATGCAATCGGGGCGCACCGCCTTGGCGTCTTCCGGCAGGATTTCCGGATAGGGATTGGCCAAGGCCAGAATGATCGGGTTCTCGGCCATGGTGGCGACCATTTCCGGCTTGAGCACGCCGCCCGCCGACAAGCCCAGGAAAATATCGGTGCCGGCGACGATGTCCGCGAGACTGCGCTTGTCCGTGTCACGCGCATAACGCGCCTTGTCCGGATCGAGGTGATCGCGGCCTTTGTACAGCACGCCTTCGCGATCCACCGCCAGAATGTTCTCCGGCTTCATGCCCAGGGCCACCAGCATGTCCAGGCAGGCAATGCCGGCCGCGCCTGCGCCCGAGGTGGCCAGTTTCACTTCGTCGATGCGCTTGCCGGCCACCAGCAGGGCGTTGACCACGGCTGCGCCGACGATGATGGCCGTGCCGTGCTGATCATCGTGAAACACGGGAATCTTCATGCGCTCACGCAGTTTGCGTTCGACGATGAAACACTCCGGGGCCTTGATGTCTTCGAGGTTGATGCCACCGAAGGTCGGTTCCATCGCGGCGATGATTTCGACCAACTTGTCCGGATCGTGTTCGGCCAGTTCGATATCGAACACGTCAATGCCGGCGAACTTCTGGAACAAGACGCCCTTGCCTTCCATCACCGGCTTGCCGGCGAGCGGGCCGATATTGCCCAAACCCAACACCGCCGTGCCATTGGTGATGACAGCGACCAAATTGGCGCGTGCGGTCAGCGATGAGGCCTGATTGGGGTCTTCCACGATCGCCTCGCAGGCGTGCGCCACGCCGGGCGAATAGGCCAAGGAAAGATCACGCTGGGTGACCATGGTCTTGGTTGCGGTGACCTTGATCTTGCCGGGTGGGTCCTGGCGGTGGTACTCGAGCGCAGCCTCGCGGAAGGCATCATGATTGGACATCGGGCTATGACCAAAGGGAATGAAAGGACTTCGATTCTAACCCGCAGAAATGGGTGATTCTTGCTGTTTACGCAATGGTGGATGCGGTTTTTGCGACAATGTGCCATTCCCTCCCGTCGCAGCCCACGCTCCCGTGATCGACCCGCGTTCCTGCCTGCAGCGCCATGCAAACCTGTGGTTCGTGCTGACGCTGCTGCTGTTGCAAGCCCCGCTGTGGCTCAATCCGGGCTATTTCAGCCACGACGAACTGCAATGGGCGGCGCGGGCCAGTGGTCCGACGCTGGCGGGCCTGCCGTGGCAGGGGTTTGGCGATTGGCAGGACTTTCAGTACCGCCCACTGACCTTCAACCTCTGGATGCTGTTGTCGCGTGCGTTGTTTGATACGCCGCAAGCCTTTCATCTGGTGCTGGTGTTGCTGGGCACGCTCAACGCGCTGCTGCTGGCTTCGATCCTGCGCGCGGCCGGGGTGCGTTTGGCACACGCCCGGGCCGCAGCGCTGGTATTTGCTCTGAGTCCCTATGCCGTGTGGGTGCAGGGCTGGGTCGGGTGCCTCGCGGATCTGATCTGGGTGGCTGCAGGCTTGGCCGTGCTGCGCATTCTGCAATCGCTGGATACCGGTCGCGCCGCACTGGTGTGGGCGGGCTTGGCGGCGGTGCTGGCCACGGCGATCGGTTTGGTGGCCAAGGAGGCGGCGATTTCGATTCCGGCGCTGTTGGGATTGGCGACGCTCCATCTGCGCTTTCGGCCCCTCTGGTGGGTGGCGACCTTGGCCAGCGGCACCGTGGCGCTGATTTATTTGGGGCTGCGCTTGGATGTCTTGCTGCATCCAGCCGCCGGCACGCCCTATGCCATCGAGTTGTGGGACATCCCGCGACGCTGGCTGGCCTATCAAGTGTTTCCTTGGGCGCTTGCCGTGGGCGAGATCGAGGTGCTGCAACTGGCCTCGTGGAAGCGCTGGGCTTTGCTGCTGATCCTGTTGCTGGGCTTGTGGTGGAGCCAATGGCGCAGCGCACGACCCTTGCTGCTGCTCAGCCTGGTGGGTGGTTTGTTGGCCTTGGCGCCGGCCTTGGTTTTGCCGTTTTCGTCCAACCAATACGGCTATGGCTTCATGGCGGTGGTGTGTGGCCTTGTGGCCGTAAGCGTGGCTGGAATGGGTCGCTTCGGTCGTGCAACGGTCACGGTCTTGGCCGTGCTGTGTGTGGCGCATGGTTTCCAGATTCAATTCACCTTGCATCAGGTCGGTCGCTGGCAAGCGGTGTTCTCACCATCTCTGGCTGACGTTGCGCGTCAGCACGCGGCCGGTCCCATTCGGCTGTGGGCCGAGGATCGAGATCAGGAGTTCGTCTTGCGGCGTTTGGCCCATCAGATTCCCAGCTATGCCGCGGTGGTTCTGGGCGATCGCGTCTCCGTGGTCGACTCCGCAGACAGGGCCAATTATTGGGTCGCCCGCGATGGCAGGGTTCGGGCCCGGCCATGATTGGGCGGATGGATCCGGTCCACGCCTTGGCGGGCCTTGGATGGCGCGCGGACTTGCCGGCGGCGCAGGCTTGGCGCGATGCGCCAGAGGGACGCTTGGCACGGGTGAGCGCACAGCACCGCTCCGGTTACGAGGTGAGTGATGGCCAGCACGAGTTCGCGGTGCAGGCGCCAGCACCCTGGACGCGCAAGGGGTTTGATCCCGAGCTGCGCGCCGTGGTGGGCGACTTCGTGCGCCTCCACCCGGATCAGGATCTGATCCTTGAATGGCTGCCGCGCAGCAGTCTGTTCCGTCGCGGTGCTGCGGGCGAACAACGGCGCGTGCAAGCCATCGCCGCCAACATCGACACGGTGCTGGTAGTGACGGGCCTCGATCGGGACTTCAACCTGCGCCGGCTGGAGCGTTATCTGGTCCTGATCCATGCCAGTGGCGCCATACCGGTGTTGGTTCTGACCAAGCTCGATCGTTGCGAGGATGCGCCGCAATACCGTGATCAACTCGATGCCATTGCCGCCACCGGCGTGTCGGTGGTGATGGTCAATGCCAAGGATCGCGCCAGCGTCGCCCAGTTGGACCCTTGGTTGGGCGCTGGACAAACGGTGGTCTTGGTTGGCTCGTCCGGTGCCGGAAAATCCACCTTGACCAATACCCTCTTGGGCCGCGAAAAGATGAAGACCGGCGCGGTGCGGGCACAGGATTCGCGCGGTCGCCACACCACCACCCACCGCGCACTATTGACCTTGCCGCAAGGCGGCTGCTTGATCGATACGCCCGGCATGCGCGAGCTCAAGCTCACCGGGGTCGAGGACGTGGCCGACCTGGTTTTCGATGACATCGAGGCTTTGGCCCTGGATTGCCGCTTCCGCGATTGTCGCCACCACCGCGAACCCGGTTGCGCGGTGCGTGCGGCGCTGGAGTCGGGGGCGCTGGATGCGGGACGCTTTTCCAACTACACCAAACTGCTGAGCGAACGCCTCGATCGCAACTCGCGTCGCGACGGCTCGCGTTGAGGCCACGCCATCGCGGCAATCGTTGCTCGCGAGCGCGGACAGGGCGGCTTCACCGCCGACAAATTTTTCATGGTCAGGCCATGGCAAGGGGTGCTAGCGTGGCGCCGACAAAACGAACCCAAACGTCGAGATGACCATGACCCAAGCCCGCAAGACCAAGATCCTCGCCACCCTGGGGCCCGCTACCGATGCGCCGGGCGTACTCGAAGCCCTGATCGCGGCTGGAGTGGACGTGGTGCGGCTCAATTTTTCGCATGGCAAGCCCGCCGATCACGCCGCGCGTGTGGCGCGGGTGCGCGCGGCGGCGCAGGCGACGGGGCGGGAAGTGGGCATCTTGGGCGATCTGGGCGGGCCCAAGATTCGCATTGAGCGCTTCGCCGATGGCCCGGTGTCATTGCAAAGCGGTGCCCGCTTCACCCTGCATGCGCGGGCAGACGCCATGCCGGGCGATGGCTCGGGCGTGGCGGTGTCGTATCTCGGTTTGGTGAACGATGTCGGCCCTGGCGACGTATTGCTGCTCGACGACGGCATGATGACCCTGCGGGTGGAGCAGGTAGAGGGCGAATGCATCCACACCACGGTCTTGAACGATGGCGTGCTCTCGGACCGTAAAGGGCTCAATCGTCTGGGTGGCGGGCTGTCACTGGCGGCGCTGACGGACAAGGATCGTGCTGATATTCAACTGGCCGCCGAACTGGATCTGGACTTCATCGCGGTGTCGTTCTGTCGCAATGCCGCCGACATCGAAGAGGCCCGCGCGCTGGCGCGTGCGGCCGGCAGCCAGGCCCATTTGGTGGCCAAGATCGAACGCGCCGAAGCCATCGCCAACCTCAGCCAGATCATCGACGCCAGCGACGTGGTGATGGTGGCGCGCGGCGATCTGGGCGTGGAGATCGGTGATGCCGAACTGCCGGGCCTGCAGAAAAAAATCATCCGCGAGGCCATCGAGCGTGGCCGTGTGGTCATCACGGCGACCCAGATGCTGCAATCCATGGTCGAGTCACCGATGCCGACCCGCGCCGAAGTGCTGGATGTGGCCAATGCCGTGATCGATGGTACCGACGCGGTGATGCTCAGCGCCGAAACCGCCGCCGGGCACTACCCGGTCAAGGCCGTGGAAGCGATGGCGCGCATTTGTCTGGGGGCTGAACGGCAGTTCGAACACGACACCGACTTTGAGGCCGTGCCTCGTGATCTGGAGCATCCCGACCACGCCATCGCCTTGGCGTCGATGTATCTGACCGAGCACATCCAGGTGCGTGCGATCTTGGCATTGACCGAATCGGGTGGCACGGCGCGTTATTTGTCGCGCTATCGTTCGCCGGCGGCAATCTATGGCCTGTCGCGCCATGCGGCCGCGCGTCGACGCATGGCGCTGATGCGCGGCGTCGGGCCGATCGATTTCGACAGCCGCGGGGATCAGCCACGCAAGGCCGCACGCGACGCGGTGGCCCAGCTCTACCGCGCCAAGCTGCTGCGCGAGGGCGATCGGGTGCTGATCACCAGTGGCGATCACATGGAGCATCTGGGTGCCACCAACACCTTGCGCCTGCTGCGCGTGGGTGCGGACGGCGGTGCCGAAGGCTTGGGGGTGCTGCCCGGCGCGGGACGGCGCGCGCGTGCCGCAACGCCAGCCAAGACCCCAAGCTGAATCCGGCTTCCGGCACAGCGAGGGGATTGAATCTGCGCCAATCAGGCACAATGAAGCCACTCGCTGAGTACCGGCTGGCCGATGCCACGGGAACCTTTGACGGCTGACGTGGACCAATGACATCACGCCAGCCGCCGATACATGCTGAACACCGCACCGGAATGGCGCGGAAACTTGAAACACGAGGTAGTCAAATGCGCGCAATGCCTTGGAATAGGGCTCTTGGACTGGGATTGGGGCTGGTGTTGTGCACCGGTTCGATGGCGGAAACGCCGAGCGCGCGTGCACCTGCCGCTGCGGTGTCCAAGCCTGCGGCTGAAGCCCAGACCTTGGCACCGACCGAGAAGCAGGCCGAAGTCACCATGCTGGTCACCCAGTTGTTGAGCAACAGCCGCTACCACTACCACCCGGCGGCCCTTGATGACGCCTTGTCCGAGCGCATCTACGACCATTACCTCGAAGCGCTCGATCGCGACAAGATGTTCCTCCTGGCCTCGGACGTGGAATCGTTCAAGCCACTGCGCGACACCCTCGACGATGCCCTGCGCGCGCAACACATCAAGCCCGCCTTCGACATGTTCAATGTGTACCTGCAACGGGTGGCTGACCGTACCCGATTTGCGCGTGCCTACCTCAAGACCGACATCGATCTGAGTGCCGACGAAACCTGGAACTTCGATCGCAAGGATGCCGCTTGGGCTTCTGACAGTGACACGCTGGACGCGCTGTGGCGCAAGCGCGTCAAGAACGATGTGCTGCGCCTGAAACTGGCCGGCAAGGACATCGCCGCCATCCGCGAGACCCTGGACAAGCGCTACGCCAATTACGAGTCGCGTGCCCAGTCGATTCGCAGCGAGGACGTGTTCCAGACGTTCATGAACGCCTACACCGGCGCGATCGAACCGCACACCGGCTACATGAACCCACGCACCAGCGAGAACTTCAATCTCTCCATGCGCCTGTCGCTGGACGGCATCGGCGCGGTGCTGCAGATGAACGATGAAGAGCTGACCGTCATTCGCTCGATCGTGCCCGGTGGTCCGGCGGCGATGTCGGGCAAGGTCAAGCCGGGCGATCGCATCTATGCCGTGGGCCAGGGCAAGGACGGCGCCATGGTCGATGTCGTGGGCTGGCGCCTGGATGATGTGGTCGACCTCATCCGTGGCCCGCGCGGCTCCTTCGTTCGATTGGATGTGTTGGCCGCCGACGCGGGTGCCGATGGCGAGCACCAGATCGTTTTGATCGAGCGCGACAAGATCAAACTGGAAGAACAGGCCGCCAAGAAGGAAGTGATCGAATTCGGCAAGGATGGGGAGGCACACCGGATCGGGCTCATCATCCTGCCGGCGTTCTATCAGGACTTCGAGGGTCGCCGCCGCGACGAGCCGAACTACCGCTCGGCCACGCGTGATGTGGCCAAGTTGCTCGATGAGCTCAAGCAGGAAAAGGTCGATGGCATCGTGATCGACTTGCGCGACAACGGCGGCGGCTCCTTGACCGAAGCGGTGGAACTGACCGGCTTGTTCATCGATGTCGGCCCCGTGGTGCAGGTGCGTGATTCACGCGGGCGCGTGGAGGTGCAGCAGGACACCCAGCGCGGTACCTCGTGGGATGGCCCCTTGGCGGTGATGGTCAATCGCGCCTCGGCCTCGGCTTCGGAAATTTTTGCCGGCGCGATTCAGGACTACGGGCGCGGACTCATCATTGGCGAGCCGACCTTCGGCAAGGGCACGGTGCAGAATCTGGTGGACCTCGACATGTTCGTGCGTGGCGAAGCGCCGGGATTTGGCCAGCTCAAGATCACCGTGGCCCAATTCTTCCGCGTCGCCGGTGGCTCCACCCAGAACCGTGGCGTGACGCCGGACATCGCTTTCCCGGTGACCTTGGATGCCCAGGACTACGGTGAGAGCACCTACGACAACGCGCTGCCCTGGAGTCAGGTCGATCCGGCGAAATATGCCGTCCAGGCGGATTTCAAACCCCTGCTGCCCTTGCTGGAAACGCGTCACGAAGCACGCGCCAAGAAGGATCAGGAGTTCATCTGGTGGAGCGAAGACGTCGCCCGATACCGCAAGGAGCGCGACGAAAAGACCGTGTCCCTGAACGAGTCCGTACGTCGCGCCGAGCGCGAGCAGAACGAAGCGCGGCGCAAGGCGCGTGAAGCGGTGCGCAAGACCGAGGGTCTGGCGGTCGATGACACGCCGGCCGAGAGCGACGATGGTCTGCAAGCCGATGAACGCGATGTGGTGGCTGACGCCAAGCGCGAGGAGAAGGCCAAGGACGAAGGTCCGGACGTGTTGGCACGTGAAGCGGCACACATTCTGGCCGATGCCATCGATGCCTTGCGTGCCGATCGCGCACTGGCGGCGCGGGTGTTGCCGGCCGCCACGGCCAATGAGTTGATGCCACCGGCGGCCGAGCCTGCGCACTGATTCTCACGGACGTTGGGCCGCCGTGCGTGCGGCCCAACGGTTTCGAGCATGAAAGCGTGGCTTACTTGAAGCTGTAGACCAGGTTGACCTTGGTCAGGGTGTCGGTGTTCTTGAGCGGAGCCACCACATCGCTGTTGTGCCGCACATCGAAACCGGCCTTGAGCGCGAGCTTGTCACTCATCGCCACGGCGACGCCGAATTCGTTGCTGGCAAAGGTGTTATCACTGCCGGCTTCGACCAAGAGGGTGTCGAACAGCGAGGTGCTGGCCGTGATCTGGTGGGTGAAGTTCAGGCGTGCACGCGCGATGAAGTCGCCGTCCGTGATCCCCGTGACCGCATCCTTGGCGCGGCGATAACCGGGGCCGATTTCGGTCAAAAGGGTGGTGCGCTCGTTCTTGATGAAGGCGTGGCCATAGCCGATCGACAAGGTGCTCTGGTGCTCGTAGGGCGCAAAGTCATCGTTCTCATAGCGCAAGGCGGCGATCCAGGAACTGACCTCGTTGACCTTGAGCGCGCTGCTCATGCCGAGCTCGTAACGATTGGCGGACAGCTGCATCAGCTTCTCCGCCACGCCATCGCCGTTCGTGTCGACGCTGACTTCAGCCTTGTTGCGCAAGGCGCTCAGGTAGAAATCGTGCTTCCATTGCGCGTCTTCGTTGGTGAAGGCGAGCTTGCCGTTGAGGTTGTCCGAACGCGCATTGCCGCGCGCCAGCGCAAGGCCGAACTCGCCGGTTCCGGACCAGTTCGAATCCTGAGCGAAGGCGGCGGGTGGCAAGAGTGCCAGCAGTGCGCCGGCAAGCAGGGTCTTGTTCGTCATGGTGTTCTCCAGTGATGGGGTGGTCGCGCACAGAGGCGGGCTGCGAATGCTGAAAGCCGAGTCATGAACTTCACCTGAGCTAAGCCCTTGCAGTTCAGTTCGGCGGTATTTTTGAAGTGCGCGCGATTATCATTGCGCCTTGCTTCCACAAGGGTGTCACATGCGTTCAGTCATTCTCTTTGGGGTGTTGTTGGCCTTGAGTCTGAGTCAGCCATCGTTTGCCAGGGTGCACGCGGGAGCTGCCTCGATGGATGAGGTTCGCGGTGAGCGCAGTTCGGCCCTGTCCATCAGTTGGGAAACCGAACAGGCCAATCCGTGGGAATTCATGGGCGGCGTGATTCGAGCCCGTCATGGTCATCGGTTGATTACCCCGCAGGTCTGGTTTGCCTCAGCCTCAAAGCGTTTCGTATTTGGTCGATGGTTTGCGCAAGGTGGTATCGCGGCCACCAGTTCGGATACCGAAGTGCTGTCTGGCCACTGGCAGTTCATGACTGGCTTCGGGTATCGCCGTGACCGTTTCACGGTGTCGTTGCGACACATGTCCAATGCCGGAACTACCGGACGAAACATCGGCGAGAACCTGCTGCTGGTTCAGGTCGGTTTCTGAGGGACCTTGGTCAGTCGGCTCAGCGACGGCAGCGCCGACGTTCACGATCGAGCAGGATCTGCAGTTCCGCATCCGCGCGTGGGTCGTTGCGTCGGGTCAGATCGGCGATCTTGCTGCGCGTGTCCGGGCAGGGGTCGTAGTTGCCACCCGTCAACGAGCCGATCAGAAGCAAGGCGTCCCGCACGGTCATTGGATCGTACAGCTCGATCGCGCGCGGGGTGAAGGGCTCGGCCCGTCCCGCCAATGCGGGCGTCTTGTGTTGCATGGGATTTCGCGGTGCCAACTGCAACGGCCCAGCGGCGCCTCGTGCGGCCATGCGGCCAAGGTCGAGCAGGCGTGCGCTGTCGACTTCAGGAGGTGACGGAGTTTGCGAATCACGCGCGGCTGATGCGACATCCGGCGGGAGCGACGTCGGGCTGGGTGCCTGTGATCGGATTTGCGCCGACATGGGCCGTTGCGGCGCGCGCGGAAACGCGGGCACCGCTTCGGGCGAATTTGAGGCCGGGATGAAAAACACCTCCATCGGCGTGGTCGTGGCCGGCTCTGATTCCGGTGCGGCGTCCGATACCAGCCACAGGCCCACCAAGCCATGGGCAAGCAGGCAGCCCAAAACAATGGCTGCCTGCCCAACGCGATCCTTCGCCGTTTCGTCCAAATGCCACCCACCGTCCGTGCGCAGGGTCGGCACCCTATCTGCTGTGCGGTAAAAGCGGTGTTAAAGCGGGGTGAAAGTCTTGCCGAGTGGTGCAGTTCGTGTTCAGGCCACCATACCGCCACCATCCGGCACGGGCGGCGGCAGCTCGGTCGCAACTTCGCCATACACATCCTTCCAGGCCATGTAAGACGAGGTGCCGACCAAAGGCACCAGCACGATCGAGACCAGAAACTGCGCAAGGATCGACGACACCACGCTCAAGAGCACGGCAACCACCACCGCTGCCACCAGCAGCACGAGGGCGTAGAGCAGCACCGCGCCGATATTGCTCAGGCAGGCCCTGAAACTTTGCTTCATCGCGGCAAAGGCATCGTTGTGCGAGAACATCAAATCCGGGATGGCGAAGAAGGTCAACGCAAATACCAGAAGTCCCACGGCCAGCACCACTACCAGCAGGAGCACGCCGCCGACACCCAGACTACTCAACACTGCCGCGTCCGATCCGGTGAAAGCCGTGACACCCGCGCCAGCCATCATCAGGGCCAGAACCCCAACCACCAGGATGCCGATCACCAAGCCTGCAACGATGCCGGGCAGGCACAACAAGAGCATCGGCCCGATCTTGCCTTCTTGCTGGAATGCCTTCGCCAGATGATCGAACTGGGCGCTGCGGCCTTGCGCCTGCTCGCGTGCGGCCCAAGCAATGCCGCCGTAGAGCGCCGGCCCAACCACGGCCAGTGCGAACGAACCAAGAATCGGAATGGCTCCGACCACAGCCATCACCAGACCCATCAAGGCGAATGGCGCGGGATTCTTGAGGATGAGCTGCACCGAATCGGTCAGCCATTGGATGCCGTTGCCGGCAGCCACCGTGCGAATGTTCATGCGGGAATCCTCCAAGGTTTGGGACAAATTGAACGTCATCGAGCCATGACTCAACGTGACTCCGGCGGTGGCAGCACTTCCAGAACCTCGGCCACCGTAGTCAGGCCTGCGGCGACCTTGCGTGCACCGGCCACATGCAGGGTCTGCATGCCTTGCGCGAGGCAGGCCTGGCGAAACATCGGTTGATCCAGTTCCGAACAGATCCGACCGCGCAAATCGGAGTTGATGAGCAGGAGCTCGTACAAACCGACGCGCCCAAGGTAGCCGGTGTGACGACATTCGAGGCAACCGCGTGCTACGAAGCTGTTGGCTGGTTTGGGAACGTCCAGCCCCACGGTCAGTGCGGCCCAGCCGTCCTCGTCCAAGGGTGCAGGGCGCTTGCAATGCGGGCACAGGGTGCGCACCAGACGCTGCGCCAGGACGCCGTTCAAGGTGGATTGGATGAGGTAATGCGGCACGCCCAAATCGAGCAGTCGGGTAATGGCAGAAGGCGCATCGTTGGTATGCAAGGTCGACAGCACCAGATGGCCGGTGAGTGAGGCTTGCACCGCCATTTGTGCCGTTTCCAGATCGCGGATCTCACCGATCATGATGATGTCCGGGTCCTGCCGCAGCAGCGAGCGCACGCCGGCGGCAAAATCCAGATCGATGGCGTGGTGCACCTGCATCTGGTTGAGTTCGGGCGCGATCATCTCGATCGGATCTTCGACCGTGGAGACGTTCACCTCCGGCGTGGCCAGCCGCTTGAGGGTGGAATACAAGGTCGTGGTCTTGCCCGATCCGGTCGGGCCGGTGACCAGGACGATACCGTGCGGTCGGCCGGTCAGTTCCAGCCATTGGCTCGATTCGGCCGCATCAAAGCCCAGTTCCTCGGTGGTTTTGACCGCAGTATCAGGGTCGAAAATGCGCATCACGCATTTTTCGCCGAAGGCGGTGGGAATCGTCGAAAGCCGCATCTCCACTTCGCGCCCACCGGGCGAGCGCGTCTTGATGCGGCCATCCTGCGGCCGTCGACGTTCGCCCAGGTCCATGCGGCCCAGAACCTTGACGCGGCTGATGGCGGCGATCATCACCGGCGTCGGCAATTCGAAAACCTTGTGCAGGAGGCCGTCGATGCGAAACCTCACGCGACTGACATCGCGCCGTGGCTCCAGATGGATATCGCTGGCGCGCTGCTCATAGGCGTACTGCAACAACCAATCCACGATATGCACGATGTGGTGGTCATCGGCGCCCACTTCGCCGGTGCGCCCCAGTTCCACCAGTTGCTCGAAGCTCGGCATCGAGGTCGATTTGTTCTCCTCGCGCTGATCCTTGGCTCCGCGCACCGAACGCGTCACCCCGAAAAACTCCATGGTGTAGCGCGAAAGATCCAGCGGATTGGAGACCACGATGGTGATCTCACGTCGCAGGATCTTGCTCAGGTCCCGCACCCAACGTAGATCGGTGGGTTCGCTGGTGGCGACGATCACGTTTTCGGCATTGACTGCGACCGGCAGGATGCGGTGTCGTTGGGCGTAGGCCTGCGAAATCAGCACACTGACAGCCGGTACATCGATCTTGGTTGGATCGATGCGCAGATAGCGTAGCTTGCAACGATGTGCCAGCCACAGCGTGAGTGCCTCCAGCGTCAGCTCGCGGTCGCCGCGCTTGAGATTGCGAAACTTGAGGTTGGCGATCAGGATCAAGGGGTGAATGTCCACCCCAGCACGCTGCTCGCGCACAGCCGTTTGTGCACGCTGCACGTCCTCGTCGCTGATGTAGCCGTCTTCGCGCAAGGCCGCCAAGACGCGTTGGATCTCCAGGCGCTTGTCACTGGGCAAGGCGGTGCCCGAAGTGCGGGTGTCGGCGGTGGTTTGGCTCATGGGCGCCGTCCATTTGCGACCGGAGGTAATGCCTCGCAGTCTAGTCGGATTTGCCCGGAGAGCGTCACGATACTTCGCGGGACCTCGCTTGCGAATCGGATGAGAGGTGCCGCGACCACGACGCGCAGCACCTTTCGTCCCCCCGTCGATGGACGTCCAGAACCAGCGCTCAAAAACGCCAGCTGGCTCCGAGATTGATACTGTTGAACTGCTGGCTGGAATCCGCGCGGCGTGCTTCGTATCCGAGCCACGCAGACAGCCGAGAGCTGATATCAAGATTCAGGCCCATCGTGGCCGTGGCCCAATTCCGATCGGGTAAAAATCCGGGCAGGGCAAAACTTCCGCCCATGCTGACAAGACCTGCGCGCACCGCGCGTGCTTCGGCTTCGTGGTCGGTGTACCACGCGAGGCGTGCGTAAGGATGCAGGACAACCGGGCCGGTTTGTACGGTGCCATCGAACTGCCAGTCAAGGGTGCTGATCAATGCACGCCGGTGCTGTTCACCGAACATCATGGTGGCGGCGTCATCGCCGGTTTCGGTGTAGCCATCAACGCGAATTTGCTGCCAACGCCACGCGGCGTAGCCGGTCACCACGAGCTCGTCGAGATCATGGCTGCCAGCGTTCCCACCCAGAACGCTTTCCTGTCGCGTAGCGGTCAAGACCAGTCCGGCCGTCAGCGTGGGCTTTGTCTGAACATCAACACCCATGCTGAGTTGATCGAAGCTGCTGCGGCCATCCGGAGCATTGACTTGTGCGTCCTGCCGCTGGTGAGTGGAGCCAAAGTCCGCCCATATCCGCCAACCACCGGATTCTGTGTCGCGAGCACGCGAGGCCGCGCGGTTGTACACGCTCCGATCGAGCATCGTGACCGTTGCCAAGGGCGCTTCACCGAGCAAGGAAATTTGCCCCGGAGTCAGGATGATCGATTCGGCATATTGGGCGAGCATCGCGTGCGCAGCGCTGCTGGGGTGGGCAAAGTCGGCGAACAGGTGCGTGGACTCCGAACCTGAGGGATAAGTCCACGTCGCGCCCGAACCAGGCGCACCACAATCAATAGACACCGCCTCCATGCCGCAAGCGGGAGTGCTCACATTGCTGAAGCCGAAGTCCGCCGGGTGGGCTACGAACTCGTTGAACAACGTGCGCGCAATGCGCTGTATTCGGCATAAAAAACCGGCAGACCTAAGTCCGCCGGTGGGAGGGCACCGCCGCCAATGAGGGAGGGAAGCGGCGGTGCACGTACCTGATGAAGCCGTGAATCAGATTGCAGCGGCCTTCTTGGCCTTGGCGGCAACCTTGACCAAGCTGTCGTTGGCAGCCTGGAACTGGTCGCGGTAGAGCTGGCCGATGGCTTCGGAGGTCTTGAGCGCCTGGCCAAACACCTGCTGGCTGGTGGCATAGAGCTGCTCGGACGAATCCTTGACCAAGCTCGCGCCCTTCGGCCAGATGGTCTTGGCGCTTTCCAGATCGGCCACGTCAGCGGCTTCGGTCAGGAACGCAACGGAAGACTTGAAGCTGTTTTCGACGGTCTGGAGCTGCAGCTTGACGATGTTCTCGAAGCCTTCGAACGCCAGCGAGTTGGCCTTCAGCGCCGACTGGGCGAACTGACGGGCCGAGGAAGCAAACGGATTGGAATTGAACAAATCGGACATGACGAACCCCTTGCGGTTGGGTGAACAGTGGACATAGCTTAGATCAAGATTTTGTGCATTGCAACATAAATCGTCCGGGGCCTGTTTCCGGTTCGTTCAAAGTCGCTAAAAGAACATCTGAATTTGCCGTCATTGCGAGATCCCTTTTCCGTTCCGGAAATGCCCACGGGCCATGAACCTGCCCCCAACCGTCATGGCGAGGCCCGAAGGGCCGTGGCCATCCAGAAGTTCGGAGCCAAAACGCTGGATCGCTTCGCTGCGCTCGCGATGACGAATCAACCACTTATCGCATGGGTTCATGGAGAGGAGCGCAGCGACGCGGCAATCCATGGATGATCATCAAATCAAAGACATGGATTGCTTCGCTTCGCTCGCAATGACCACGTTCCGACTTGATCGGATGTTCCTGGACACAAGGGGCTTGCTGGTCAGGCGCAACCATCCATGCCTGCTGCGATGCAACAGACATGCCCACTCACGGGCGTTGCACTCACGCTGAGCCGCGGTAGACGCAGCCCGAGGTGCAGGTCTCGTTGACCACCACCGCCGACAACTCGGGCAGTGCCGGCTTGAGTCGATCCCAGATCCAGCGCGCGAGGTTCTCGCTGGTGGGGTTGTCCAGGCCGTCGATCTCGTTGAGGTAATGGTGATCGAGCTGATCGAAGATGGGCTGGAAGGCGCGCTTCAGGTCGGCGAAGTCCATCACCCAGCCGGTATCCGAACCCACCTCGCCGGCGACATGGATTTCCACCTGAAACGAATGGCCGTGCAGGCGCGCGCACTTGTGCCCTGTCGGCACGTTCGGCAGGCGATGGGCGGCTTCAATGTGGAAGCGTTTGAAGATTTCCATGGGCGCTCGGAGTCCGTTTGACTTGGCGGAGGATCATTCCGCCAAGGTCAGCAGCGAGGCGTTACCGCCCGCTGCGGTGGTGTTGATGGTGAGGGTGCGCTCGGTGCAAAAGCGGGCCAGGTAATGCGGGCCGCCGGCCTTGGGGCCGGTGCCGGACAGGCCTTCGCCACCGAAAGGCTGCACGCCCACGACCGCGCCGATCATGTTGCGGTTGACGTAGCAGTTGCCGGCGCGCACGCGGCTGGCGATGCGCTGCACGGTTTCGTCGATGCGGCTGTGGATGCCGAGCGTCAAGCCGTAACCGGTGGCGTTGATGGCATCGATCACCGTGTCGAGTTTGTCAGCGTCGTAACGAATCACGTGCAGCACCGGCCCGAAGACTTCGCGTTGCAGGCGATCAAGCGAGTCGATCTCGTAGGCACGCGGGGCGAAGAAGGTACCGTCTGCGGTATCGCCACCCAACTCCACCTTGCCGATCGGCCAGGCTTCCTTGTCCATGCGCTCGGCGTGAGCTTCCAGCACGGCCAGTGCGTCGGCATCGATCACCGGGCCGATGTCGGTGGACAGGAGTCCCGGATCACCGACCTTGAGCTCCTTCATCGCGCCGGCCAACATGCCGATCACCTTGTCCGACACATCGCGCTGCACGAACAGGATGCGGGTGGCCGAGCAGCGTTGGCCGGCCGAACCGAAGGCGCCGCCGACCACGTCTTTCACCAGTTGCTCGGGCAGCGCCGAGGAGTCGGCGATCATCGCGTTCTGGCCGCCGGTCTCTGCGATCAAGACGCCAATGGCGGCATCGCGTGCGGCCAAGGCACGGTTGATGGCGCGAGCGGTTTCAGTGGAGCCGGTGAAGGCCACGCCCGCCACGCGCGCATCGGCGGTGAGCTTGGCGCCGACACTGACACCATCGCCGGGCACGAACTGCACGACCTCAGCCGGAACGCCGGCTTCGTGCAGGAGTTTCACCATGGCGAAGCCGACGAGATTGGTTTGCTCGGCGGGCTTGGCAATGACGGCGTTGCCGGCAACCAGGGCCGCGGCGACTTGGCCCGCAAAGATCGCCAGCGGGAAATTCCAGGGGCTGATGCACACGAACACGCCGCGTCCGTGCAGGTGCAATTCGTTCGACTCGCCAGTCGGGCCGGGCAGGGCTTCCGGTTGGGCCAGCATGCGACGTGCCTGTTGCGCGTAGTAGCGCAGGAAATCGACCGCCTCGCGCACTTCGGCGATGCAATCGGGCAGCGTCTTGCCGGCTTCTTTCACACACAAGGCGACGAACTGCGGCAGGCGTTCCTGCAAGAGGTCGGCGGCGTGTTCGAGGATCTTGGCGCGCGAGGCGGCGGGCATGCCATCCCACGCCGGCTGCGCCGCCACGGCGTTGCTCAGGGCACGCTCAACCGTAGCCGCATCGCTGGCCTGCCAAGTGCCGACGTGTTCACGACGATTGGCGGGATTGAGCACCGGCGACGTGCCGGCCGTGGACTGGGCGCCGGGCACGAGCGGGGTTGCAGTCCAAGGCTGCAGGCTGGCATTGACCTTTTCGGCCAGTTCGCGCAGTTCGTTGTCGTTGGCGAAATTGATGCCCATGGAGTTCTTCCTTTCTTCGCCGTACAAGGCGACTGGCTGTGGAATGCGGGGATGCGACTTGAAGTCGAAACCGGCGACGGTGGCGACCGGATCGGCCACCAATTCGGCGGGTGGCACGTCAGGGTCAGTGATGCGATTGACGAAGCTGGAATTGGCGCCGTTTTCCAGCAGGCGACGCACGAGATAGGGCAGCAAGTCCTCGTGGCTGCCGACCGGAGCGTACACGCGGCAGGGTGTGTCGAGCGCGTTGGGCGAAACCACTTCGTCGTGCAGATCCTGGCCCATGCCGTGCAGGCGTTGGAACTCGTAACGCGAGGCCGCACCGCCGCC
>CAUJJS010000021.1 GCA_963205415.1 Pseudomonadota bacterium
GCACGCAGGTCGGCCACCAGATCGCAGATGCTGATGTCGACTTCGTGCCCGACCGCCGAAACCACCACGGTTTCGCATGCGGCCACGGCACGCGCCAAGGCTTCGTCGTTGAAGGCGGCCAGGTCTTCCAATGAACCGCCACCGCGGGTGATGAGTAGCACGTCATAGCGCTGGGACTGGTCGGCGCGGGCCAAGATGCGGGCGATTTCACTGGCGGCTTGGGCGCCCTGAACAGGTACCGGCAAGAGTTCGACTTCGAGCAGTGGGAAGCGACGACGCAGCACCGTGAGCACATCGTGCACGGCCGCGCCGCTGGGCGAACTGAGCACGCCGATTCGAGCGATATGGGGCGGAAGCGGTCGTTTGCGCTCGGTGGCGAACAGGCCTTCTGCAAGGAGGCGAGCCTTGAGCTCTTCGAAGGCACGTCGCAAGGCGCCTTCGCCGGCTTCTTCCAAATGATCGACGATGAGCTGGTACTCACCGCGCGGCTCGTACAGGCTCACCCGCCCGCGTGCCAGCACCGCCATGCCGTCCGTTGGGCGAAAGCTCAACCACTGACTTTTGGGTTTGAACAGCGCGCAGCGGACCTGCGCCCGTGCATCCTTCAGCGCAAAGTAGAGATGACCCGATGCCGGGCGCGACACGCCGCCGAGCTCGCCCTCGATCCATACCGTGCCCAAGGTGTTCTCCAGCAGCTCACGACTCAACGCGTTGAGCTGGGCAGGCGCCAGAACATGGCGGGGTGGCAAATCAGGACTCACGAATTTCAGCGCAAGCAACGGTGGGGTATTGTCACACGACCGTCGTTATCGGGAGACACCGATCGTGTCCTGGTTTCATTTTGATGGCACGGCGGGCGCTTGACGACGTTTTCAGCCCCACCGAGTCGGGCGTGCGCCGCGGCAGGCTGGCTCGAAACAGGACAAGCATTGCCGCAACTCGAACAAGCACTGGCTGCTAGTGGCGGCAAGTTCCGGGTATGCTGTGAGCTGCGACGCACAAGGGACGGGATCCCTGAGGTCATGGCGCAGCGTCGGTGGACATCCGCGCAGGCGCACGGAAGACCTGGAGAACATCTGAATAGTCCGTCAATTCGAGGAGCAAAGCGAGGTGGCAATCCAGATGCTCGCAATGAATCAAAGGCATGGATTGCATCGCTGCGCTCACAACGACGTTGATTCGACTTGTTCAGTTGTTTCCTAAGTGTGGTGTTCGCTCTTGATCCCATCACGTTCTCAGTCAGAGTCGAGGCATGATCAATCCCTATCGAATCATCAGCACCCAACTGCCTGATCGATTTGCGCCGCCGCGCAATGCGGTGCCGGCGGATCCAAAGGGTTTACGAGCATGGCTGGATGCCTTGCCGCGCGCCAATCAGCAGGTGTATCTGCGTGAATTGCAGCGGGTATTGATGGAGTTCCGGGTGCAGCGATTTGATGGCATGGCACGACTGGAAGCCATGGAGCTGCTGCGCCCCATGCTGATGGAGGCGTGCAACTTGCTTGCCAGTCGTCTGCTGGGCAGCGCGTTTCCGTTGACGGGTGCCAAGGCCGAAAGTGCCTCACGCCTGCTGTCGTTCCATCGTGACCTAGCGCTTGCCTACCGAATGGCGGTGGCCGAGGCCTGCGCACCAGCCGGCAAGGTGCCGTTTCTGCGGGGCGGTCCGGTGGCGACGGCTTTGGTGCGTGCGGTTTATCACCACGCGCGTTGGCTGGCGACCAGTTACTTTCTCTATCGCACCCCCGATCCTCAGGCTTGGGAACAGCTGTACGCGCTGACGGCGTTCGCGGCTGCGCAGAAGCTGGATACCAAGGCCGTCGAGGACCCAGTCGAGCGCCGCACCCTGACGGTCGCTCTGTTGCAGAACCAGGCCGTGACCATGGCCTTGGCCAATCCATATCGATTCAGTCAGCGTGAATTGAGCGACCTCTGGACCTTGACCCGGGACACCTCCAGCCTGATCGAGCTGACACCGCAACGGTTTGCGGCAGCCGGTGCCTTGGTGATGATTGATCGTGATGCGGCGCCGGTGTTCGTGTCGCGTGCGCCCAATCCGGGCGATGGCGACGTGTTCTGGGTCGATTTGCGCAAGCTCAACGATCTCATCCGAGCAGCGGTCTCGCATGCCGGCGCAGCTCGTGAAGCCGTGCTGCGCTTGTCGCGCGACTATCACCTGAGTTTGCCCGTTCCCTTGCTGGCACGCGTGCTTGAAGGCTGGGCCCAGGATGTTTCGCGTGGCTTTGTGCGTTTGGAAGGCGGCTACATGATGGAGTGTGCCTTGGGCATGACGGCGGTGCATTTTCAGGCCGCGGGTCAGCGTGATCTGGACAGCTTCCTGCGCGATGCCGCACCGATCTCGATGAGCGCCGCCGAAGGGGCCTCCTGGGCTGGCGCGGTGCCGGACACGGCTTTGGTAAGCACGGTTACGGTACGCGTACAGGACCAGAGTCTGGGAGGCTATCGTCTGCGCTGGGATGCGGAGGACGGGGTGCGTGTCAGGGTAGGCGAGCTGGTCGGACTCAGTCTGGCAATTGATGCTGCGGCCCGTGACTGGGCCATTGGCACGGTGCGCTGGTTGCGGTATGAGGAAGATGGCGCGATCGAAGCCGGCGTGGACTTGGTGGCGCGGCGCTGTCAGGCCACGGTTCTTCGTGCTCTGGATTCGGTCAATGCCGGACAGACCTCGATCAGGGCGCTGGCGCTGGTGGCCCAGCAGGATGCCTCGACCCTTGATGTGCCGGAGCTGTTCCTGATGGATGGCCATGCCACCCTGGATGCATCACAGGTGGAAGTGGTTCGCAGGGCCGATCGCTGGGATTCGAGTTTCGGCAGCTCCAACCAGGTTTTCAATCGACCTGGCATGAAAGCCCAGCGTCGGGTGGGCGACTATGTGATCGTGGCGCCTGGAACCACCTGATCAGATACCGGCTTCACGCTGGGCCAGCATGATCAAAGCTGACGATCTTCGATCACGAATCGGCCATTGCGCAGTTTGATCGAGGCGCCGTTGGCATCCTTGAGATCAAACTGAAACACGCCTTCGTAGACCTTGTCGTGGGCTTGCGTGATTTCGAAGCGATTGTCCGAGCTGTCCTTGTCGAGTCGGTATTCGGCATCGGGTTCTTCGCCCATCGGCTTGTCGCCTTTTTTGAAACTGACGTCGCAGGTGCTGCGCTGGAACGCCTTGTCATCAAGCACCAGCGTTTGCCCGGGCTTGAAACCGTCGCAGGTGATTGAAAGGCGATCGATACGGGTCTTGGGTGGCGGCCAGGCGGCCGCACCCAGCGTGCTGGCGGTGAGCGAAAAGCTGGCATCGATCGGCACCAGAACGATCTCCTCATCGCCGGACTGGAAGGCGATGACGCCCACTTGGGCGCTCAGGCTTTGAGTCTGCTCGGCAAAGACCGGGGCACTGGCCAACAACAAAGCGAAACCCATCACGCGAAGGTTCATTCTGGACTCCCAAGGTCAAAGGAAAAGGCTGGCCATCATGCCAGCCTATTCCGATACGCATAAAGCCGATGTCGGGTGACATCGTGATTCGGGAGCGTGCCCTGACGTGCCGCTCAGTCGGAGCCGTCCTTGTAGGCATCCACCGGGATGCAGGCGCACATCACGTTCTTGTCGCCGTGCACATTGTCTACGCGCGCCACCGGTGGCCAGTACTTGACCTGCTTGAGGCTGGCCAGCGGGAAGGCCGCCAGTTCGCGGGCGTAGCCGTGCGTCCAGTCGCTTGACGATACCTGCGCCGCGGTGTGCGGGGCGTGCTTGAGCGGGTTGTCGGCGCGGTCGAGCTTGCCAGCAATCACGTCCTGGATCTCGGCGTGGATCTGGATCATGGCGTCGATGAAGCGGTCGAGTTCATGAAGCGACTCGGATTCGGTCGGTTCCACCATCAAGGTGCCAGCGACCGGGAAGCTCAGGGTCGGGGCGTGGAAGCCAAAGTCGATCAGGCGCTTGGCCACGTCCTCGGCGCTGATGCCAGAGAGCTTTTCCTGCGGACGCAGATCTAGGATGCACTCATGCGCCACCAGCCCATTGCGGCCGGTGTACAGGGTAGGGAAGTGGGTTTCCAGACGCTTGGCGATGTAGTTGGCATTGAGCATCGCCACTTGCGTTGCCTTGCGCAGGCCGTCGCGGCCCATCATCGCGATGTACATCCAGCTGATCGGCAGGATGCTGGCGCTGCCGAAGCTGGCCGCCGATACCATCGCGCCGCCGCCGGTGCCCTCGGTTTGCACGCCGCCTTCGCCGAAAGCCTTGGGCAGGAACGGAGCGAGGTGCGAGCGCACCGCGCAGGGGCCCACGCCGGGGCCGCCGCCGCCGTGCGGGATGCAGAAGGTTTTGTGCAGGTTGAGGTGGCTGACGTCCGAACCCCACTTGCCGGGTTTGGCCAGCCCGACCAGCGCATTCATGTTGGCACCGTCGGTATACACCTGGCCGCCGTGCTGATGGATGATCTCGCAGATCTCCACCACGTCTTCTTCGAACACGCCGTGGGTGGAGGGGTAGGTCATCATGATTGCGGCGAGGTTGGCCGAATGTTTCTCGGCCTGGGCGCGAATGTCTTCCACATCGACATTGCCATTGGCGTCGCATCGGGTGACCACGACCTTCATCCCGCACATGTTGGCGCTGGCCGGATTGGTGCCGTGCGCGGATTCCGGAATGAGACAGATATTGCGATGGCTCTCGCCGCGCGAGGCGTGATACGCACGAATGGCCAAGAGGCCAGCGTATTCGCCTTGCGCGCCGGAGTTGGGCTGCAGGCTGACCGCGTCATAGCCGGTGGCTTCCACCAGCATCGCTTCCAGCCCGCTGATCAATTCCTTGTAGCCTGCGGCCTGATCGGCGGGGACAAACGGGTGGATATTGCCGAATTCCGGCCAAGTGACAGGGATCATCTCCGCGGTGGCGTTGAGCTTCATGGTGCAGCTGCCCAGCGGGATCATGGTGCGATCCATCGCCAAGTCCTTGTCGGCCAGCGTGCGCAGGTAGCGCAGCAACTCATGTTCGCTGTGGTGGCTGTTGAACACCGGATGCGTCATGAACGCGCTGGTACGTGCCAGTTCGGCTGGGATCAGCGCCGGCGCGCTGGCATCCAATGCTTCAATCGATGGCAGCGGTTTGCCCTCGCCGAAGATCGTCCACAGCAGTTCCAGATCGCTGCGGGTGGTGGTCTCGTCCAGCGAGATGCAGATGTACTCATCCCAAGCTTTGCGCAGGTTGGCGCCGTGGGCGCGGGCGCGCTCCAGCAGCGCGTCGGTGCGTTCGCCGGTCTTCAGGCTGATGGTGTCGAACGCGCTGCCATAGTGATCCTGCGTATAGCCGAGCTGGGCAAGGCCGGCCTTGAGGATGGCGGTATAGCGGGCCACGCGCTGGGCAATGCGCTTCAAGCCATCGGGCCCGTGGTAGACGGCGTACATCGCCGCCATCACTGCCAGCAGCACCTGCGCAGTGCAGATGTTGGAGGTAGCCTTCTCACGGCGGATGTGTTGCTCGCGGGTTTGCAGGGTCAGGCGGTAGGCGGGGTTGCCGGCCGCATCGATCGAGACGCCGATCAGGCGGCCCGGCATCGAGCGCTTGTAGGCGTCGCGGCAGGCCATGAAGGCCGCGTGCGGGCCGCCGAAACCAAACGGCACACCGAAGCGTTGGCTGTTGCCGATCACGATGTCGGCGCCCATTTCGCCCGGCGCCTTCAGCAGGGTCAGCGCGAGCAGGTCGGTGGCGAAGGTGGCCAATGCGCCAACAGCATGGATTTTTTCCACCTCCTGGCTCCAATCCATCAGCCAGCCGCTGGAAGCGGGGTATTGGATCAGTACGCCAAAAAAATCGCCCTTGGCAATGGCGGCGTTCCACTCTTCTTCGGAATTGGCCAGTTCCACGTTCAGCCCCAGCGGCTCGGCGCGCGTGGCCAACACTTCCAGCGTCTGCGGGTGGGTATCGCCGGACACCAGAAAGGTATTGGATTTGGACTTGGCGCTGCGCTTGGCCAGGGTCATCGCTTCGGCGGCGGCGGAGGCTTCGTCCAGCAGCGAGGCATTGGCGATGTCCATCGCGGTGAGGTCGGCCACCATGGTCTGGAAGTTGATCAGTGCTTCCATCCGGCCCTGCGAAATCTCCGCTTGGTACGGGGTGTAGGCCGTGTACCAAGCCGGGTTTTCGAGGATGTTGCGCAGGATCACGTTGGGCACGTGGGTGCCGTAATAACCCTGACCGATGAAGCTCTTGAACACCTTGTTCTTGCCGGCGATGGCGCGGATCTTGGCCAGCGCATCGACTTCGGTCATGGCTTCAGGCAGCGCCAGCGGATTGCCGGACTTGATCGAGCCGGGCACGATCGCGTCGGTGAAGGCTTCCAACGACGCGTGGCCCAACAGTTTGAGCATCGCCGCGATTTCGGCGTCATTGGGGCCGATATGGCGTTCGATGAAAGCGTCGTGGTGTTCGAGCGAACGGAGAGTAGGCTGGGTCATGGCGGCATCCGGAGGCGCGTGGGCGCAAAAGAGAAGGGATGCCCGCTCTGTCCTTTTGCCTGAGAGTTTGGAAGTTCGCGGTGGGGAGGGTGTCCGCGTGCTTCTTGCCCCTTCGGCGTCAGACCAAGCCCGAAGGCCGGCTGATCTCTCCAGAGTTGTGGACATGCGACGGTTCTGGGCCTGAGCGATTCCGGGCGGTTGCGCCGTCGGCAGCCGGTTCGAGACCAGCTTCTCCCACCGCATGATGTGCTGCGCATGATACGCGATGCCGATCGCGGCTGACAGTCGAATCAGTGACTGTCGGATCCCTTCGTCGTATGAACCTCGACATCGGTGGCGTTCTTGGCTGCGGAATTCTCGCCCGATTCAGAAACGACCTCGACCGCAGGGACGAAGGCCACGGCTGGGCGCTCCGGCAATTGCTCGGACCAAGCGCGCAAGTAGTCGGATATGGCTTCGCCAGCCTGCCATTGGGGCTCGGAAGGCTCCTCGTTCTCCTCGGCTTCGCGTTCCGCAACCAAACCTTGGGCCTTCAGGAAAGCACGACGAAATTGCGTGGTCTGGTTGAGCGCCTCGATCAGGAAAGCCTGTCCGAACCAAGTGGCATTGGCACTGTTGCCGCAACCGAAGGACGTCCGATCGGCGCGCGCGGCGGTGATGACGAGCGTATGCGGGTCAGACAAGGGTTCGAGGAAGCCGCCCGAATAGCAGGCCGACACCACGATGACGCGCCAACGAATGCCAGCCTCGTCCAAGGCCACGCGCAGGCGCTGTGGGCTGAGCTGGCGCAGGGGTAAGGGCGGCTGATTGACGTAGAGCAGGTGATCCTCGCTGCCGTGGCTGACCAGATAGAGCATCAGAATGTCCTGCTCCAGGTCCATGCGCTCGGCCACGCCGTGCAAGGCGCGCTCCAGATTGGTGACCGTGGCCAAGGGCACCTCATCGGCCGTTTCTGCAGCGTTGATCAAGCGCACAGTGTGGTCTGGATTGTTGAAACGCTGGGCAATCAACTGCGGCAGAAATTCCACTTCGTTGCGAAACGCGCCTTCGTCTGCATCACCGGCGAAACCGATGGCGAACAGGTCAATGTGATCCGGGCGTTGGGGCGCGAGTGCCGCAAGGGCACCATCCAGTCGCTCGCCTTGCGCATAGATCGTGGCCTCGGGCGTGGGCAGTTCCGCGCTTGCAACGACCTCGTCGCCATCGCCGGAAGCGACGCGCTCCTGCTCGTACAGCTGTATCCAGTCGGTATCGATGACATTGGCGGGATAGGTGAGCCACCACGGCAGGACCGTGAAGACGAGGATGCTGATTCCGCCACCCAATACCCGCGGGATCGACGCCGCCAATGCCCGAGCCACATACACACAACTGGCAAGCCACCACAGCGTCAACAGTACGTATTCGATCCAATTTCCCTGCTGCAGATCCTCCATCCCAGCGGCCAGCGACGGTTCCAAACGATAAGCGATCGACATCAACGCGTCGGTAATGGCTTGATCAAAAACATTCAAAGGCAGCGATACGATGTTGATCAGTATGCTGATCCCAAAAAACCAAGCGCTGATCGTCAGCCACAGTTCGCGGCGTTGCGTCCAAGCCGCAAGTAGCCACGCGGCCAGCACGTAAAGCGCGAAAGCGGCCAGTGCCGTCATCAATCCGTCGAAGCTGAAATGCCGGGGGGCCTCGGCCACCATCCATTCGCCGGGCAGGCCGGTGATGAGATCCAGCAGCGCCAATGCGAGTACCGGACCCAGCCGGGTCAAAGGTTCGATGCACTGTGGCCGACGAAACGTGCCCGACCGCAGACCATCGCGCAGCAGTTGGCCGAGCGTGGGATTCATGGAGTGATCTGGTCGAATCGCTCGATCCGAGCGTGACCGTTCGTGGCATCTCCCAGGCGTGGTTCGGGATAATCCTCGCGTCGATCCAGCAACACCGTGTCCATGCCGGCCTCGCGTGCGGCATCGAGTTCTTCCACCACATCGGACAGGAAAACGATTTCCTGTGCCGGACGGCCGATGGCTTGGGCAATACGCACATAGCTGGCTGCTTCACGCTTGCCACCCATTTCGGTATCGAACCAGCCCGAAATCAGCGCCCGCAGGTCGCCGGCTTGGCTATGACCGAAAAACAGTTGTTGTGCCGCCACCGAACCGGAGGAATAGACGTACAGCGCATGTCCGTCCTCATGCCACCGCCGCAAAGCGGGCGCTGAATCGGGGTACATATGGGCGCGGTAATCACCTTCCGCATAGCCCTGCACCCAGATCATGCCTTGCAGCGCCTTGAGCGCGGTGTGCTTGCGATCCTGATCGATCCAGCCCTGCAGCACTTCGGCCAGCACGCTGTCCATGCAGACACTGCCGGCATCCACCGCGGCCGCATCCAGCCAGCGCCGCACGTCCGGCTCTTGTCCGTGTTCGGCAATGAATCGCGGCAACTGGGCGCGGGCGTAGGGAAACAGCACGTCGCGTACGAAGGCGATCGAGCTGGTGGTGCCCTCGATATCGGTCAGGATGGCGCGTTTCACGATGCGACCTGAGCCTGCTCGTAGCGCGGGAATCGCAACGCGATATCGCTGCCGGTGAAGTGTCCGACCCAACCATCGGGGCGGGTGAAAAAGCGAATGGCGGTGAAGGAGGGTGCAGGTCCCATGTCGAACCAATGCGTGGCCCCATCGGGTACGCCGATCAGATCGCCCTGTTCGCACAAGATTTCGTACACCCGATCGCCCACGTGCAGGAAGAACAAGCCGGTGCCGGCCACGAAGAACCGAACTTCATCTTCTGAATGGGTATGTTCGTCCAGGAACTTGGCGCGCATCGCCTCGCGTTGCGGATGATCCGGCGCGATCGAGGCCACATCCACACTCTTGAAACCGTATTCGGCCACAAGCTGATCGATATCCTCGCGATAAGCCGCAAACACCTCGTCCTGACTGGCCCCCGGGGCCAGTGCGTGAGGTGTTTTCCAGCGCTCGAAACGCACTCCGATACGCCCCAGTTGCTCGTTGATGACGGCAAAGTCGTCGGTCGCGAGCAGTGCTTGATCGGCATCGGTATCGTTGAAAATCCGTAGTCGGCTCATGTTCTCAGTCTCGTCAAATCCAGTTCGCAGCCCAGCATGAACTCGATCGCATCCAAATGCCGCTTGGCCTCGGCTGCGTCGCGTCCCCACACATACAAGCCGTGGCCTGCAATCAGATAGGCCCAGATCGGGCCTGCCGCCAGCAAAGGCTCCACCTGTGTTGCGAGCGCGGCAATGTCCTGATTATTGGGCAGAATCGGTAAGGTCATGGCGGTTTCGTGGGTGTTATTCCCATGAAACGCTTTCAGTAGCTCGTAGCCTTCCAGCCGCACGCCACCTTGCGCCGCCCAGAACAGGGAGGCCACTGTCTGCTGGCGGGAATGGGTATGCAGGACGCACGTGACTTCAGGAAACCTGCGGTAGACCTGCACATGCAAGCCGGTTTCAGCCGAGGGCCTGGCGTCGGTCCCCACCGCTTGGCCCTGTGCATCCACGATCATGAAGTCCTCGACGCCGAGCGAACCCTTGTCCCGCCCGGAAATTGTGATCACGGCATGATCGGCATCCAGACGCATCGAGAAATTACTGCTGGTGGCCGGCGTCAGATCGCGGCGCGCGAGTTCGGCAGCAAGGCGAGCGAGCGACTCGGCGCGTTGGGCAAAGTCGGCGCGGGTGGCAAGGTGCTTGGTGGTCATCGCGACAGTGTAATGGCAGCGGTTCGCGCCGTCGTCGGGAGGGGCGGCGGGAATGCTCGGACGCGAACACGAATAGCTTGCGGTTGGCGTGCTGCAGGCGTACTTTGCGAGCGTGAAGCCGCAACTGTGATCCAAAGCGCCAAACGTGTCATTTTGAGCTGCCTTCGTGCGTATCTAAAGACGATGGAGGGCGCTCCCTGACCCTTCGCTCTCGTATTTGGAGGCATGAATCATGCGTACGCGTACTTGCAGACAGATCGTGGTTCTCGGCTGCGCCTTCACGGCGCTGTGCATCGGCACGATGGCACAAGCCAGGAATCAGGCCGAGGACTGGTCAAAGGTGGCCAGCACCGATCCGATCAAGTCCCTGATGGTGGTGGATTGCTTGCTGCCCGGGCAAATGCGCCGTTCCGGCCGCATGAGCTATATCGGCCCCGCCTTGCCGGTGAAAACGACCGCCGAACTGTGTGAAAAGCGTGGCGGCGAATATGTCGAGTACGACCGTGCCTCGCTCCAGAGCACGCTCAAGGTCTGGAATGAAAAGGCCGAGGCCGGTGATCCGGAGGCGCAATTGTTCGTCGCGCAAGCCTATGAGCGAGGTATCGATCGGCCACCCGATCCTGCCAAGGCAGCCGAGTGGTATCGCAAGGCGGCCGACAATGGCTCGCGCGAAGCCAAACTCTCGCTCGCCGCACTGATGGAGGAGGGGCGCGGCATGCCCGCCGACCCCGAAGGGGCGCTCAAG
>CAUJJS010000022.1 GCA_963205415.1 Pseudomonadota bacterium
CAGGCCACGGTGCGCGTCTTGTTTCAGGACCCGGAAGGTTATGTCTGGATGGGCACCCAGGATGGCCTGAATCGCTATGACGGCTATCAATTCCGGATCTACTACAACGACCCGGACCGTGACGACAGCCTGCCGGACAATCACATCCTGGCCTTGGAAGGCGCCCGCCGCGGCGGCTTCTGGGTCGGCACTCAGGCCGGCGGACTGGCGCGCTATGACCCGGCGCACGACAGGTTCGAACGCTACCCGTTCGGCACCGCGCAAGCGGCAGCCACCGAGGCCACCATTCGGGCCCTGCACGAAACTGAGGACGGCAGACTATGGGTGGCCAGCGGTGCCAATACCTTGCAGTGGTTGTCACCCGAGGCCAAGCAGCTCCAGTCCGTGCCGGTCGAAGTGAGCCAGCAGATCGGAATGATCAGCACGATCACCACCTTCAATCACGCCTTGTTGCTCGGCTCCAACACGGGCTTGTGGTCGCTGTCCAAGGATGGGCAAAGCGTGCAACGTTTTTCCCAGACAGCAGAACCCATCGCGATCAACGCCATTGAAGTCACGCCCGATGGGCAGGGCCTGTGGGTTGGCACGGTGTCCGACGGACTGTGGCACCTCGATGCACACGGGCAACGGCTCGGGCAATTTGATACCCACCATGGACTCAGCGACGGACAGGTTCTATCGCTGAAATTCGATGATCTTGGGCGTTTGTGGGTCGGCACCCTGTACGGATTGTCACGGCTGGATGCGCCGGATGCGGTCACCCAATCCGGAATCCGCGCATGGCGCTACGGCCGCGGGCCAAGCGGCACGGTGCCGGCCAGTCGAATCAATTCCTTGCTGTTGGATCGCGATGGCCTGATCTGGGCAGGCAGTTGGCGCAATGGCGTCAGCCTGCATGTGCCACAGTCGGAAGCCTTCGCAGACATCAGTCTGCAATCGGACGACCTCACCAGCGGCACGTCGGTCTACGGCATTGATGTCGACGAGGAGGGTTCGATCTGGCTGGCCTTGCCCGAAAATCTGGGTGCCATCCATTACGACCTCAAACGCAATCAGACCCGCCAATACATGCACGACCCAGACAACCCAAGCTCATTGCCAGACTGGGCGGCGGCAGCGGTGCTGGTGGATCGCCATGATCGCGTCTGGGTGGCGACGTACAACGGCTTGGCACTCAAGCAAGGCGAGGGATTTCGGACCTTTCGGTACGAAGCCGATGATCCCGACAGTCTGCCATCCAATGCCCTGTACGCACTCTACGAGGACCATGAGGGCACACTTTGGATCACCACGCGCGATGGTTTTGTGGCCTCGCTTTGCGATGGTTGCGAGGGTTTTCGACGCTACCAGTTGGGTGATGGCAGCCAGCGCGGCGAGAGCGTGTTTGAAGACAGCCGCGGCCGTTTGTGGGTCGGAGCCAGCGGCGCCGGCTTGTTTCAGTTCAACCGCACGACTCAAGCCTTCGAATCCATGGATACCCGAACGGGAAAAGCCGATGGGCTGAGTCACAGCTCGGTGACCTACATCATGGAAGACAGTCACCAGCGCTTGTGGATCGGCACCCAAGGTGGCGGTGTCAACCTCATGCAGTTCGACCAGAACGGGCAACCGTTCTTCAAAACCTACGGCGTGCGCGAAGGCTTGGCCGCCGCCGCCGTGGGCGGCATCGTGGAGGATCGCCGAGGCCAGTTGTGGATCAGCACCACGGCCGGCGTCAGTCGCTTGAATTCGGAGACGGGCCACATCGTCAATTACGGACCCGCGGCCGGCGCACAGGTGATGGGCTATTTCGTCGGCGCTGCCGGGCGCATGCCGGATGGCCGAATCGTCTTCGGCGGTATGCAGGGTGTAACCCTCATCGACCCTGAAAAAATCGAGGCCTTGCCCTCGCCTCACAACGTCGCGCTGACCGAACTGACCGTGCTTCGTCCTAAGCTGGGCGGAAGTGGTTCGTATACGCCCGAAAGGATACCCGGCGCGGGATACAAAGGGCGCAAGCTTCGCTTTTCATCAGAAGTCGATGACCTCAGCTTTGGGCTGTCGGCACTGAGTTTTGCCGCACCCGCCCGCGTCATTTACGCCTACAGGGTGGATGGCGCGAGCAACGATTGGGTCGAGGTGGATGCCAATCATCGTCGCGTGAGTTTCAACAATCTGGAGCCGGGCAATTACGTCTTTCAAGCCAAGGCACGGATGCCCGATGGCCCTTGGAGTGCGACAGGGAGCCTGCCGATCGAACTCGAGCCAGCCTGGTGGCAAACCACATGGGCCAAGATCGGCTACCTCTCGCTGTCGTTGGTGATTTTGGGTTCCGTCGGCTGGGAAATCCGCTCGCGCGCGAATGAGCGCGAGCGCAGCCAAGCCGCCATCGCGCAGAGCGAACAGAATCTGAAGCTCGCCTTGTGGGGCAGTGGTGACGAGTTGTGGGATTGGGATCTGGACAAGCGCACGATGCGGCGACAAAACCCACTGGACTCGGTCGGCGGAGAGCGTGACGAGCGCCTTGAGTCCGTCGAGCACCTCTTGGACAGCCTGCATCCGGACGACCGGACGACGCTGGTGGATTCATTGACGAGGCAACTGCGTGGGCCGGGTGAACTCGTGGAGGGCTCATACCGCGTTCGCACCTCGAACGGGGATTGGCGTTGGCGCCTGAGCCGTGGCCGCGTGGTCGCACGCGATGAAGACGGCGCGCCCTTGCGTGTGGTCGGCACCAGCAGCGACATCACCCGGATCAAGGACAACGAATTGGCCTTGGCGCGCATCAATGCCGAACTGGAATCGCGCGTGAGCCAGCGCACCCAGGCGCTGCATGATTCCAATGCCAGCCTGCAGAACACCATCGACAAACTCCAGCAAACCCGCCAGCAGTTGGTCGACTCGGAAAAGATGGCAGCGTTGGGCGGTCTGGTGGCCGGCGTGGCACACGAGATCAACACGCCCATCGGGGTCAGTGTCACGGCGGCTTCGTTCTTGCAGGAACAGGCCGAAAAGCTCGCCCTGCCCGAGGACGATGCCGCAACCGCGATGACACTTGAACCACTGGCACGGTTTCGCGACGTGGCGGTCAACAGTTCGGCCCTGATCCTGCGCAATCTGCGGCGCGCCGATCGCCTGATCAAGAGCTTCAAGCAGGTGGCCGTGGATCAGTCCAGCGAGGCCTCGCGCCGCATCGACTTGCGCAGCTACCTCGAAGAAGTTTTGACATCCCTGCAACCCAGCCTACGCAAGCACAAGGTCGAACTGGATTGCCCGCACGACATCCATTTCGAAACTTATCCCGGTGCCATCGCCCAAGTCATCTCGAACCTGGTGATGAACTCCATCGCGCACGCCTTTACGCCTGACAAGCCCGGCCAGATTCACGTCAACGCCCGAGCCGACGGCGATAGCCTGCGTTTGATTTACCGGGACGATGGCATCGGCATGGACGAGGCCACGCGCAAGCGCATCTTCGAGCCGTTCTTCACCACCAAACGCGGCACCGGCGGCTCGGGCCTTGGCATGCACATCACTTGGAATCTGGTCACCCAGGCACTGGGCGGAAGCATCCAATGCGAGAGCGCACCCGGCCAGGGCGTGTGCTTCACCTTGACGATTCCGATGTCGCTCAAAGCACCGACCAAGGTCGGTTGACCCCGCCTGACCGATTCCGATCAGTCTGGGTACTGCTCACGAATCGCGCGTGCGCGGTCGAGGTTTTGCAGCAACAAATCCACGAGTACGGGCTCGAACATGGCCCCGCGTTGTGTCTGGATGAATTCCAGCACGCGCTCCTCAGACCACGCCTCTTTGTAACAGCGCCGACTGCCCAAGGCATCAAACACATCGGCCAGCATGGTGATTCGGCCGCTGACGGGAATGTCCGTGCCTTTCAGGCCCGTCGGATAGCCACCCCCGTCCCAACGCTCGTGATGCGTCAGCGCGATCTCGGCGGCCAATTGCAGGATTGGGCGCTTGGAGGTCGCCAGCATGTGATGACCGATCTCGGCGTGGGTGCGCATGATCGTGGTTTCTTCGGGCGTGTGCGATCCCGCCTTGTTCAAGATCGCATCCGGAATCCCGATCTTGCCGACATCGTGCAAGGGCGCCGCCAAACGCAGCAACTCGCACTGTTGCTCGTCCAAACCCAGGGCGCGCGCAAGCAGTTCTGCCAACAAGCCCACCCGATACACGTGGGCGGCGGTTTCGTGTGAGCGTGATTCGGTCGCGCCCGCCAGCAGATAGACCATTTCCATCTGCGCTTCGCTCAAATCATTGGCTAGATCCATGCTGTGCAGCATGGCCGTGACATTGGTGGCGAACAGGCGCAGCAGATTGGTATCCAATACCGACAAGGGCACATCGTGTCCCACGAACATCAGCGATCCACCCGCATGGGCGCGGCCAAAATTGAGCACGTAGTGGTTATTGCCGAACTGGTGTTCGCCGCTCGAACGCGCCAAGTCAATCGCGGACTGCAGTTCTTTGGAGATCGACGACTGTGTCTGGCCCGTCGCTCCCGCAGGCTGAGGCACCGGCGCGGTACGCGTCAGCTCGTCGGTTACGAAGCCCGCCCGATGTGGGCCGAGGAGCTGCCCCAACTGCTCTAGGATGATTCGTTGCGGACCACCGGTGGCCTCGTGTTCCAGCATCGTGGTCGAGGCGTGAATGACCTGTTCCAAGCCGCGCTCGCTGGCGCGCAAGGCTTGCAGATCACGCCAGGCACGCAGGGCCGCATACACGGCCGTCGACAGTTTTTGCGCGGTGAGTTCGGTCTTTTCCTTGTAGTCGTTGATGTCGTAACGATCCACGACTTCATGCTCCGGCGCCTGTCCAGGCTGGCCGGTGCGCAACACGATACGCACGTCGCGGTTGTGCAGCTCTTCGCGAATGTGCTCGACCAGGCGCAAGCCGGAATGGTCGTCCTCCATGACCACATCCAGCAGGATCAGCGCAACATCGTCCAGATCTTCCAGCCGCTGACGCGCCTCGTATTCACTCATGGCGGAAATGATGTCCAAGCCGCGACCTTCGAAACGAAAGCCGCTCAACACCAGACGGGTGACGTCATGGACCTCGGGCTCATCATCGACCAGAAGAATCTTCCACGCCTGCCGCGAGCGCGTAGGTGGCCTTGCCGATCCAACTGGTTTGAAGTGGTCCATTTGCCCCCCCGCACGGCATCTACCGCATCGAGAATCGTTCCGCATCGGTGTGTGGCCAGCATACACAAGCCGAGCCGGGCGCGTCGTTACAGATCGAAACGCCAGCACCACATCGCCGTCACCGACCTCCCAGTCGGCACGGATCAGTACTGAACACCCATTCATTTTTTCGCCAATCACCCCGTTTTTTGCCGCAGGTCGTGGCCACGGTTCGCGCGTGGGAAGGCCATTTTCCCCATGCTTGGGCGCATTTTTCGCTGCACTGCGACATTTTTTCGACAAAGACCTTGACAAGCGCCGGAAGCGCGGTCCAGCATCGGCCCCATGTTCATCAGCCCGCACCCCCGCACGCCACGTCCGAAGTCCTGTTCGCCTGCCGACACGCTTCTTCTTGGCCTTGGACTCATTAGCCGACGACCGTGCGGAACGGCGTCTTGGGCCTGAAACAGACAGACCACCCCAAGAACCCGAAACCCCGCACCGGCCAACCGCTGCGGGGTTTTTTATTGCCACACGGAACACAGCGCAGCACACACTGGAAGCCACATGCACAGCGATGCCATCAAGAAAGGACCCGACCACGCCGCCGC
>CAUJJS010000023.1 GCA_963205415.1 Pseudomonadota bacterium
CTACATGCTTAGCTCAGTGTTGGGTCTCGTCCATCGGCAGCACACTGCGCCAAGCGCACCGATGAACCAGCCTGCTTGATTTGACCCTGGCCGACAGGCGGCGGCTTTGGGCGATCCCGTGATAGTGACCCTACACCGACGAGCACGAGCACAAGTGGGTTCGGGGCTAGGCCTTAAGCGGCCAGAGCGTAGTTGTCGTCGTTGGCAACTAAAAGTTTGCGACTGGATTTACGAGGAAAGTCACCCCCTCGGCATGCACCAAGCCATCTCACTACCCCCGTCGAAGCCAGTACACCCCCGGGATTAGTCAAGGAAGTCTATATGGCCTGTGGGCGCTTGTCACAAGGCCGAACCTGAACTGCAGGCACATGTCGCGGTATTGGCCGATGAAGTGGCTTGCCTTGGAAATAGATGCGCTGCCGCAGGGCTCGTCGGGGTTCAAGACTTTCGTGCTGATGGGGCTTCAAGCCGATGCGTTGGGGCGAGGTGTGGCTGGGTCGTACTGGCAAGCGCAGGGTATTGGGCGTGCCTTATTCCAAGCCAGGTTGTGGCAAATGCGTGATGCCGCGCTCGGCCTTGGCCTTGGCCACCATCGCCCGCACGTCGGCGCGCAGGCGTGCGGCGTCGTAGACGATGCCATCCTTGATGGTGAGCGCCACGCCGGCGGTGCGATGCACCTTGCCGTCGCTGCCAAGGCGAATATGGCCGGTGCCGTAGAGCACCTTGAAGTTGGCCAGTGGGTTGTCGGCAATCACCACCATGTCGGCGAGCTTGCCCGGTTCGATCGAGCCGATGCGGTCAGCGGCACCGAGCAGTTCCGCGCCACTCAAGGTCGCAGCGCGGATCACTTCCAGCGGATGGAAACCGGCCTCGCGCAGGAGTTCCAATTCTTCGATCGTGCCGAAGCCGTAGAGCTTGTAGATATAGCCCGAGTCGCTGCCGACGGTGACGCGACCGCCGTGATTTTTGTAGTCGTTGACGAAGGCCATCCAGCGTTGGTAATTGTCGCGCCAGGCCACTTCTTCCTCGGTGCCCCAGTCGAAGAAGTAGCTGCCGTGGTTGTCGCGGTTGGGCGTGTAGAAATCCCACAGCGCGGGCAGGGTGTATTCATCGTGCCAATCGGCGCGGCGGGCGCGCATCAGGCCGCGGTTGGCCTGATAGATGGTGAAGGTCGGATCGATGGTGAAGTCGAGCGCGAGCAGTTCCTTCATCACCGCTTCGTATTTTTCGCTACCGGGCTTGGCCGCCTGCGCCCAAAGCCGTCCGGCTTGGCTGAAACGATCATGCTCGTTGTTGTAGTTGTAGGCCGCCGGGTAGTCCTGCACGGTCTGGCCATCGAACAGCGCTTCGGGCAGTCCATACCAATGCTCCATTGAGGTCAGGCCCCAACGTGCGGTGTTCAAGACGTTGACCCGTGCCACGTCCATCTGCGCGTGGTGACAAGTGCCGCGCATGCCGAGCTTCTTCATTTCCTCGATGCCGGCCTGCAGGATGTCGGGGCGATAGCCGAAACATTTCAGCCCGAGCGCACCGCGCTTTTTCATGTCGCGAACCCATTCGCGCGCGTCCTCGGGCGTGGTCATGGGGGCGCTCCGGCCCATGCCGAAAAAGGCGTAGGGGAAGATGCGCGGGGCGACGATTTCATTTTTCTCGCTGCGGCGGGATTCGCTCACGCACCAGTCGATGCCGTTGCCGCAACCGGGCTCGCGCACCGTGGTGATGCCGTGGCCGAGCCAGAGCTTGTAGACGTACTCGGCCGGTACGCCTTGTTCATCGCCACCGATGTGGCCGTGGGAATCGATCAGCCCCGGCATCACGTATTGGCCGGTGAGGTCGATCTCGCGCCCGCCGGCCGCGAGCTTGGGACGAAAGGCGGCATTGATCGGTGCGCCGGGACTGCCGATCGAAGCCACCCGCACGATGCGATTGCCCTCGATCACGATATCGGCCGGACCGAATGCCGGCGCGCCGGTGCCATTGATCACCGTCACCCCGCGCAGGATCAATTGGCTGTAAGGGCCTTGGCCCTCGTCTGCGGCACGCGGCGGTGCGGCCGGAATGGCGGCTTGTGCGCTGGCGCCGAGCACGCCCAACAGGGCTGCAAGTACGATCGATTTCATGTCGGTCTCACGCGCTGATCCAAAGCGCAAGCCTAGCGCAGCATGCCGGGATGGACAGTGCTGGAAGGCACGGACGCCGCGGGAATCGTCCGACGGCGGCGTATGCGGCATTCAGTCCGCGTCAGCCACGCGACCGCCAGGCAGCATCAGAACAAGCCGACATTTGCTCGTCACTCCCGCGAAGGCGCACTACTGTCCGGTAAACATATTCCATAAAATCAAAGCGATAACTCCATTTGGCTGTGCTTGAGCTCAGCGCGTTGGCGTTGTCGTCGTCGGAACACGGTGTTTTCGGTGGTGCTGCGCTGGAATAGCGTGCTGCGCAGCTCACCCAACAACATCCACAGGCTCGTCTTCAGCGCATGCGTCTTGCGATACAAAGCCAGCAGCAAGTAGGCGATCAGCGCGCACAGAATCTGGATCTTCACGGCGTTCTCGGTACGGCCAAACAACTGCTTGATCTTGAGGTGCTGCTTGATCCATTTGAAGAACAGTTCGATGTTCCAGCGATCCTTGTAGTGCTGCGCAATGATGCGAGCAGGCGTGCGAAGGTCATTGGTTGCCAGTACCAGCGGTGTGGCCGCGTCCGGGCGATCAACCATGATGCGACGCAAGGCGGCGGTGTAGCGATTGCGCCGCTTGCCGCCAGGTGTCGGGTTGGAGAAATGCACGATCTCGTCCGCCAGAATCGTGTCGCGATCTTGTCGCGGTATCGGGCGTGTACGTTGCACGGCCAAGGCTGCATTGCGCTTGAAGCGGGTGACGAAAGTGGCGCCCTTGGCGTTGATCTCGGCCCACCAGTTGTAGTCGCAATAACCCTTGTCGAAGACGTAGGTGGCCCCGGCGACGATGTCGAGGTTCAACGCTTCGGTCACATCGTTGACATTGGCTGCCGTGAAACTGTGCTGGATGGGGGCTTGCTCAGCGGAGTCATACAGCACATGCAGCTTGATGCCTTGGGTGTTGCGGGTGGCATTGGCCGCCGTCCATTCATCAAAGTGGCGTCCCTTGAGTGTGATGGACGTCGAATCCAGCAAGTACAACCCCTGCCGCATCTGCTGTCGCAACGGTCGGGCAACCTGTGCCATCAATGCTTCGGCCAGCGCGCGGAACGGCTCGGGCGAACGCTTGCTGTTGGCATCGGCCAAGGTGGAACGACGCACGCTACCCGTGCCCAAGTGATAGTGGTGATTGACCTGGCTGGAGTAGCTGGCCTCGATCATGCGCAGGCTGCTGGCACCACTGAATTGACCAAAAAGCATCGTCACCAGCTGGCTCCAGCTATTGAATCCCTTGCTGTAACGGTCTGATCCACACTCACGAACCTTGTCATCAAACACTTTGCGCGGCAGGCCATTCAATACGCCGTGAAGACGGTTTATGCTGAACACGTTGCGGCACCTCTGAATTCGAGTCGACGCTCAGGGTTCTAACCCGTTTAGCAAGGTGCCGCAACACTTTCCACGCATCGTGCGCCACTTTCTCCGGACAGCAGTGCGCCTTCGCGGGCATGACGGATGTGCCCAGGCTTGTTCTGGTGAATCCAGCGCCTTGTTGCCCGCGCATCACCCGCATACCCACTCCAGCCCAGGTTGCGGCAATGCGTGATACCGCGCTCGGCCTTGGTCTTGGCCACCATCGCACGCACGTCGGCGCGCAGGCGTGCGGCGCATGGCCGAGGTGGTGTTCGGTCCGCGGCCGGTGCGGCAATGGGTGCTGAGCTTTCCGTACCCCTTGCGTTTCCTGTCCGCCAGCAAGCCGGAGGCCATGGGCCGGGTGCTGGGCATCGTGCAGCGTGTGATCGCCGGCTGGTCAGCCGATCAAGCCGGAACCTGACTCGCCGCGGCAGGCTCGAAGGGGAGGGCGAATCGGCCTTCCAGTCCGACACGACGGCATGGGTGGGCTGCGGAAGCGTTCGATCACCTACCGCATCGCCACCGGCCGCGACGCTGGCCGCAAGGTCGCGTCGCTGCGAACGATCCTGCCCGATGCCGATGGGCTGCAAGGCGGTGCCGGCAAGGTCGGCGGCTTCTCGCTTAATGCCGGCGTGGCCGCCGAGGCACACGAAAGCCACAAGCTGGAAACGCGGTGCCGCTACATCACGTGCATGGCGCTCAGCGAGAACGCGCGGGAACAAGCGCACTACAGGCCAGCAGCACGCGCACCGCCAGTGCAAGCCACGTGACGATCTGCCGGCTGCGAAGCCGACGGCGAAACCGGAATCTGCGCCGATGCAGCCACGATCCGCAGGGCGGCGCTCGGCCCGCAGTCGGGACTCAGCGAGAATTGGCCACCCGCAGCGGCACCGCGCCGCCCCGCGGCGCCGAAATCCTGCTCACAGACGTTCGTTCCGTACCCAAAACGGCGCTTGCACGACCACCACCTACCCGGCAGACTGCCCGAAAAGGGGGTTGAACTACTTCCTATACGCCCATGAAGCTCTCGCACCTGTTGCGTCACGCTTGGATGGACCTGCTCTCGGCCGGCGGGTTCTTCGCAGTCTTCCTGTTTCGCGAACATTTCGAGCATGAGACCTTGATGGCCCTGTTGTTGTGGCCGGTCGCGTTCGAAATCCTGCTGGCGTTTGCGCTGACTCTCGCGATGTTCGGTAACACGGTTCGCCGAGATTTATGGCGCAACCTCTGGTTTGCGTTGGTCCTCACCTCTTATCTGGGACTGGCCTGGTTGGGCGGCGCCAGCAGCGGACTACCCTACCTTTGGGTCGCGGCGTTCTGGTTGCTTGCGGCCCGAACAAGGAATCCCGCCGGCACCACGTGGCTGAGCCAGCAACATCGCGACTGGGTGTTCTCTCGCGCCCTGCCGGATTCGGCAATGGTGCTGGTGCCAGCGGCTCTCGCCTATCTCATGTTGATCGCGACGGTTTCGGGCGACTGCGAGGTCAACGCCGCCGGCGAACGAGTCTGCAAGACGCCGGCATGGGTATTCGCGGCGATCTGGGTGCCCTACTTCGTGATCGAGGCTCTGGTGCGGTCGCACCGAATTCTCAAGACAACACCCTCGAAACCGAGCTGACGAACCGGTACGGCGCAGCGTAGCGCAACGCCGAGACCGTGATGTGTCATTGCTCTCCGCCGACCGAGCTTGGGCTCATTGGCTGGGGCGATGATCTGGTCCACGAATACCTTACGGACATCGAGATCGAGGGTTGGCTGGGGGTACTGCGCGGCAACAAGGACTACGGTTGCGAGTGGGACTCAGCGGCGGCTACGGCAACACCGCCAGCGGCGACTAAGGGCGTATCCGTAAATAGTGTAGTACCCTGTTTCCCCGTTGCGCGCAAGCGTAGGACGGAGCGAACCGGTGGCCAAGACGAAGGTGGCGGCGTGGGAGGTGTCGGACTCATTTTGGGAGCGGGTCGAGCCGTTGATCCCGACACCGCCCGAACGACCGGCTGAGAGAAAGTACCAACGCAAGCAGGGTGCTGGGCGCAAGCGGAAGGATCCACGCCTTGTGTTCGAGGGCATTGTGTATGTGTTGCGCAC
>CAUJJS010000024.1 GCA_963205415.1 Pseudomonadota bacterium
GAGGCGTTTGGTGCCAAATCCTGCGGTAGGCCCTGAGCCAACCGGAAGATGGGTCGCACCGCGCCAGATTCTGGCTCGACCTGCGACATCGTCCTTCGGCCCGCAGCCCTCGATGGGTTGTTGTGCAGAACCGGAGAACGACCATGAGCTTCATTCACACCCCATCACCTGCCATCGAAGCCATCAGCCACGCTGATGTCGAGATCGATTTCCTGCGCCCCAACGTGGTGGGCGCCGAGCGCGGCGTGCTGGATGTGACCATGGCCATGCGTCACGCCGGAATTCGTCGCGTGCGCATCAGCTGGGAGTGGCAGGGCGCCACGCAGGGCGAGGTGCTGGTGGTGCAAGGCGGGATTTCCGCCAATCGCCACGTGGCTGCGAGCGAGCGTTTTGCCGAGCCGGGCTGGTGGCAGGCGCAGTGTGGCGCCGGCAAGCCGATCAACACCCAACGCTATCGGGTTCTGGCCATCGACTGGCTCGGTGGCGACGGCAGCCTGGATTGCTGCATCGACCCGTCCGATCAGGCCGACGCGATTGCCGCCGTGCTCGATCATCTGGGCATCCCGCATGTGACGGCCTATCTCGGCGCCTCCTACGGTGCGATGGTCGGCTTGCAGTTTGCCGCGCGTCACGGCGCCCGTTTGGGTCGTTTGGTGGCGATCAGCGGCGCACATCGTTCGCACCCGCAGGTCACGGCCTTGCGTGTGATCCAGCGCCGCATCGTGGCTCTGGGCCGCAGCGAAGGCGGCATCCGCGAAGCCTTGGCTTTGGCACGCTCGCTGGCGGTGATCGGCTATCGCAGCGATGTCGAATTCGAGCAGCGCTTCGATGCTGCACCCGAAGTCGGCCCGACCCACACCCGTTTTGCGGTCGAAGATTACTTCGACGCCATCGGCCCCAAGTTCGTAGCGCGCTTCTCGCCTACCGCCTACTTGCGCCTGTCCGAATCCATCGATCTGCAAGACGTGAGCCCGGAAACCGTCAACGTGCCCACCGACATCGTGGCCGTGGTCGAAGACCAGATCGTGCCCGAGGCCGATCTGCTCAGCCTCACCGAGCGCGTGGCGGGTGCAAGCCGTCTGCATCGGATTCACTCGGTCTATGGACATGATGCATTTCTCAAGGAAGAAGCCGCCATCGGCGCCATCCTCAACAAGGCACTGGAGCGGAGCTGTCGCGCATGAGCATTCAAACAAACTCTCCACGACGCCCGGCTACGGCGGCAGTTCGCGCCGGCATTGATTCCGATCGCGCTCACGGGGCCGTGGTGCCGCCGATCGTGCTGTCGAGCAATTTCAGCTTCGACGGCTACGGCGGCAAGCGCCGTTACGACTACACCCGCAGCGGCAATCCGACCCGCGACCTCTTGGGCGATGCCTTGGCCGAACTGGAAGGCGGCGTGGGCGGCACCGTGGTGGCCACCGGCATGGCCGCCATCACCTTGATCCTGCAATTGCTGCAACCGGGCGATCGCTTGGTGGTGCCGCACGATTGTTACGGCGGCTCATGGCGTTTGTTCAATGCGCTGGCCAAGCGCGGCCATTTCATCCTCGACACCATCAACCTGACCGACCCACACGCGCTGGCCGATGCGCTGGCCAAGTCGCCGCGCATGGTCTGGATCGAAACCCCATCCAATCCCTTGCTGCGCATCACCGATATCCGTTTCGTGGCCGAAGCTGCGCATCGCGTGGGCGCCTTGGTGGTGGCCGACAACACCTTCCTGTCGCCAGCCCTGCAAACCCCGATCGCGCTCGGCGCCGACATCGTGCTGCACTCCACCACCAAGTACATCAACGGCCACAGCGACGTGGTCGGTGGCGCCGTGGTGGCCGCCGATGCTGGGCTGCACGAACAGTTGACCTGGTGGGCCAACGCGCTGGGCCTGACCGGTTCGCCGTTCGACAGCTTTCTCACCTTGCGCGGCCTGCGCACCCTCGATGCGCGCCTGCGTGTGCATCAGGAAAACGCCAGCGCCATCGCCGAGCTTCTGAACGATCATCCGGCGGTCGCCGTCACCCATTTCCCCGGCCTGAGCAGTCATCCCGGCCATGCCTTGGCTGCGCGTCAACAACGCGGCTTCGGCGCCATGCTCAGCTTCGAATTGAACGGCGGCGAGAATTCAGCTCGCGCCTTCCTCGATGGCCTCGAACACTTCACCCTGGCCGAATCCTTGGGTGGTGTGGAAAGCCTCGTCGCCCATCCCGCCTCCATGACCCACGCCGCGATGAGCGCGGAAGCCCGCGCCACGGCTGGCATCAGCGATGGCCTGCTGCGCCTGTCGATCGGCATCGAGGCGCTGGAAGACTTGCAAGCCGACCTCATCAACGGACTGGAGCGCGTCGTGCGCGCCTGTCCCGAGCACATAGCCGCCACCGGCTGACCGTCCCCCGCGGGAGCCGGCGTACGCAGACCGTCCCCCTGCTGCGCCGGTTCCCGCACCTTGATTGGGTGCGAGAACGCTGCCGCGTGATCGGAACTTGTTCGGCGTTGGCGTCAGCGCCAAGCGCACCTCACCCCATCGACAGCCGCGGCTCAATCGTCCTTGAGCGCATTGGGAAGGCGTGCCTCCAGCCAAGCACGTGCGTCCGAGGCATCACGCTCGAACCAAGCCTGCGCCGAGCCCAAGCGAAAGGTATAGCCCCAGGTGTCCATGTCTGCCATCAAACGCATCCGACCCACGCCCGGCAAACGGTCGGCCAGCACGATCTGGAGGTAGCAGGTGGCGTCTTCCTCGGCGATGGAGTCGGTGGCATCGGTATGCACCTGCGCGCGCTTTTCCGGAGGCAGGACGATCAGGTGGCAAGCTTCATGCAAGGCCGAATGCAGTGGTGTATCGGCACGCACATACACCGTGCTGCCGATGATGCCAGCCTCCGATTCACCCCAATAACTGCCCGGAATGGGCATGCCCTCGGGCACCTGCAACAAGGCCAGATCAAACTCAGCCAGCAAGTTTTTCAGTGCATCAAAGCCCGCGTCGGCGACGCTCAGAACATCGGTCGAACTGGCAGCGGGCGTGGAAACGCACATGGCCTGGATCGTGCTCACGCCGGATCGGAAGACCCGGCTGTGGCGTCAGCCTCGTTCAAGGAGACGGAAATGTCCAGCACGTCGTGCTCGCCGTCGCGCACCAGATCCACCTTGACCGCTTCCAGATCAACGCTGACGTACTTGCGAATCACTTCCAGCAGTTCACGCCGCAACAGCGGCAGATAGTCGGGGCCGCCACGGGCACTGCGCTCTTGCGACACGATGATGCGCAGGCGTTCCTTGGCGATGCTGGCCGTATCTTTCTTGGGTCGCAGAAAATCGAACAAGCCCATCGTCTCAACCTCCGAACAGGCGGGTGAAAAAGCCTTTCTTTTCCACATCCGTGAATCGCAGCGGGCGGGTCTCGCCGAGCATGCGTGCCACCGTATCCTCATAGGCCTGGCCGGCGGCCGTATTCAAATCCAGAATCACCGGCTCACCCTTGTTGGACGCATTGAGCACATCGGGCGACTCAGGGATCACCCCAATCGCCTTGAGTCCCAATACCTCTTCCACATCGGCAATCGAGAGCATCTCGCCATTGGCCACGCGCTGCGGGCTGTAGCGGGTCAGCAACAGATGGGCGTTGACCTCGCCATCGCCTTGCTCGGCGCGGCGCGTCTTGCTGGCCAACAGGCCCAGAATGCGATCGGAATCGCGTACCGAGGACACTTCCGGATTGACCACCACGATGGCCTTGTCGGCAAAGTACATGGCCAGATGCGCACCCTTCTCGATGCCCGCAGGCGAATCGCACACGATGAAGTCGAAACCATCGTCTGCCAGCTCCTTGAGCACGCGCTCGACGCCCTCCTGAGTGAGCGCATCCTTGTCGCGCGTTTGCGAGGCCGCCAACACATAAAGGTTGTCGAAGCGCTTGTCCTTGATCAGGGCTTGCCGCAAGGTGGCATCGCCGTGGATGACGTTGACGAAGTCGTACACCACGCGCCGTTCACAGCCCATGATGAGATCGAGGTTGCGCAGGCCGACATCGAAGTCGATGACGACGGTCTTCTTGCCTGCACGAGCCAAGCCGCAGGCCAGGCTGGCGCTGGTGGTGGTCTTGCCGACGCCACCCTTGCCGGACGTAACGACGATGGTCTGGGTCAATTGAGGATCTCCGTGTTGGTTCAGCGCGGTGAGTAATACTGGGCAATGATCGAAATGCGGTGAAACGAGAGCAGGTCTCAGGTGATCTCGGCCAAATGCAGGCTGTTCTCGTGCAACCAGACTTGCACGGGCTTGCCTCGCAACTCGGAGGGAACTTCCTCGATCACCTTGTAGCGGCCGGCAATGGCCACCAATTCAGCGTGAAACTCGCGACAGAATATACGGGCTTTCTCATCGCCTTGGGCACCCGCGAGCGCGCGGCCGCGCAAGGGCCCGTAAACGTGCACGCTACCATCGGCGATGACCTCGGCGCCGGCACCGACGCTGGCGGCGACCACCAGATCACGTGCCTGCGCGTAGACCTGCTGACCCGAACGCACCGGCTGGGTATGCATCAAGGAAACCGTGGGTACGGCAGTGACTGCGGCCGACTTCGCCGGGGCCGGGGTCGGCGCTTGCGGCGCGGCTTCGACCACCGCCGGACGCTGGGCGCTGACGCGCGACGCATCCACTTCGCCCTCGTACTGGGCGCGGAACTTGGCCAGTAGCGGCAAGCCCAGTTCCACCGACAAGGCTTCGATCTCGCGGGTGCCATAGGCCAAGGCCACCGGCAACACACCCGCAGCCCGCAAGGCTTCCAGCAAGCTGCGTGCCGTCGCCACATCGGGCGTACGTGCAAGTCCACCAAAATCCACGATCACGGCCGCGCGATCGAACAGCTTGGGCGCGCGTTCGACCCGCTCGCGCATTTCAGCGCCGAGTTGCGCCACATCCAAGGTGCGCACGCGCAAATTGGCCACGCCAACCTGCCCGATCTTGAGTTCACCGGCTTGCTCGTAGTCCTGACCCGTCATCGTTCGGCTCATGTTTGCGGGTCTGCGGCACATGCGGCGGGATTGCGCCCCGCCAGCCAAGGCTCGTCAGGCAAACCCGGGCCATCGATCCAGCGTTCTTTCACCCAGGCAAAGCTGGGCAACTCCTTGACCAACATCGACACCCGCAAACCGGTTTCCTCCATCATCCGCTGGCCCACTTCCTGGAATCCGTAAGTGCCATGGAACAGCAGCACCGCATCGTTGCGCGGCTCCAGAAAAACCTCGCAGGCCAGCACCGGACGGCGCACTTCAGCAAAGCTGGTGACATCGGCGTAGAACACCCGCCCCAAACCACTACGACGCTGTTTGCGCGCCACCACCACCCGATCGATGTAGAGGAACGCCGGGTAGCGCTCCTTGAACCATCGGTAGTTGCTGCTGGCATAGCCACAGGTTTCGTCGAAGGCGATGAGAAAGCCCACCACCGCGCCCGCCACTTCGGCCACACGAAAATAGGCGGCATGCGAAAAAGCGAAGTGAAGTTGCTGCAGGTCCAGCGCAAGAATACCGGTACCGACGCTGTTATTGAGTTCCAGAACGGATTCCAGCTCGTGCTCGCGCACGTCGCGGATCAGGATCGACATTCCACTCTCCGTAGGGTGTCACGCGGCCCACCAATGTTCCGTGGCCGCAGGCAATGGGGAATTATCGCACGGGCGCGTGGATTTTCCGCACCAGTCGAGTTCTGGCACGATATGCACTCGGCCATGCCTTGCAGACCGCGTCATGACTCAATCCGTTGTATTCGATCTGGCCAAATTGCGTCGCAGTTGCACGCAATGCTCGCTGCAGACCCTGTGTTTGCCCGCCGGCATCGATCAACACGACTTGGCGCAATTGGACGCCATCGTCCACCGTCGGCGGCCCTTGGCGCGCGGCCAACGCCTGTTCCGCATCGGGGCACCAATGGAGGCCCTGCACGTGGTGCACGATGGCGCCTTCAAGACCGTGGCGCTCAGCGATGAGGGCGGCGAGCAAATCGTCGGCTTTCATCTGGCCGGTGAATTGATGGGTCTGGATGCCCTCGGCGAAGGCCAGCACCGCTGTGAAGCCGAAGCCTTGGTGCCATCCATCGTCTGCGAAGTGCCACTGGATGCACTCGACGAAGTCTGCCGCGCCGTACCGGGCTTGCAAACCCAGTTGTTGCGGGTGATCGGCCGCAGCATTGGGCGCGATCAGGACCATTTGGCCATGCTCGCTCGGCGTCAGTCGCAAGAGCGCATCGCGATGTTCCTGCACGGCCTGTCCGAACGCTATCGGCAGTTGGGGCGCTCGCCCATCGAGTTCAACTTGCCTATGAGCCGAGAAGACATAGCTCGTTACCTAGGCTTGGTGATCGAAACCGTCAGCCGCAGCTTCACCCGTTTGCAGGACGATGGCCTGATCAAGGTGCGCGGGCGGCAATTGCGCATCCTCGACCTGCCCGCACTTGAAACCCTCGCGCACGGCCCGAGCGATCCCGCACCCACGCCCGTGCGCAGCGGCGTGGCCTGATGACGCACTGGATGAATCGCGTTGCGGCCATTCTGAGCTTCGGCGTGTGGCTTGCGTCGAACCCGCTTGAGGCCGCAGAGCCCGAATCCTCACAGGGCGCCGAGCGCTGTGCCGTGATCAGCCACGACGTCGAACGCTTGGCCTGCTACGACCGATTCTTTCAACGCGGTGTTGCCAGCACCGAGGCCGCTGATGCGGCCGCGAACGCCGCCGCAAGCGCACTGGCCGAGCAAACGAGCGCCAGCGATGCCACCGTGCCGGACAACGCGCCGGCTGCCACGAGCGACACACCGTCGCGCACACGTGGCCGTTTTCGCCAATGGCTGGATGCCCTCAGCGGTGAAACCGACCGTCGCCAGCGCGAGGGCGACAGCAGCGAACTGGTGCCGCTGGACGCCAACATCGCGGCCCTCGCCAATGCCGGCCGTGGCTCCCTGCTCGACCGACGCTGGGAACTGGCCAAGGATTCCAAGTTCGGCGTGTTCAATCTGCGTGCCTACAAGCCGATCTATGCCCTGCCGGTCTTTTGGTCATCGCATACCAATCCGCTACCGCATTCGCCCAACCCCAGCAACAGCGTGCGCGAGTGGCAGAACCTGCAACCGATTGAAGGCAAGTTCCAACTGAGCTTCAAGACCAAGATTCTGGAGAACCTGTTCGGCGACAACGGCGACCTCTGGGGCGCCTACACCCAGACTTCGCGCTGGCAGATGTACAACGGCGAAGAATCGCGCCCCTTCCGCGAAACCAACTACGAACCGGAAGTCATGCTGACGTTCCGCAACCGCTACCGCATCGGCGGCTGGAATGGGCGCTTGGCCGGCATCGGCATCAATCACCAATCCAATGGCAAAAGCGACCCCCAATCACGCAGTTGGAACCGCATCGTGGCGATGATTGGCCTGGACCGCGAAAACTGGGCACTGGTGATCCGCCCGTGGTGGCGCCTGCCGGAAGGCACACGCGAGGACAACAATCCCGACATCGAGGACTACATGGGTCGGGGCGAGGCCATGCTGGTCTGGCATCAAGGCGAACATGAGGTCTCCAGCATCGTTCGCCACTCCCTGCGCGGCGGAGATCGTTCCAAAGGCGCACTGCAAATGGACTGGGGCTTTCCGCTCGATGGCCCGCTGCGCGGCCACGTGCAGGTGTTCAGCGGCTACGGCGAAAGCCTGATCGACTACAACCACAAAGCCACCTACGTCGGCTTCGGCATTTCCCTGACCGAGTGGTTCTGAGTCCAGTCCGGTCGTGTCCGGTTTTCACGCCAACTACCGTTATACCGGCTGTCCCGAACCGACTGGAAATCCACATGACGCCTCGCACTCCCATCCTGCTGCTCACGATGGCCTCGCTCACATGCCTGGTCGCACCGGCCTGCGCTCAATCGACGCCTGCCCAACAAACCCTGCTGGTACTGGACGCATCGGGCTCGATGTGGGGCCAGATCGATGGGCGCAGCAAGATCGAGATTGCACGCGAGGCGGTGCACACCATGCTCGCCGACTGGAACGGTGGCGACCTTGGCCTCATGGCCTATGGCCATCGCCGCAAAGGGGATTGTGCAGACATTGAACTGTTGCAGGCACCGGCACCCGACACCACGCAAACCATCGGCGACAAGGTCGATGCCATCAAGCCGATGGGCATGACCCCGATCAGCGAATCGGTCCGCCAGGCCGCTGCACGCCTTCGTTCGAGCGAACAGAAAGCCACCGTGATTCTGGTCAGCGATGGTGAGGAGACGTGCAATGCCGATCCCTGCGCGCTGGGCGAAGAACTGGAACGCGAGGGTGTGGACTTCACCGCGCACGTCATTGGCTTCGACATTGCCAAGGGCAGCGTTGCCGATCGACAACTGGCCTGCCTGGCGGACCGCACAGGTGGGCGTTATCTTCTGGCCCGCGACGCCTCCGAACTCAATCAAGCACTGGGTGAAGTGGCCCGCTCCGAGCCGGCACACGCCACCCCGGTGCAAGGCGCGCAGGAATGGATTCCAGGCCATTCGCTGAGTTGGGCTGGCGGCCACATCGAAGGGGCCCAAAGCGGAGGCACGCGTGCGCTGGAATTCAGCGTCGAACAGACTGCCCGCGACTGCCAAGCCCTTTGCCAAGCCGACGCCGACTGCGCCGGCTGGCACTACGAGCCCACCGGCAGTTATTTCATCGACTACCCGCGCTGCCATCTCAAGGGCTACGAGGCGCCCATGCATTTAGAAGCTCAGGATGAAGGCTGGGTAGCAGGGCTCAAACCCGGCGCCAAGCTCATTGCGGTGCCAGCGAGCAAGTGAGCGCGCATCAAGGTGCGCGAACGGCCTGCACCCGCGCACGGAATGGCTCGGCGGCCGCACCCAACTCGTTGACGGCCTGTTCGACCACACGCAGGGCGTATTCACGATCGAGCCCGGTCGCATCGATGTGGCCCAATTCGAGCCGCAATAAAGTGCCGCGCAAACGCAGCACCGCCGGCAATGCCGCCACATCGTGCGCAAAAAACGCACGCAGACGCAACACCGCCTCGTCACCCCGCTTGAGTGCCGCGAGGATTTCCGCATGGCTGATTCGCACCGATTGCGTCAGCACGCTGCCGTCACCCGCATGCGCCTGGGCCATGGATTCGGCCTCTTGCGCCAGCTCGCGTGCGGATTCAAAACGTCCCAGCCCGTTCAACACCCGCGCATGGTTTCCCAGCAAGGCAGCGGTGGCAGCGGAAGGGCCAAACACACTGCGACGCAAACGCACCGCGTCCGCGAAGGCAATCTCGGCGGCATGCAAATCGCCGCTGCGAAACAAGGCCGCCGCGAGGTTATTGAGCGTGTTGAGCGCATCATTGCTGGCATTCAGACCCAAGGCTTGCCACTGCGTCATGGCGCGGCGCGAGGTGGCGATGCCTTCCTCCAAGCGTCCGGCTTGGATCTGCGCTGCGCCCAAATTGGTGAGGAGGCTGGCGGTTTCGAAATGCGTTTCGCCCGAGCGCGCGACACGCTGCGCCAAGGCGGATTCCAAGGTCTTCAGTTCGCCCTCGCGATCGCCGGCTTCGCGTTTCAGACGCGCTTCGAGACTGCGGCTGGTCAGCAGAACATCGGCGTGACGGGCGGCATCGACGCGCCAGAAATCCTGTACCGATTGCAACAGAGCCGTGGCCTCATCTCGTTTTCCCAGATGCATGATGGTTTGCGCGAGCGTGAAGCGTATATCGGCGGCCGCGACCGGATCGGCGATGAGCGACTCATGCTCCAGCCAACGGCGAAGCAAGGGCTCGGCGGCGGTGTAGTCGTCGAGATAAAAGTGCAGCTCACCCAAGGCCTTGAGCACATCGGCCTGCGTCTTTGGATCCTCCGAAAACGTGCTTTGGATGTGGTCGGCGGCACGATCGAGCACCTGCTTGGCGGTCAGTGTCGCTTCGCCCTGAGCCGCTTGCCGTGCATCCCGAAACATGTGTGTCAGATAATCGCGCACGGCCTTGCTGCGTCGCGCTTCGACCTGCGCACTGTCGCGCTCGCGCAGGGCTTCATGGCGTGCCGCATCGATCATCGCCAAAGTTCCGACGAGGCCGATCACGACCATCACGCTCGCGCCAGCGGCCAGCCAGTGCCGACGCAACCAGCAGCGCAGGCCGTAACCGGCCACGTTGGCACGGGCTGTCACCGGGCGGTGTTCCAGATGGGCCCGCACATCGCCGGCCAAGGCATCGACCGAGGCGAAGCGCCCATTCGGATCTTCCCGCATCGCCTTCGCCACGATGGCATCCAGATCGCCACGCACGTGCCGCTGCGGCCACGGTGTTGCCATGCGGGCACTGGGTGCTGCAACCACGGTCGATCCGGCGCGTTGCAACAGCGCCAGCGCACCGCTGCTCAGCCGATCGCCCCAGGGCAGTTGTCCCGTGACCAATTCATATAGCAGCACGCCCAGGGCAAACACATCGGTTTGGGTGTTTGCCGCCGCACCGCTCAGCTGTTCCGGTGCCGCGTAATGCGGCGTGAGTCGCAGCCCTGTTTCGGATTCCTGCGTGGCGTCCAGACGGCGACCAATACCAAAATCGAGCAAGGCCACCCGACCGTCGCGGCGTACCAGAACGTTCTCAGGTTTCAGATCGCCGTGCACGATCAAGTGGCGATGGGCAAAGGCCACGGCCTCGCAGATCTCAAGAAACAAGCGCAGCCGCTCAGGCAAATGCAGCCCTTGAACCTGTGACAGCAAGGCCGTGCCATCCACAAATTCCATCACGATGCAGACGCGCCCATCGGGCAAGCGGCTGACATCGATCAGATGGGCAATGCCCGGATGTTGCAAGCGCGCCAAAAGTTTGGGTTCGCGCAGGATGTCCTCGGTATAGCCCGCTTGGCGATGCAGCAGTTTGATCGCAACCTGTTGTTCGAAATTGCCATCGGCACGTTCCCCCAACCAAACCTCGCCCATGCCGCCACGGCCCAGCGGGCGCAACAGACGCCACACGCCCAGCGTCTGGCCCTGCAAGGATTCGGCCTTGTCTGCCTCAAGGAATCCTTCCGAGGCATCCATCGCCCGCAGCATCGCCAAGGCCCTTCGGCGGATCACGAGCGCTTCGTTGGAACGCTCGATGAAATCCGCGCGTTCGGCCGATGGCAGCTCCCATGCGGCATCGACCAAGGCCTCGATGCGCGCAAACGCCTCGGGCGTGAGCGACTCTGGCGCAAAATCAGTCATGGGCCATGCGCGACAGACTTCTCGTCGCCAGCCAAATCCCAGCGGCCTTCGCCCAGTTCGTCATACAACCATGCCCTCGCCTTCACCCATTCACGGCGCACGGCTCGATCGGTCAAGCCCATGGCGCGCGCCGTTTCCACTTCGCTGTAACCCGCAAAAAAACGGCAATTGACCACCTGCGCCAAGCGCGGACTGAGTTGCGTCAAACGCTGCAACGCCTGATCCACTTCGAGGATTTGAGCGTCGGCCGCATCCGCAGCCTCCAGCTCATCCGCCTCGATACTCAAGGCCACCTGACCGTGATTTCGCTTGGCCGTGCTGCGCGCGCTGGCATCGTCCACCAGCACATGCCGCATCGCCAATGCGGCAGTGGCCAGAAAATGTGACTCGTTCTCCCATGCCTGGGTGCGTTGCAGCTTCAGCCACGCCTCACTGATCAAAGCCGTGGTGCACAGCGTGGCGCCCGCGCCCACGCGAAAACGCTCGCGTCGAGCGATCTGGCGCAGGTCTGCATAAAACGCATCCACCAGCATCGCCAGCAAATTTTGATCAACGGTTTGATCGGCAGCCCGCACGGACACCCCAGGTTCGGCTTCAGTCATGGCTTTGGTAAGGCACAGATGGCATGTCCGGTTTTTTCACGCTTTCCAGTATTGAACCCCAAACCCCCACGGTATTGGAACCTGCCATGCGAAAACTGCTGCTTTTGCTTGCCCTCACAAGTCCCGTGGGCCACGCCGATACCTTCTTGGTGAGCAACACCCAGGACGCGGGCACTGGCTCCTTGCGCCAGGCGATCCTCGATCTCAATTCGGCCGCTCAACCAGCCATCCATGAGATCGTGTTTTCCACCGCCTATCCGCAAGATGGCGTCATCGTGCTGCAATCCAGCTTGCCCATGATCAACGGGCACATGTCGACCATCGACGGCAATGATCGCAAGCCTGTGATCGATGGTGGCAACAAACAGATACTGCGCGTGTCTGCGACCCCGATCCAACTGACACTGCGAGGGCTGCACCTGCGCAACGGCCGCAGCCTGAATGGCCAAGGCGGTTGTCTGCAACGAACCACGACCCTTGGCACCGCGTCGCTGTATCTGTATGACACGCAGTTCGAAGCGTGCAAAGCGATCGGAACCCATACGGATGCCACTGGCGGCGCGGTTCACTGGGTTGCACCGGACAGCTCGATCTTCATCCGCGACAGCCACTTTTCCGCAAATGCCGTTGCCGTGACATCCAGCTCCGGCAGCTTCGTCATGGGTGGCGCTGCCCTTTGGCTGCTGGGAAGCAATCTGCAAATTGCCAACTCACATTTTGAAGGCAATGAAGCCGAGCGATTGAGCGGACAGGCGCGTGGCGTGGGTGGAGCGGCCAATCTTCTCACCAACCACATTGCGATTCTGGATCGCACGCAGTTCACCAGCAACCGCATCGTTTCCCCCAACGCCACCACGACCATGGGCGGCGCAGCCGTGATCGAGTGTCTGGATAGTGATTGCACGGGCTCGCTGCGAGACAGCAGTTTCGTCGGCAACCGCATCAGCAACAACAGCCAAGTGAGCTATGGCGCGGGGCTGGTGAGTTCCAACGTCGCCCTTTCGGCCGTCAACAGCAGCTTCAGTGGCAACACCATAGCGCAAGGTATTGGCGGGGCGTTGATCGTGCTGGCCGGCAGCCTCGATGCACGGCATCTGTCATTCAATGAAAACCACGCGAGTCTCGGTTCGAACCTGTTCGTGACCGAGGCCGAGATCAAACGTTGGGCATGGTCACTGATGGGCCCGGTCGCCTCCAGCGCGGGCGCAGCCTGCGAACTCATCGACATCACCTTGACGGGGGCCACGACGGGCAATGTATTTGCCGAATCCTGCAATCAACTTTCAGCCACGGGCGCCGTCATCGGCGCGCCAGGCCCATTGCAATTGGACAGCAGCCAGCTTCCCGCGATGCTGGTGCCGGGCGCGGGTTCCTTGGCCATTGATATTGGCGGAGACACACATCAGGCCTTGCCGGTCGACGCGCGTGGCATGGCACGCCCGCAGGATGGAAATGGCGATGGCGTCGGCTTCGTCGACGCCGGCGCCATCGAAGTCAAGTTCCTGCACCCGTCGATCTTTTCCAATGGTTTCGAGGCCAATCCCCCGGACTGAATGCCTTCAGATCCGGCTTGGCAGGCAGCCCAAGCCCTCCAGCACGCCATGCAAGGCCGGCAAATGCATCAGCCACGGCGCAGCAATGGTGAGCAGGCCGGCGAGCAACACGAGCACGCCCATCACGCGACGCTGGCCAGGTTTGGCGCGCCAGCGTGAGCCGCTGAAAGACAAGGGCAACATGGCGGGAAAGGTGCCGAGGCCGAAGGCCATCATCAAGGCCGCACCACCCAAGGCGTTGGCCTGCAACCACGCGGCCGTGAGCAAGGTGCCGGAGAGGCCGCAGGGCAGCCAGCCCCAGACCATGCCCAGAGCAAACCGACGCGGCGTGGTGCTGGCCGGCAGCAGGCGCGAACGAATCGGACTCAACAGCGCCCACACCTTCTCGCCCACGCGACCGAAGGCTCCGAAATGCGGATTCAGTCCGAGCATGCGCAGCGCCACCACGATCAATACCACTCCGGCCAGCGCGCGCAAACCGAACATCAAGTGCCCCGCACGAAACAGCGCCACCAGCCCATGCCCAAAACCGCCGACGATGGCACCGGCCAAGGCATAACCCGAGGCGCGGCCGAGATTGATGGTGAACGCGGCACGCAAGGCATTGGCGCGATCCACGCCAGCCGGCGCAAAGCCGGTGGCGATGCCGCCGCACATGGCCACGCAGTGCACGCTTCCGACCAGTCCGGCGAGAAAAGCAGCTCCCAAGGTGATCAAATCGATGGGCACGTCAGCCCTCGTCGCGTGGTGGAACGGACTGTACTGTTTCGATGGTCACGCGCTGCGCCGGGGACTGACGACGCTCGGACCGCAGGTCATCATCGACCAGGATGTCCAGCGCCGGCGTATCAAGATCCTCATATTGGCCGCCGCGCACGGCCCACACGAATGCCCAGATGGCGGCACCCAGCAGGATCAAACTCAGGGGTATCAACAACAGCAGAATATTCATCGTGATGGTTCCGCGCGCGTGGTTGCTGCGGAGGGCGTGCGCGTCAGGCGCAAGGCGTTGAGCGTAACGGCCAACGAGGACAAGGCCATGCCCAAGGCTGCCAGCCACGGTGTCACCCACCCGGCTGCGGCCAATGGCAGAGCCAAAACATTGTAGCCAATCGCCCATGCCAGATTTTGTCGAATGATGCGGCGTGTGCGTCGCGCCAATTGGATCGCTGCTGGAATGCGCATCAGGCTACCTGTCGTCGTCACCAGATCGGCCGCACGGTGCGCGAGTGCTGCACCTTCACCCAAGGCAAAGGACACATCAGCACCGGCCAGCACCGGCGCGTCATTCAAGCCATCGCCCACCATTGCCACGATGCGACCGTGAGCCTGGAGGCTACGCGCGTAGGCGAGCTTGGCTTCCGGGCTTTGGCGCGCTTGTACTTGAGTGATGCCGAGCCGATCGGCAAAGGCCTGTACGCGTGCTGCGGCATCGCCGCTGGAAAGGTGCAGGTGCATGCCCATGCTCTTGAGCTGAGTCAGAGCCGGGGCTGCATCAGGGCGCTCCCGTTCGGCCAGCGTGAACCGTGCGCGACGCCCATCGGCACCGCCCAACCAGACCGCGCCATCGTCATCGAGAGCGACGGCGAAATCGGCACGGCCCAACCGAAAGAGCGCACCTTCGACCTCGCCTTCGATGCCCTGCCCCGCGTAGGCGCGCACCGCCTGTGCCGACGGCACGTCGGTGTTCGTGACAAAGGCTGCGGCCAGTGGATGATGGCTCTCGCGTTCGAGTGCCGCAGCCACACGTAGAGCCGCCGCGTCCGTCCATGGCGGCTGTGCCTGCACCGACTCCAATTGCGGGCGCGCATCGCTCAAGGTGCCGGTTTTGTCGAACACGATGTCGGTGACAGTGGCCATGCGCTCCAGCGCACCTTCGCGTACAGCCAACACTCCCAAACGCGCCAACGCGCCGTGCGCAGCCGCGAGCGCGGTGGGAATGGCCAACGACAGGGCGCAAGGACAGCTGACGACCAGCAGTGCCAACACGACTTCGAACGCGCGCGCGGGCTCGTAGCTGCGCCAGCCCAAATACACGAGGAGGGCCACCAGCAGCAGTGACACAACGAAGTAACTGGCGATTGTTTCAGCGCTGCGTGCCAAGGCTGGACGCTCGGATTGGGCTCGCTCCACCAAGCGTGCCAATTCCGCCAACCGCGTTTGATCACCGACCTGCTCCACGCGCACCCGCGCCGCGTGTTGGTGGCACGCGGTGCCGGCATACACCGTGTCGCCAGCATGTTTGTCCACGGCGCGGGCTTCGCCCGTCAACAAGGCTTCCTCGAAACTTCCATCGGCATCCAGCAACACGCCGTCGGCCGGTACGGTTTCACCCACGGCCACGCGCACCACATCACCCACGGCGAGCAGATCCAACGGCACCGGCTCGCGTGTGCCATCGGCATTTTCACGCATGGCAAACGCGGGGCGCGCACGCGCAAGGGCATCAACCTGCGCGCTGGCGATGCCGCGCGCGCGTTGTTCCAGTTGCCGCGCCACCAACAGCAGGAATACGAACATGACGGCGGCGTCGTACCACACATGCTGCGCACCCGTGAGCGTGCCCCAGACGCTGGCCGCCCACGCCAGCAGGGTGGAGCCTGCGATGAGGGTATCCATGCCCAAGCGCCGATGTCGCAGCTCGCGCAACATGCCCGCCATGAAGGGCCAACCGGCCCAGAACACCACCGGGGTGGCCACGAGAAAGGTGATCCAACGCAGAAAGTCCCGCGTTGGTACTGTCATGGTGTGGTTGAAGTCCAGATACAGCGCCTCGGCAAACATCATCGCCTGCATCGCGCCGATGCCGGCCACACCGATGCGGATCAAATCGCGATTGCGTGCTTGACGGCGTGCCTTCTCGCGCACCTCACCGGTGGCCAAGAAAGGCCGATAACCCAGCGCTGCGAGCCTGCCGAGCAATTGCGAGAGGCGAACCTGCGTCGGATTCCACACCAAGCGGATGCGGCCGGTAATGGCATTGGCATTGACTTCCAGCACGCCTGGCTCGCGCCGCGTGGCGCGATCGATGAGCCACGCGCAAGCGGCGCAGTGCATGCCGTCGGCCAGCACCGTGATCTCGCGTCCGCCATCCATCTCGCGGGTATGACCCTTGAGCAAATCGTCGCGATCCCACAGGCTCATGTCCGGCATTTGCGTTCCCACCCGTGCGCCGGCTTGGCTGCGTAAGCGGTAGTAGTCCTGCAGGTTGGCGTCGGTGATCCAGCGTGCGGCGCCGGCACAACCGTTGCAGCAGAACGACCGCGCTACACCCTCCACGATGGCTTCGATGGGCGGGGCAGAAAGTGTCTCGCCGCAGTGGTGGCACGTTCCGCCCATGGCCGGTTCAGGGGTGCGCTGAAGCGCTCGATGCTGCGTCGTCCGAGACCGCATCGTGGTGCAACACGGCCGGCGCCAGATGCGCTGCCAACTGCCCTTTCGGCAGGCGACCCAAAAGTCGCCATGAGCCATCGCCTGGACTCAGCTGAAGCAACCAGTCGTGATCCTGAGGCAATGCCATCGAAACACGCCAGCCACGCTCGCCAGGCGCCAATTGCACACTCAAGTCCTCGGCCGCACGCAGCGGGTGACGCAGATGCAAGCGCAGCGGCGCCGTGCGATCGAGCGGGCCGCTCACGGCCAACACTTCCAGCGCACTGGAGGCTCGATCCACGCGCACGATGGCGGCCAGTCCTGCGGCAGCGGCGCGCTCATCTGGCCCAAGATCGGCCATCTGTGCTTGACCGGTACGACGCACCTCATCGGCCACCGCATCGACCGGCCCATCTCGCAGCGAAACCCGCAGCAATTGCACGCTGCCAAGCACTGATGCCGCCACCAAGACGATCATCAACCAGACGATGGGTTCACGCCACGGTGAGCCGCTTGGCTGAGACGCACTTTCACGCTTCATGGCTGACATCAAAACGGTCCGAAGAAGGTTGAATCAACCACCGTGCGTTCCGCGCTGCCCTTGGGCGCGATCACAAACCGCACTGCGTGCTTGCCCTTCACCGTCGCCGGCGCATTCAAGGTCATGGCATCGGCCTGCACGGCGCCGGCTGGAACCATCACTTCATGCGCACCACCACGCAACGTCAAACCGTCGATCTGCGACTCGACCGTGACCACATACACCTGCTCGCGCTCGGTCTTGTTGGCCAGCTTCAGGGTGTAGCCATTGTCCACACCATCGCTCACCACTTGATACAGCGCATTGCGATCACGCAGCACATCGGCGATCAAATCACTGCGATGGCCCACGCCCCAGATCCAAGCACCGATCAGCACGGTGAGCAGCGCCGCATACACCAGGATGCGCGGGCGCAAGATGCGTGTAGGCTTACCGTCGATGGCATTTTGCGTGGTGTAGCGAATCAGCCCGCGTGGATAACCCACTTTGTCCATCACATCATCGCAGGCATCAATGCACAGGCCACAAGCGATGCATTCGTATTGCAGGCCGTTGCGGATGTCGATGCCCACCGGGCACACCTGCACGCACAAGGTGCAGTCGATGCAGTCTCCCAAGTCTTCGACTGCAAACTTGGGCAAGGGTGCGGCATCCTCACCCAGATCACCCAAGGCAATCGTGCCGCCAGCAGCGGCGCGATTGGCCGCCGCACTCGGATGTCGGCTGGCGCGAAAGACGTAGTCGTACGCTTTGTCCACACCGAGCAAGCCGCGCGCGCGTTCCAGCACCGAACCCAAGCCGCGCTTGCGCGCACCGCGAGGCTCGCCGCGCATTGGGTCGTAAGCAATGATCAGGGTGTCGCGGTCGAACATCGCGCTCTGGAAGCGCGCATAGGGACACATGTACTTGCACACTTGTTCGCGCAGAATCCCGGCAAAGGCGTAGGTGGCGCCGCCGTAGAACAACACCCAGAAGGTTTCCCAACCATTCCAGTCGAACGGCCAGATGCGCAAGGCAAGGCCGGTGATCGGCGTGAAGTAGCCGACGAAGGTGAAGCCGGTCCACAGCGCAAACGACACCCAGAGCAGTTGCTTGATCGCCTTGCGGGCGATCTTGTTGCGCGTCCAGGGACCGGCATCGAGCTTCATGCGTTTGGCGCGATCGCCTTCAACCCAACGCTCGATCCACAGGAAGACCTCGGTCCAGACCGTTTGCGGGCAGGCATAGCCACACCACAGCCTTCCGGCCAGCGCCGTGGTGAAAAACAAGGTCAAGGCCAGAATCATCAGCAGCATCGACAACAGGATGAAATCCTGCGGCCAAAAGGTCAGCCCGAAGACATGGAACTTGCGCGCCGGAAGGTCGAACAGCACCGCCTGCCGGCCGTCCCAGTTCAACCACGGGAACAGGTAGTACATGCCCAGCAGCCAATACACCGCCCACGTTCTCAGGCGATCGAAACGCCCCGACACGTCTTTGGGATAGACCTTGCGTTCCTTGACGTAGAAGCTCTCGTCGGCCTCGTCCACCAACTCGATGTCAATCGACTTTTTCACCACGAACCCACCTGCAACTCAGCGCATCGGTCGATTGAATCGCCGACCGGGCCGCAACAACAACCACGTGAAGGCGCTGGCCGATGCCGTGGCCGACCAGAACGCCAGAAAACCGATCGTGTAGCCCATGCTGCGGCTCACATCCCAATGCGGGAAGGTGATGTGGCCCAGCTCAATGGGATCGACGAAGCTGAAGAACGCAGCATTGGCGACGCCTGCGGCAAAAAAGCTCGGCCACAAGATCGCACCCAACAGCCTAGGCGTCGCCCAAGGCGTGTTCTCGTGTTCGTCGATCATGTTCATGGCGACTTCGCCTCCTAATCCTCGACCTGATTGGACAGTGACCAGACGTAGGCCGCAGCCAAGCGCGAACGGGTTTCACCCAGCAGAGCACGATGCGCCGGCATGCTGCCGTGCAAACCCTGACTCACCGCCTTGCGCAGGGCATCGGTGCTGTTGCCATACAGCCAGTAGTCGTCGGTCAGATCGGGCGCGCCAAGCATTTGATTACCCTTGCCATCGCCGCCGTGACAGGCCACGCATACACCTTCGTACAAAGGTTTGCCCTTGGCCGCCAGCACGTTGTTTTGCAGAGTCTTGGGGTTGGACAGCGTGCGCACATAGGCCACCACTTGATCCACTGCACCGGGGCCACCCATGCCGGTCAGCACCGTGCCCCACTCGGGCATGATGCCTTCGCGTCCATCGAGCACCGTTTCCAGAATGCGATCGGGCGAACCACCCCAATGCCAGATGGAATCGGTGAGGTTGGGATAACCGATGGCACCTTGACCGGACGAGCCATGGCAAGCCGCGCAAACATTGGCGAAGATCGAGCGCCCCAGGCGCAGGGCATCAGGGTCACGAGCCAGCACCGGCAAGTCCTTGCCGGAAAAGCGCGCAAAGGTCTGCTCAAGCTGTGCATCGGCCTCGGCCTTGGCGGTGTCGTGCTCGGCAGCCGAAGTCCAGCCACTGTAGCCGGCATAACTCCCCAAGCCGCCGTACCAAGCGAAATAGGCCACGCCAAACACGAGCGAGATGTAGAAGCCGAGAATCCACCAACGCGGCATCGGCTTGTTGTATTCGGTGATGTCGCCATCCCAGTAATGGCTGGTGTCGTCCGGTTTGGGATCACCCGCCCGGCGTTTGGCCGTCCACCACAGCAACCACGTGGAGCCGCCAAGGTTGAGGATCACCAGCGCGATCACGTACCACGACCAAGCCGTACTCATGGCCGATCCTCCGTTTCGCCTTCCTCATCCAGCACCAAACGCGCGGCCCGATCAAACTCGGCTCGGCGCGAGGGCATCCACGCCCACGCCCAGATCGCCACGAACAGCAACAACATCAGCAAGGTCACGATTCCAGAGATCATGGCTCAGTTTCCTTTTGGCGCGTAGCGACCGAGGCCCTGCAGATAGGCCACCATCGCATCGAGTTCGCTCTTGCCCGCCACTGCAGCGGCCGAAGCCTGGATTTCCTCATCGCTGTAGGGATCACCCAAACGTTGCAGCGCCTTCATGCGGCGCGTGACGGATGCGCCATCGACGGCATTCTCGGCCAGCCACGGGAAACCCGGCATGTTGGACTCGGGCACCACCGCACGCGGATCGATCATGTGCACCCGATGCCAATCGTCCGAGTAACGCCCGCCCACGCGCGCCAGATCCGGCCCGGTGCGCTTGGAACCCCACTGGAACGGCCGGTCGTACACCGATTCACCCGCCAGCGAATAATGCCCATAGCGCTCGGTTTCAAAACGCAAGGTGCGCACCATTTGCGAGTGGCAGTTGTAACACCCCTCGCGCACATACACATCGCGCCCGGCCAGTTCCAGCGCGGGATAGGGCTTGACGCCCGGCGCCGGTTGAATGGCTTCGGCCTGAAACATCAAGGGCACGATTTCCGCCAAGCCTCCGAGCGAAACTGCCACCGCCACCAACACCGCCAGCAGGCCGATGTTTTTTTCAATTTTTGCGTGTCCGCTATCCATGATCGGCTCCTCAGGCTCGCGCATCGGCTGTGGCCGGCATCATCACCGGCTGGCTGGCGAGACCTTGGGCCTGCTGCCAGGTGCGCCAGACGTTCCAAGCCATCATCAGCATGCCCGTCAGCACCATCAGCCCACCGAGCAGGCGACCCAAGTAATAGGGATAAGTCGCCACCAAGGATTCAACAAAACTGTAGGTGAGCGTGCCGTCGGTATTGGTGGCGCGCCACATCAGGCCTTGGGTGACACCGGCAATCCACATCGAAACGGCATAGAACACCACGCCGATGGTATGCAGCCAGAAATGCGCATCGATGAGCTTGATCGAGTACATCTGCGACAGGCCCAGAAGACGCGGATACAACGCATAGAGCGAGCCGATCGAGATCATCGCCACCCAGCCCAGGGTGCCAGCGTGCACGTGGCCTACGGTCCAGTCGGTGTAATGGCTAAGCGAGTTGACCGTCTTGATCGAGAGCATCGGGCCTTCGAAGGTGGCGATCATGTAGAAACTCAAGGAAACGATCAGGAACTTCAGGATCGGATCGGTGCGCAACTTGTGCCACACGCCTGACAGGGTCAGGATGCCGTTGATCGCCCCGCCCCAACTGGGTGCCAGCAGGATCACCGAAAACACCATGCCCAGCGACTGCGCCCAATCCGGCAGCGCGGTGTAGTGCAGATGGTGCGGGCCGGCCCACATGTAGATCGAGATCAAGGCCCAGAAGTGCACGATCGAAAGTCGATAGGAGTACACCGGTCTGCCGGCTTGCTTGGGCACGAAGTAATACATCATCGCCAGATAGCCCACGGTGAGCAGGAAGGCGACACCGTTGTGGCCGTACCACCACTGCGCCATCGCATCGACCGCGCCCGAATAGACGGAATAGGACTTCCACAGCTCGGCCGGCATCACGATATTGTTGACGATATGCAAGAGCGCCACCGCGATCACATAGGCTCCGAAGAACCAGTTGGCGACGTAGATGTGCTTGACCCGGCGCTTGACGATGGTGCCGAAGAACAACCAGCCGTATGCCACCCAGACCACCGCGATCAGCAGATCCAGCGGCCACTCAAGTTCGGCATATTCCTTGCTCTGGGTGATGCCCAGCGGCAAGGTGATGACCGCGCCCAGCATTGACGCCTGCCAGCCCCAGAATACGAAGCTCGCCAGTTTGTCCGAGATCAGTCGCACATGGCAGGTGCGCTGCACCACGTACAAGGACGTGGCGAACAATACCGATCCACCGAAGGCGAAAATCATGCCGTTGGTGTGCAGCGGACGCAGTCGGCTGTAAGTGAGCCAAGGAAGGTCGAAATTGAGCGCCGGCCAGTACAACTGGGCCGACAACCACACTCCAACCGCCATGCCGATGATGCCCCAAACCACGGTCGCCACCGCGAACTGGTGCACCACCTTGGTGTTGTAGGTTTCCTGCAACGTTGCCGAAGACATGAGCCACCTCGATGGATAATCGAGGATAGCGTGCCATATTCCCGATGCCGGCATTTGATTGCGGTCAAATCGTGTCAATTGAAACTAATTGGTCGATCGCGCTTTCATTTGGCGAGGCTGGCGTCGGGCTCACGCAGCGGTTCTTGCGGGGCGTGTACCGGCTCGTCGTCGGTGACTGGCAACAACGCAGGTGAATCCATGTCATCAAATTGGTCGTGATTGACGGCCCAGAAGAAGGCGGCAATGGCGCCGGCCACAAATAGCAGCGACAGCGGAATCATGATCAGCAAGACCGTCATGTTCGTGCTCTGGCCAATTGCCGTGCCGGCTCGGCGTGCGCGTCCGCAAGCCCGCGCATCGAATCATCTTGACCGATTCTCAACGCATTGAGCACCACGAACAAGGAACTTGCCGACATGCCCAGCGCCGCCAACCACGGCGGCACGAAACCCAGCGCTGCCAACGGCATCGCGGCCAGGTTGTAGACCAAGGCCCAACGCTGGTTCTGGCGCAGGATGTGGCGGGTTTGCCGTGCAATCGCGCGCGCCTGCACCAAGGCCATCAAGCGGCCCGAACACAGCACCACGTCCGCATGCGCTTGTGCCAGTTCGGTACCCGAAGACAGCGCCACCGACACATCGGCACCGGCCAGCACCGGCGCATCGTTGCTGCCATCGCCTACCGCCAGAACGCGATGCCCGGACGCTTGCAAGGCGTGGATTCGTGAAAGCTTGTCGGCCGGCAACTGGCGCGCGTGCCACTGCGCGATGCCAAGCGCTTCAGCCACCCTCGCCACCCGCCCTGGCGCATCGCCACTGATGAGGTGCGGCTCGACACCTTCGTCAGCCAATACCTGCACGGTGCGACATGCATCCCCACGCAACGCCTCATCGAGGCGAAAGCCGACCAGCACCTGCCCAGCCTCGGCCAGTACCGTTGATTCGTCCTCCTGTGACGACGCGGCAGCTTCACCCAGCGCGAACTCGGGCCGACCCAGACGCAGGCTGCGCCCTTCGACGATGGCTTCCAAACCGGAACCCGGAATGGAGCGTACCGCACTCGCCATCGGGGCGACGATGCCGACCTCGTCGGCCGCCTGCACGATTGCGGTGGAAATCGGGTGGCGGCTGCTGCGCGCCAGCGCCAACGCCAGGCGCAAGGCCTCATCGGCGTCGATGTGCGCATCGGTGATGCCCTGCGCCATATCCAGCTTGGGTTCGGTCAGGGTGCCGGTTTTATCGAACACCGCCACATCAACTTCCGCCAACACCTCCAGTGCATCCGGCTTCACCACCAGCACGCCGTGGCGCGCCAACACGCCCAGCGCCCGCGTGATGGCGGCGGGTACGGCCAACGCGAATGCGCACGGGCACGACACCACCAACACGGCGAGGGTGGCAGTGAGGGCGCGCGAAGGATCGATCCACATCCAGCCGATGGCAGTGATCGCGGTCAGGCTCAGAACCCGCACCACGAAATGCGTGGTGGCACGCTCGCCCGCCTTCGCCAAGCGCGGACGCTCGGTTTGTGCGCGACTGGCCAAGGTGGCCATCTGCGCCAGAAATGTATCGGCACCGGCACAGCTCACACGCAGTTCCAGTGCTCCATCAAGCACCACGCTGCCGGCCACCAAGGCGTCGCCGGGCTGCTTTTTCAGTGGCAGGGATTCACCACTCAGCAAGGCCTCATCGAGGGTCGCCCTGTGATTCAACAGCACGCCATCGGCCGGCACGTGCCCGCCTTCAGCCACCAGCACGACATCACCTGCGCGCAGTTCGATCGTCGCCACGCGCTGCAAGGAGCCATCCGGTAAACGGCGATCGGCAAAGGCCGGAGCCAGACGCGCCAGCGCATCGGAGCTATCGGCCGAACGATGGCGCGCACGCATTTCCAGATAGCGACCGATCAAGAGGAAAAACACGAACATGCTGACCGACTCGAAGTAGACCTCGGCGCCACCCAGCAGCATCTCGATCAGACTGGCGAGATAAATGAGCGCAATGGCCAGTGCCACCGGCACATCCATGCCGAGCCGACCGGCTGCCAGCGAACGTCGCGCCCCGGCAAAGAAGGCTTGCGCTGAATACAACACGACGGGCGTGGCGACGAGGAAACCAAACCAACGGAAGAGATCGCGCGTGGCGGTGCCCATGTCCTCAAACGCGCCCAGCCACAGCGCCATGCCGAACATCATCGCCTGCATCATGCCGAAACCAGCCACCAGCAAGCGTTTGAGCGCATCGCGTGATTCCGTGCGGCGAACATCATCCAGCGCGGCTGCATCCAGCGGCAAGGGCCGATAGCCCGCACGCGAAAGCACATCGAGCATGCGCGACAAAGGCACTCGCGTCGGGTCGAAGATCACCCGCGCACGCCGACTGACCGCATTCACGGTCACCTGCTCGATCCCGTGCAACTGCATCAAAGCGCGTTCGATCAACCACACACAACCAGCGCAACGCACACCATCAACGAGCAGGCAGACTTCGCTGCGTTGCGGCGTCAGTTCGCGCACCACATGCCGAGCCAGTTCGTGCTGTTGCCAAACGCCGTGATCAGTGGCCAGTTCAGTGGGACGTTCCGCCTCGCGACTCCGCAAGCGGTAGTAGTCGGACAGTCCCAATTCAGCGATCCATTGCGCGGCGGCGCGGCACCCTGTGCAGCACACCGGCTGCTGACGACCACCGATGCTGGCCGTCAGTCGTTCGCCCGCCGGCAAGGGCTCGCCGCAATGCGCGCAGCACTCGGGCCGGCTCATGGCTGCACGTCCTCGGCAACAGGACGCGCGGGCAAGGCCGGCACCTTGAAGGCCGGCGCGTGTGCGGGATCAAGCACCGAGTCATCTTGCACCTGAAAACTCAGCACGATCAGGTGCACGGCCGATGCCACGACCAGCACCAGCAGGGCGATCACGAACCAAACAAACGGCACGCGATACCAGGGCGGCGGCGAATCAGGGCGCGGTGGCCTTGGTGTCGTGGTTGACATTGCCAATCACCCAGGCCGCGACCAGACGAATTTCATCCTCGTTGAGGCGACCGCTCCAAGCCGGCATCTCACCCATGCGCCCCTTGTCGATGGTTTCGACGATGCCCGGAACCCCAACGCTGCGCAAGAAGATGCCGGCGGTCAGATCCGGCGCACCCAACATCGGATTGCCCTTGGCATCCGGCCCATGGCAGGCGACGCAAATGGTTCCGAACTTTTCCTTGCCCGTCGCCACCAGTGCCGCATCGTGTTCGATGCCGGAAAGACTGGCGACATAGTTGGCCACCGCCAGCGTACCCTCTTCACCCAAGGCCGCACCCACCGGCGCCATCATGCCGTGACGACCGTTGGTGATGGTGGTGAGGACATCATCGGCACTGCCGCCCCAGGTCCAGAAGTTGTCGTTCAACTTGGGGAAACCCGGATTGCCCGCGCCGTTGCGGCCATGGCAGGCCGCGCAGTTGTCGATGAAAATCCGATGCCCGATGCGATGGGCATCCTCATCCAATGCCAAGCGCTCCAGCGGCATGGCGCGAAACTGTCCGTAGGTCTGTTCCAAGCGAACCGCGTTGTCGGCCAACTGCTGTTCCAGTTGCTCGTGCGAGGACCAGCCCAACACACCGGGCAACCGTCCAAATCCGGGATACAGCACCAGATAAATCCACGCCGCCAGAAACCAGCCGGCCGAACCCACGATCCACCACAGCGGCAGCTTGTTCAGCCCCTCACGCAAGACGCCATGCGCCCACACGTGGCCGGTGGTGCCATCTTCGAGGGTGGGGATCTTGGTACGGATGGCAAAGATGAAAAGGAAGAAGGTGATGCCCATGTTGAAGATCACCAGACCTTGAATCCAGGTCGACCAGAACGCACTCATTTCTTGTTCTCCACGTCGTCCTCTCGAGGCAGCGCGTCATCTTCCATCGGCAAACGCGCCATGCGATCGAACACCGGCTGATGGCGCTTGCGCCACGCCCAGAACCAGATGCCGATGAAGGTGGCCATCAGCACCAAAATCAACACGCCAATCAAATTGCCGAAAACGTTGCTCATGGTTCTTCTCTCGCACTCGCGTCAGGCAGCTCACGATGCGTGCCCAAGCCTTGCAGATAGGCAACGATGGCATCCATCTCGGTGACGCCTTCGAGTTTGGCTGGAGCGCTCTCGATGTCTTCATCGCTGTAAGGGTCGCCCAAGCTGCGCAACACCTTCATCCGCGCCTGAATGTCGACGCCATCGACCTTGGCCTCGGCCAACCACGGATAGCGCGGCATATTGGATTGAGGCACTACCGAACGCGGATCGAGCAGGTGCTGAATCTGCCACGCATCGGAATACTTGCCGCCGATGCGTGCCAGATCCGGCCCCGTACGTTTGGAACCCCACTGCATTGGACGGTCGTAGTAGGACTCGTGCGCCATCGAATACGGCCCATAGCGTTCAACCTCGGCCCGCAGGCTGCGGATCATCTGCGAATGACACAGGTAACAGCCCTCACGTACGTAGATGTCCTTGCCCGCCAGCCTCAGCGCGTCGTAGGGCTCCACGCCGGCGGGTCGAGTCGCATTGGCCTGCATGAACAAGGGTGTAATCTCGGCCAAACCGCCGAGCGACACCATGATCGCAATGCCGATGCCCAGCGCCGCGGTGTGCTTTTCGATGAATTCGAAATACTTGTACTTGGACATGATCTAGCCTCCTCAACCGTGCGCCGGCAGTGGCGCCGGGGTCTGGTGGGCGGTCGGTTCGGGCACCGGCACCGGAATCGGATGAATCAACTTGTGACGCGCCGGTCTCGCGGTGTGCCACAGGTTCCACGCCATGATCACCATGCCGCCCACGATCAGGAGCCCGCCCATCATGCGGATGATGTAGTAGGGATGGACGGAAATCAGGCTGTCGATGAAGGCGTATTTGAGCGTGCCATCGGCATTGGTGGCGCGCCACATCAAGCCGGCGGTGACGCCCGCGGTCCACATCGATACCACGTACAGCAAGGTGCCCATGGTGTGCATCCAGAAGTGCACCTCCATGCCCTTGTGCGAATGCATCGCCGGCACACCCAAGGCGCGCGGCGCCATCGCATACAAGGACCCGATGGTGATCATCGCCACCCAGCCGATCGCGCCAGAATGCACATGCGCCACGGTCCAGTCGGTGTAGTGCGAGAGCGCGTTGACGGTCTTGATCGCCATCAAGGAGCCTTCCGTGGTGGAGGCGGCATAAAACACCAAGGAAATCACCATGAACTTGGCCGCCGGATCGTTCTTGAGCGTGTGCCAAACACCATTGAAGGTGAACAGGCCATTGGCGGCAGAACCCCAACTCGGCATCAGCAGCACCAAGGAGAACGCCATGCCGACCGACTGCACCCAATCGGGCAATGCGGTGTACATCAGGTGGTGTGATCCGGCCCACATGTAGACCGAAATCAGCGCCCAGAAATTGACGATCGAAAAGCGATAACTCCACAAAGGCTGCTTGGCCTGACGCGGTACGAAGTAATACATCATCGCCAGAAAGCCCGCGGTCAAGAAGAACGCCACCGCGTTGTGCCCGTACCACCATTGCACCATCGCATCGACCGAACCCGACCACACCACGTAGGACTTGGTCAACGATACCGGCACCGCCACGTTGTTGACGATGTGCAAGAGGCCCACGGCAATGATGAAAGCGCCGTAATACCAATTGGCCACATAGATGTGGCGAATGCGCCGGCGTGCGAGGGTGGTGAAAAACACCACACCCATCGACACCCACACCACCGCGACCAGAATGTCGATAAACCACTCCGGCTCGGCGTATTCCTTGGCCTGGGTGATGCCGAAGGGCATCGTCGCCATCGCCAGCACACAGGCCAGCTGCCAACCCCAAAACGTGAATTCGGCAAGCTTGCCCAAGGCCAGACGCACATGACCGGTGCGTTGCACGACGTAATAGCAAGTGCCAATCAAGGCCGAGCCACCGAAGGCGAAGATCACCCCGAAGGTGTGGTTGGCACGCAAGCGACTGAAGGTCAGCCAGGGAAGGTCGAAGTTGAGCGCCGGCCACGCCAGTTGCGCGGCGACATACACACCGATCGACATACCGATCACGCCCCAGACGGCGGCAGCGAGAAGGAATAGACGAACGACGTGGTCGTTGTAAGTTTCGTTGAGGTGCATGGCAATTCCACGAGTGACTAGGCGCGTCCACTGGGGCGCAGAGTGCGCCGGACGCAAGGACATCGGGCATACGGAGTGCGGCGATGCAGCACGGCAGGATACTGGCTGGAACCTTCCTTGTCATTACATAACTTGGTGTGCAAAGTGTCACCAATCTTGTATTTGATCGGCCGACTCAAAACCAATCGGCGCGTTTGGCTGATATCGCCAGTTCAAATGCTGCGTTGCACAAACCAACCCGTAACCTCTCATTCCCCACTCGGGTTTGAAAGCTGAACGCCTCCACACTCGAAACTCGGTGTCGCGACGGATAGACGACGCACGTTCGTTCAAGCCTGCAACCCGATCGCCATCGTCGATGGCCACGGGCCCTTTCCCACAGGAGCACTCCCATGTCGGTTCGCATTCTTGCCTTGCCTTTTGCAATCTTGTTGGCGTTGAGTGCCAACGCCGCCGAGCCGCTTCCGAGCGCAGCTGCCAAAGGCGCGCAACCACTGTCCGTGAATGAGGCGCGCACCCGCATCAACAACGAGGTGTCGGCCATGGACACCAATCGTGATGGTTTCATCGACACTGCTGAACGCACCGCCGCGCACGAGAAGCGAAAGGCCGAGCGCCAGCAACGTCGTGCCGAGCGCCAACAGGAGCACTTCATGACCATGGATACCGATGGCGATGGCAAGGTCAGCGTGGCCGAAATCACCGCCGCGCGCAGCGCTCGCCTCGAAGCACTGGACGTGAACAAGGACGGCACCCTCAGCCCGGACGAGTTCCGCCAAGGTCGCCGCGGCATGCGCGGCCAACGCAAGGGCGGCATGCACGGCCACGCGCCGATGCGTGACGACGCTCAACGCTGAGCTCGAACCGGATCGAACACCCATGGAACTGACTTGGACGTGGTGGCAGGCACCGACATCGGCGATGATGCTGACCTCCGTCGCCACGTCCCGGCCTGCGGTGTTCGATCCGGATGCCAGTGAAATCAGTCGTGCCGCTGAGGGCGATCCTCAGGCGTTCGAACGTCTGGTGGATCGCCATCTGGATCGCGTGCATCGACTGGCTTGGCGCACCTTGGGCAATGACGCCGATGCGCAGGATGTGGCACAGGAAACCTTTTTGCGAGCCTTCACCCAGTTGCCACAGTGGCAGCCGGGCAAGGCGCGCTTTTCCACTTGGTTGCATCGGGTGGCGTTCAATCTCTGTCAGGATCGTCTGCGCGCGCGCCGCGATTGGCATCCGATCGACGACGTCGAATTGACCGACGCGCAGGCGCTACCCGAACACACGCTGGCCAGCCATCAGCGCCTGCAACGCATCGAAGAAGCCATGGCGCGGCTGCCGCAACGTCAACGCGAAGCCTTGCTGCTGTGTCATTACGAAGGCCAATCACAGGCCGATGCGGCAGCCGTGCTGGGAGTTTCGGTGGAGGCCATCGAATCACTCCTGGCGCGTGCGCGGCGCTCCTTGCGAGCCATGCTGCCGGAAGAACTGTCCCCTTCACACACCACGGAGAATTCGCCATGACACACGATCGACACGGCGAGGACCAACGCCTCGATGCGTGGCTGGCCAGCTCCACGCCACCGCCTGCACCGGCGCACTTGCGTCGCGCAATTTTGAGCGCCGCTCACGCCACCTTGGTGCCAACGCGCCCACATTGGACCACCGCATTGCGCCAGGCATGGCGTGAACTCGGCGGCCTGCGCATCGCCGCACCGGTGATGGCCATGGCGCTGGCCATCGGCTTGGGTGCGGCCAATCATCTATGGCAAACCAGCATGACGAACCGCTCGACGGATGACCTGCTCGAACTGGCCCTGATTCAAGGCGATTACGGCGACCTTCTGGCCGCAAGGACCGACCCATGAGCCGTATGCTGCGCACGATCCTGATCCTCTCCTTGGCACTCAATCTCGCCCTCGGTGCCGGCTTGGGCTGGTGGGCATGGCAGAGCCATCGCTTCCAGAACTCGGCCTCGATGCGTGATGGCCGACCGATGATGTTTCGTCCCGACGCCTTGCGTGGCACCTTGCGCGCCGATCGCAGCGCACTGGTGGATCGCGTCATGGCACACCACCGCGATCGCATGGGCACACAAATCCAAGCCTTGCGTGCAGCCCGAGACGAGGTGCGCGAAGCCATGCTGGCCGAACCCTTCCAGCGTGAACGCCTCGATGCCGCGTTCGCACAGTTGCGTGACACCGAAACCCGTACCGCCACCGAAGCCCATGCCTTGCTGTCAGATCTGGTGGAACAAGCCGAACCGCGCGAGCGTCAACGCATGGCGCGATTGGTGCAAGACCATCGCGGGCGGCATCCAGCCATGCCGATGCGCGAGCGTCAGCCTTGAACACACTCGCCCTCCTTCTTTCCATCTTTTGAGAATCGCCCATGTCCGTTGCTCGTTCCCGCTGGAAAATTCCCCTCGTCTTCATCGTTGTCTTGCTGCTGGGTGGGCTGGGCTGGTGGAAGTTCGGTGGAAGTGAACCGACTCAGGCCCGTGCCGCCACGGCCAAGGTGCAGCGCGGCAGCATCGAAAACACGGTGTCGGCCCTGGGCAAGATCGGCCCCAAGACCTATGTCGATGTCGGCGCACAGTTGTCAGGTCAGCTTGAAGCCCTCAACGTCGAAGTCGGCGATCGCGTGGAACAGGGTGCACTGCTGGCCCAGATCGACCCGCGCATCTACGAAAGTCGGGTGGAGGGCGATCGCGCGCGGGTGGACAGCCTCACCGCGCAACTGGCCGAGCGCAATGCCAATCTGGAATTGGCCAAAGCCACCCACACCCGCAACCAAGCCTTGGCCGAGCGCAAGCTGATTGCCAAGGACCTGCTCGATACCAGCGCGGCCCAGCTCAAACAGGCGCAGGCCCAGATCGGCTCCCTGCGCGCCCAGCTCAAGGAAGCCCAGTCCACCCTCGATGGCGACACCGCCAATCTGAGCTATGCCCGCATCTACGCGCCCATGGCCGGCACGGTGGTGTCGGTGACCGCACTCAAAGGGCAAACCCTCAATGCCAACCAAACCGCGCCCACAATCCTGCGCATCGCCAACCTCGACACCATGACCGTCACCGCGCAGGTGGCCGAAGCCGACATCGGCCGCATCCGCGATGACATGGCGGTGTACTTCACCACCCTGGGCCAGCCCGATCGTCGCTGGCAAGGAACGGTGCGGCAGATCCAGCCGACCCCTGACATCGTCAACGAAGTGGTGCTCTACAAGGTGCTGATCGATGTCGACAACAGCGATGGCGTGTTGCTGCCGGACATGACGGCGCAAGTGTTCTTCGTGCTTTCGCAGGCGCAGGACGTGCTGACGGTTCCGGCCGCGGCGGTGTTCAGTCCAGCCGACGCCAAGGGCCAGTCGTTCGTGCGCGTACCCGGCGCGGAAGGCACGCCACCCAAGCCTGTCCAAGTGGGCCTGCGTGATCGTGATTCGGTCGAAATCGTTTCGGGCTTGGCCGAAGGCGATAGCGTGCTCTTGCCCACCGCCGCCAACGCCGCCGCCAACGCCAGCGCGAGCTCCGGTCCGCGCCCACCCATGGGCATGTTCGGAGGCCCGCGCCGATGAACGCGCCCGAGCGCCGCGATGCGGTGATTGCATCCACTACGCCCACCACCGCACTGCTGCATCTTTCCAAGGTGAGCCGCCATTACGGCGAGGGCGAAGCGCGCGTTGTTGCACTCGACCACGTCGATCTGGAAATCCACGCCGGCGAGTTCGTCGCCATCGTCGGCCAGTCTGGCTCGGGCAAGAGCACGATGATGAACATCCTCGGCTGCCTCGATCGCCCAAGCAGTGGCCGCTATGCCGTGTTGGGCCGCGATGTGGCCAGCCTCAGCCCGGATGAACTGGCGGCATTGCGTCGCGATGCCTTCGGTTTCGTGTTTCAGCGTTACAACCTGTTGACCGATGCCTCGGCTGCGGAGAACGTGGAAATTCCGGCGGCGTATGCGGGCTTGGGCAAACGCGAGCGCCGCGCACAGGCCATGAAGCTTCTGGGCAAGCTCGGCTTGGCCGAGCGCGCCGGTCATCGACCCTCGCAACTCTCGGGCGGCCAGGCTCAACGCGTGGCCATCGCCCGCGCCTTGGTCAACGATGCGCCCGTGGTGCTGGCCGATGAACCCACCGGCGCACTCGATAGCCAGAGCGGCCGCGATGTGCTTGCCTTGTTGAAAGAGCTCAACGCCGAAGGTCGTACCGTCATCCTCATCACTCACGATGCCGGCATTGCCGCCCACGCGCGGCGGGTGATCGAACTGCGCGACGGGCGCGTGGTGTCCGATACCACACGCGCCAGCGAATCCGAACATCGCGCACCGGCAACGCTGGGCACGCGCAAGGCATTGGGGCTGGCGAGCGAAGTGAGCGAGGCGGTCAAAATGGCGCTGCGCTCAATGCGCAGCAACCTGTTTCGCACGGCCCTGACCTTGCTCGGCGTGGTGATCGGTGTGGCCGCCGTAATCGCGATGCTCGCCATTGGCGATGGCAGCAAGCAGGACGTGCTCGATCGCATCGCAGCGATGGGCAGCAATCAGCTCTCGGTGAGGCCGGGTTTCAGCGGCTTTCGTGGCAGTGGCGACATTGCCACCTTGGTGCCGGCCGATGCCGAGGCGATTCGTGACCTGCCCAATGTTTCTCTGGTGTCACCCGATCGTTCCACCAGTGTGGTCTTGCGCGCCGGCAACCGCGACTATCGCAGCACCGTGCAAGGCGTTTGGCCAGACTTTCAGACACTGCGCGATTGGCCGATGGCCAGCGGCAGTTTCATCACCCAGGAAGATGTCCGCGGCTATGCGCCGGTGATCGTTCTGGGCCAGACCTTGGTGCAGAACCTCTACCCCGATGGCGGCGACCCCACCGGCAGCTTCGTCTTGGTGCGCAACGTGCCTTTCGAGGTGATTGGCGTGCTCAGTGCAAAAGGCGCGTCGAGCTGGGGCATGGATCAGGATGATGTTGCACTGATTCCGCTTTCAACCGGATTCATGCGCCTGTTCGGACAGAGTTTTCTCGGCTCGATCACGGTGAAAGTGGACAGCGATGCGGCGATGACGAGCGTCGAACAAGCCATCACCGCCTTGCTGACCGAGCGCCATCGCACCGTCGATTTCCAAGTGCGCAACACGGCCTCCTTGCAAGAAGCCGTGTCGGAAACCGCCGACACCATGACCGCCCTGCTCGGCTCGGTCGCGGCCATTTCGCTCATCGTCGGCGGCATCGGGGTGATGAACATCATGTTGGTCAGCGTCACCGAACGCACGCGCGAGATCGGCATTCGCATGGCCACCGGCGCACGGCGGCGCGACATCCTCTTGCAGTTCAACATCGAGGCCATCGTGGTGTGCGGCATCGGCGGCCTCTTGGGTGTGGCGCTCGGCATTGGCGTCGGCTCGATCGTCGAACGCTTCGGCATGCCGGTGATGTTTTCGACCTTGCCGGCGCTGCTGGCCTTCACCTGCGCCTTCATGACCGGCGTGGTATTCGGCTTTCTGCCGGCACGCAAGGCCGCCTACATGGATCCGGTGACGGCGCTGGCGTTCGAGTGATGGGGGCTTGAATGATTGAGGGCGCTGGCTTTCGCCAACGCCCTCACGAGTAAACACGTCAAACGTGCTGATCAATCGGCTGCAAACCGCAAAGCGCGGGCGCGGGTTTCGAGCTGCCCCATTCGGGCTTGATCGTTGAGTTGCAGATCGCGCAACTCGAACGGCGCACTCATGCCCGCCTGACGTGCCAAATCACCGTAGTCGAGCGTGATGTGTCCGACGCCAGGCTCCAGCCAGCGCGCGGCGTGAGCCATGGCAAAAGGCTTGAGTTCGCCGTTGGCATCGCTGCCATAAAGCACACCACGAAGCTCGTAACGCCCTGCACTACTGGCTTCGACGCCCAGCTTCACGCTCAAACCCTGTGCCTTGGAGATTCGTGTCTGCGCTTGACCATCCAATCGCGCGGTGGGTTGGGAAACTGAAAAACTCGTCTTGGCATCACGCGCCACCAGGGCGCCTTTGGCTTGCGCCACGCCGAAGCTGTGCACTTCCCACAAGGCCATGCCCGTGTCGGCATCCTCGGGCAGGTGCACCGTGGCCTGATAACTGCCATCGCGTGTACGCACGAACTTGATCGACTGGCTGTAACCCTGCGGCGAGGTCAGCAAGCCGCCCAAACTGCGCGGCGCCACGGCATCGGTGCCGGCCTGCCATTGCGCGTGCAAGACCACGCTGCCTCCCGCCAGTGCGCGATCACGGTCGGCCTGCAGATCGAGTGCTATCGGGCTGGTGGGTTCATACACGTGCAGCAGATAACGCCCGGACGCCGCTTTCGCCGACAGTTCGATGGTGCCGGGTGCCAGTTCCGGCGCGAGCTGGAACACCACGGTGCCCGCACTGAAATCCACGCCTGCTTCACGCAACTGCGCCGCATCGGCACTGACCTTGACGGCCTTGGCCGTTGCCACCGAACGCCCGTCGATGCTCAGCGATACATCGTCCAGCGTCAACGCCGCCGCCTTGCCCGCATCGAGCGGACTCAGCCGCACCAAGGCACCGGCAGCGGTGGTCTGGAAATGATGGCCTTTGCGCAATTGGGTGGCGTCCAATTCGGTCCAGAATTCGCGGCTCTCGGCGCGATAGGTCGACGGCTTGGTGAGGGCTTGGGCCGGATCGAGCGCCCAAACGAAATCGACCGGCGCACGTTCCACGCCCGCCGGCGTCGCCGCCTTGGCGAGGCTCAAGCTCGTGACCACCAGATCATCGTCGGCGGCAGCCAACAAGGTCTGCGAGCCCGCCAAGGCGGGAAGAGAAAAGCTGCAAGCGCCCAACAGCGCCAAAGTGATGAAGGTCTTCATGATGGGCTCCGTCTTACACATCGTTACGCAAGATGACATCGAGGTTGAAACACTGTTTGCGGCTCTGGTTGTGATTCAAGTAGTAGCCGTTGGACGTGCGTTGCTTATCGTAGAACCAGACGTTGCCGGCACCGGCCTGACTGGTGCAATTGAGGAAGCCATCCGAACAGGTGTTGAGCCAGGCCTTGGTGATCTCCAAGCCAAGATTGAGGTGATAGCCACCGCAATAGGCATTGCCGCTCCACACCGCCACACGCACATCCTGCCCCACCACCGCCCAGAAACCCTTGGGCAAGGCCGGCCGCCCCGACGTGCCATAGAGATTGTTGGCGTTGTACTGGGCCATCCAGCTTTGCTGCTGCATGCGCACGGCATCGTTTTTGTAACCCATCAACCAACCCAGCGACGATTCGAATACGGTGCCTGCCATGACGGCATCGGCCAGCGGCGTGCCCTTGGAGGAAGGCGCCAGCGCGTTGACCCAGCGAATCTTGTTGATGATGTTGGGATAGCGCGCATCGTAGGTCGGATTGCTCATGATCCAACGCATCACGTTGCCGCCATTGGAGTGCGTAATCACCACCAGATCGGTGATGTTGCGGCTCTGGATGAAACGGGTGAGCTGGGTGGCCAAGCACCCGGCCGCGCGCGAATCCCACATGTACTGCTGGAAGTCACAGTTGATCACGGTGTAATTGGCCTGATTGGGCAAACCTTGGCGCACCGAATTGATGAAGCCCGAACCCCAGTAGTCGGCCGTGGCATTGGTCTGGTGGCCCGTGCCGTGTACGAAGGCGACGCCGGTGTTGCCCCATGCACAGCAAGACGTCGCGGCCAGCACGAGGCCGGCGAGAAATTTGAACATTGCAGAGTGCTCCCCAAGATGGTGGACGGAAGGTCCCTGTCCCTATCGCCTTCCGACCCAGTTGGCCAGCGTCCCCGCTTCCATGCGCTGGCGTATGGAAAGACTAGGCCATTCCGTGATCAAGCGCACGCTGCACTGCGCAAAACGCGATCGGCACCGCAGCGCGCCGACTCGGTGCAGGGCATGAAAGAGACGACGAAAGTAAGGCAGGCCCGTTCCCTGCCAGCGATGTCAACGCGGCGGCGACTCGGCCGGCAAGTCCAAGTTCTGCGCCAAGCGTTCGGCGCGTGCACGATGCACTTCGGTTGGCAACAATGCTTGTCGTAGCAGCGGCAACACCTCGATCAACTCATCCCGCGCCGCTTGTCGTTGCCCGGCGGCATCGAGGACCGCCGCGCGAATGGAACGCGCAATTGCCACATCCACCTCACCTGCCTGGCCACCGCTCAGCGCGTCAATGGCCGCATCGATTTCACTGCGTGCCAGCCTCAGATCATGCTGTTGCAAGGCAAACGCGGCGCGTTGCTGGTGCGCGTATGCATAAATGGCGTGCTCGGGCGGCAGCACGCCCTTGAATTCTTCGAGCGCAACATCGAGGGCTTGAAGCCCGCCGACCACATCACCCGCCTCACGCGCCAGGATCGACAACTGCCAATCGGTCATCGCCAGATTGGCCGCGTTACCTTCACCCTCCTGCGCGATGCGGCGACGCAAACCCAGAAGCGCCTTCTTGGCCTCTTCATGGCGCCCCGACAATCCCAAGGTGCGCGCGCGATTGCGCTGCAGGTTGATGCGCATGTAATCGGGGGTGTCGGGCAGCGCATCGATCAAAGCGATCGCCGCGTCGAAATGGCGCAACGCAGACACATAGTCACCGGCGCTTTCTTCGACACTGGCAAGATTGGACAAACCAATGGCGCGCTCCTGATCGGTGGGCTTGGCATCGCCGTCGGCATCCAGGCCGCGTGCAAACAGCTCAGCCGCCTCCCGATACTGCCCTTGAGTGTTGAGCGCAATACCGAGCGAATTGAGTACGCCGCTGGCGCGCGGGCCGGTCAAGCCGACGGTGCGCTCCTGCAGGGCCACCAGCGAGCGCAGAATACCCACGGCCTCATCGACCTTGCCTGTTTCGACCAGAAGCTCGGCCCGTGACTGCAACAGGTTGGTCGAACTGGGCAGCTCCAAATTGAATCCATGTGCCTTGGCAAAGGCCATACCACGATCGGCCAAGGCCAAGGCACGCGACACTTCGCCTTGTGCGTGGGCCACCGATGTCGCGGTTTGATACACATTGAGGATCAAATCCTCCGGCGGTTCAGGTGCGCGTTCGGCATCGGCCAGCAACGCATCCCATTCCGTCTGCGCCCGTGCCACATCGCCGCTGCGATAGTGCACATAAGCCATCTGTTGACGGCCGAGCATGGCCTGTAGCGCGTCACCGGGCGCGAACTTTTCGCGCAAGTCCTGTGCCTGCTGCGCGCGTTGCAGTGCGTCGTCATCGCGCTCCACCACCGCCAGTGCACTTGAAAGGGCATCCAGATCATCGGCCAAGGCCAAGGCCTCGGCGCGCCCCGCAGGCTCGGTGCCTTCGATGCCAACATCCAGCAAAGCCACGGCCGACGCAGGATCACCCAGCGAGTAGTAAAGCTTGCCCAACAGCCGCTGCACAATCTGGCGCACGCGCGGCGACAAGGTGGTATCGGCATCGATGCTCGAACGCATGTGACCGAGGAGATCACGTACCGAGATTTCCTTGCTCAGCGTCATATCGGGATGGACCGAGGCCAAGGTGTTGGTGAGAAAGGCCAACGACGCCATCGCCGCTTGTTCACTGCGTTCGGCGGCCTTCTGCGCCTGACTGCTGGCGGCCTCGGCCTCCAAGGCGCGTTGGCGCTCGACATTCAATCGCCATACGAACGACGCGGCCGCCACCAAGGCCACCACGGCCAAACCCACGCCAAGGCGATGGCGACGGACGAATTTGCCTGCCCGATAGCGCCAGGTATCGGCCGCGGCACGCACAGGCAATCCGGAACGCCAGCGCGTCAAATCCGCACGCAGTGCTTCGACCGTGGCATAGCGACGTGCCGGATCGTCGTCGGTGGCATGCTCGATCACCCCGCGCAAGTCCGAAGGCACGCTCAGCGCCTGAAAACCGGGTGGCGCCGTGACGGCCAAGCCAGGCCCACGTTCGCCGGTCAGCATCTCGCGCAGGATGATGCCCAAGGCGTACACATCGGTGGTGGTGGATACCAATCGCCCGGCCACTTGTTCGGGGCTGGCATAGCCTTGGCTGAACACGCGCGTCGAGGTTTCGCGCTCGGTATCCACGCTCATGTCGACCAGTTTGGCCACCCCGAAATCGAGCAATTTCGGCTCGCCGTTGGCCTGCACCAGAATATTGCCGGGCTTGAGGTCGCGGTGGATCACCAAGCGCTGGTGTGCGTGCTGCACGGCATCGGCGACGTGATCGAACAGGGTGAGACGCGCTTCCATGTCGAGACCTGCGGCAGCGACGTGCTCCAGCAGGCCGCACCCCTGCACGTATTCCATCACGACATAGGGCTGGCCATCCTCGGCTTGGCCGCCATCGATCAGATGCGCGATGTTGGGATGATCCAGTTGCGCCAAGATCTGGCGTTCCTGCCGCAGCCTGCGCTGGCCGTCCTCGGTGGGAAAGCCGCGAATCAGCTTGATCGCCACCTGTTGCTCGAACTGGCCATCGGCACGCTCGGCCAGCAACACCGACCCCATGCCACCGGCACCCAGTTCACGCAGCACCCGCCATGGCCCCAGGCGCTGCCCTTGCGACGCCGGCGCCAAGGCATTGGCACTGCCCTGCTGCAGCACATGCGTCAGGGCCGAGCTGTCTTGCGCATCGGCTTGCAGCAAGGCGCGCAAGCGCGTCTGCAATTCCGGCTCCAATTCGACCAGACGCGCCTCACGCTCGACCGCTGTCAACTCGCCCAGGGCGTGGAAGAGCTCAACCACGCGCGCATGCACGTGGGACTGGCTCACGATAGCAAAGCCTCTTTCAGCCAAGCCCGCGCAAAACGCAAGTCGCGGTCGATGGTGGCCACCGACAAGTCCAGCGATTCGGCGATCTCCTCGCGCGAGAAGCCACCGAAGTAGCTCAATTCGACGATGCGCGCCTGCCGCAGATCGGCTTGCGCCAAGGCTGCCAGTGCATCATCCACGCGCACCACGCTCTCCTCTTCGGCGTGGCTGTCGGCCTCGGTGATCTGGCTGAGCGGCAGCATGACCTGCCCGGCACCGCGCTTCTCACTCAGTCGACGGCGGGCGTGATCCACGATTACCTGCCGCGTGGCCTGCGCCACCACGTGGAAGAAATGCCGACGACTTTCCCAACCGGCATCGGCGCCCAACAAGCGAATCAGGGCCTCGTGGGCCAGATCGGTGGCCGACAACGAGGCTGGCGCATGCAACGACAGGGACTGATTGGCAATGGCGCGCACGCGCTGGTAGGCCAAGGCCATCAGTTCATCGCGCGCGTCCGCATCGCCGCCATGCCAGCGCTGCAGCAAGGCGGTGAACTGGGCGGTGGTATCGGGTCCGGCGTCGGACATGGGCTCAGACCAAGTGAGGCCGGCGCAGTATATGCCAAGCTCACGCGGCGGCGGCGACCGCCGCCACCGCCGCGCTTGTCGTCGCTCAGCTTGCGGGTTTGGCGCTGCCTGCCTGGCGTGGCGTAGCGTTTTTCACGTAGCGATCAAACCAGGTGAGCATTTCGTAGATGAAGTGCTCGTTGGATTCGCGCGCGGTGTACCAGTGCGGCTCGTGGGGCAGCATCACCAGTCGCGTGATGCCTCCCAGCCCGCGGATGGCTTGGAACAGGCGCGGCGACTGGGTGACCTCGGTGCCGGGGTTGGCATCATCGCTGCCGTGCACGATCAACAAGGGTTCGTTGATCTTGTCGGCGTGGAAGAAACTCGATGCTTCGCCATAGACCTTGGGTGCGGCCCAGAACGAACGGCGCTCATTCTGGAAACCAAACGGGGTGAGGGTCTTGTTGTAGCCGCCACTGCTGGCCACGCCGGCGCGGAAGAGGTCGGTGTGGGCAAGCAGATTGGCCGTCATCAGCGCGCCATGGCTGTGGCCGGTGACGCCGATGCGCTCGGGATCGACCACGCCCAGTTCCACACCCTTGGCCACGGCGGCGTCGGCGTCGGCCACCAGTTGCTCGAGGTAGGTGTCGTAAGCATTCTTCGGATCACCCACGATCGGGAACGAGGCATTGTCGAGGATGGCGTAGCCAGCCAGAAGCAACAGTCGATAGTTCGACAGGCGCGTGAAGGTGTACTCGGAACCCCGCACCTGGCCGGCCTGCGAAGGATCGGCGAAATCGGCCGGATAGGCGTAGAGGATGGTCGGCACCCGCGTGCCTTCGACATAGCCGGGAGGCGTGTAGAGCGTGAACGACAAGGGCACACCATCCTTGCGGGTGTAGTGCACCAGACGCTTCTTCACCTGCCTTACCAACGGCGCAGGATCAGGGAAGTCGGTCAAGGCGCGCGCACTCGTCTGGTAGGCCGCCTCACCCTTCGCGGGCGCCGCGACTTCGTCGCCCAGACTGCGCACGAAGGCATTGGGCGGTGACGTGAGGGATTGATGCCACGTCATGAAGCGTGGCCCATCACCAATCATGCCCAGCACGCTTTCAAAGGCGTCCGGGGCACTGCGAAATAGCCGCAGCGTGCTGCCATCGGCCAGTGAGTAACGATCCAGAAACGGACGATCGCCTTGGGGCGAGGCGCCAGCACCGCTCAGGAACAGGTGGCCATCGACCGTCAACAACACCTCGGCACCATTGGGCAAACGGCGCGTGAGCGGAGAGCCCGGATTTTCGTAACGCTCATTCATGGACAGCGACCACAGCACCTTGCCTGCCGCCTTGGGCCGCTTCACGTCAACCAAGGACACGGTGTACCAGCTGCGGTTGGCGTCGTATTGCGTCAACAGCGCGCGCGAGCCGCGTTCGAACCAAGACAAGCCCGCAAAACGCTGAGCGGTGCGCGCGATTTCGCGCGCCTTGTCCTTGAAGGGCGCACGCAGCATCAGGACGCGATCGCGTTCGGGCACGGTGTTCTTCCAATCGCCACCATCCAGAGCTTCGGCATAGATCAAGCTCGCCGACTCATTGGCGCGCCACTGAAAATCTCTCGGACCGGTCGGCACACCACGCACCGGCACGCTTTCTGCGGCCGGTTCGTTCGCGATGGCGTAAGACGTGCCGCTATCCATGTCCAGCACATCCACACGTTGACCAAACCGCTGCCAGGTGGTGACGAAGGAATAGGGCTGCTGCAGGGTGTGCACGCGCACGTGGCGACCATCAGGCGCGACATCGACCTCGCCGATCGGGCCGGCGGCGCCGATGGCCTTCGACGCGCCCGTTTCGGCATCGACGCTCAACAACTGCGAACGTGCGTAGTAATCAAACAGCGCCACGTCTTCCTGGCTGGACAAGGTGTCGCGTGCCTCGTAGGTGCTGCTTTCGCCACCACGCTCGCTGGCGTCTTTGATTTCTGGTCCGGGCGGGACCGCGGCACGCTGTGGCGCCGCACCGATGGCGGACGGAACGGCCTTGACCACGAGCGCATCGCGCGCACCCTGCCATTGGATCGTGCTGTCGAGAATGGTGTTGAGCTTCACGCCGTCCACGCGCCGCGTTTTGCCGGTCGCAGCATCACCAATCCACAACTCGACCGCGGTGTCGGTGGTGTTGTCAAAGGCAAAACGCTGTCCATTGGGCGACCAGCGCGGCCATCCTGGACAGGCATTGGCCGGAAGTTGCACCTCGATGCGCTTGCGTGAGTCCACATCGACCAGGCTGAAGCTATCAAGGCAAGTGCGGATGCCATAGCCGCTGGACATGTCGTGACGGGTATGGGCGCGGGGCTCAATGCGAACACCGGCGAGCTTGAGATAAGGCTCAGCCACACGCGCGATCGATGGATATTGGCCTTGCTGCACCAACATCAGGGTTTTGCCGGTCGGATCCAGCATCGGCATGGCCGGCAAGGGCGCACGCATGACGCCAAGCAGGGGTTCAGGCGGCTGTTGGTACTGCGCCTGACTCGGGCACGCGAGGGCCGCCAGCAGGATCGTGGCCAGAGAACGAAGGGGTGAGCGCATGATTGTCTCCATCGGGTACCAGATCGATCACCATAACCCGGGGTGCCGACACATGCACTGGCCAAAGGTCACGCCAGGCCGCTCAGTCCAGTCAGAAGATCGGCCTCACGTGGGCGCGGCCGTTGCCCGCAGCGTAGCGCTTGCCAGATCATTTTCGGGCGTCACGATCACAACCGAGTTGCGCCCCAGCTCCTTGGCTTGGTAAACCGCCCGATCGGCGCGTCGCAGGACGCTTCGGAAATTGACATCGGCCTCGCCACGCCAACTCACGCCGATGGAAATGCTCATGCTCACGACCTGCCCATCCAGTCGGAGCGGGTTCACGAGGACTTGGCGGCGCAATTCGTCCATGTAGTGCCGGGCCGCTTCGCCCTCCACCCCTGGCAACACCACCACGAACTCCTCACCACCCATGCGTGCCAGCACCGCCGTCGCGCCTGCGGCTTCCTTCAGCACGCGCGTGAGATGGCAGAGCGCGGCATCGCCTGTTTCGTGCCCGAAGTTGTCGTTGATGAGTTTGAAATGGTCCACGTCCAGCATGGCCACGGTCAGCGCAGCCTTGGCCTGTCGTGCCGCATCGAACATCCGCACGCCCTCTTGGTTGAGCGTGCGGCGGTTGGGCAGACCCGTCAGGTAGTCGGTCGCAGCGGCATGCTCCCACTCGCGCCGAATCCGATCCGAGCACATCAACACGAACACCGTCGTGCCCACCACGGGCAAGAGGCCCAGCACTATGGGCGAGATGACATTGACGATCTGGCGAGCATCCAGCGGCGATTCCACTGAGACCGGCAACAGCCACAACCAGATCACGCGCACGGCAGCGAAAGTACTGACCACGGCTTAGATCGTCAGCATCACCGCGCGGCTGGCGGAACGCTCGCGGTGTTGGGTCAGCAACAGCCACAGACTATCCAGCAGCACCCACAACCAGCACAGGCTCGACACCGTGATGCGCCCCATCAGGCTGGGTTTCACCGCGTCGAACCACAACACACCGAGCACGGTGAGGAAGGTGGGTATCAGCATCCAGTAGCGATCCGGCAGGCCGTGAAAGCGTCGGAAGGCGCGGCTGTAGAGCGTCACGCCCAGGGTCAAAAGGCCATTGGCCAGCGCCCGCATCCACGGCCCCTGATACATCAGTTGCGAGATGAACACGATCATGCCGCAGGTGATCAGCAGGGTGCCGATGCGCCACTGATCGCCGGCCATCTGCAGGGCCGGTGGAAACTCGCGGCGCAGCACGCCGAGCACACTGCCGTTGAGCAGCATCATCAGGATGGCAAACACGAAGCCGGTCAAGGGATCAAGCATCGACGTTTCTCGGCCACACATAGCGTGGACAACACGCCGACACTAGCACGCGCACGCTTGACAGGCGTAACGAGCAGGTCATGTGACACCTTCATGATTCAGCCCGGCGAGCGCGCCCGCCAAACCGCCCGCATCGCCGCCAGCGGGAAGTGCGCTGCGATCCCCGCGGCCACCAGCCCACGCAACCACCACGGGCTGCTGCTTGCATCGAACTTGCGAAAGTAGCGCCACATGCCGCGATGCTTGTGCCACTCCACCCAGATGGGGCGCTTGCGGCTGGATGTGCCTTTGAGATGGATCACCGGCACGTCGGTGGCCACGGCAATGCCCTTGCCCGATGCCAGCACCCGCCGACACAGGTCGAGGTCTTCGCAATGCAGCACATAGCCCGGATCAAAACCGCCGAGCGCCTCGAACAGCGTCCGAGGCATCAGCATCAATGCCCCCGAGGTGGCTTCGACTGGCCGCAGTATTGCGCTTTCATCGCCGGTGCCGGTCGCGTGTTTGGCAAGACCAAGCACGCGACGAATGGCCTCAGCCGGGTGTGGCGTCTGCCGCTCGGCCGCAGCTTGCACGCTGCCATCGCGATTGAGCAGGCGCGCGCCCAGCATGCCGAGGTCCGGGCGATGTTCCAGATGTCCGAGAAGGCGCGAGATCGTATCAGCTGGCAGCCGACAGTCGGGATTGACGAACAGAAGCGTGGGCGCTGTGGCACGCGCTGCGCCTTGGTTGCAGGCCAC
>CAUJJS010000025.1 GCA_963205415.1 Pseudomonadota bacterium
TGTTGATGCGCCCACGGGATCGGGCGCGCGCGTGGACATCAACCACTCGGACAACACGGCCAGCGCCAGTCGCAACATCGACCGTCGTGCGGTATTGAAAGTGGAGAAGAAGGCTCTGCAGAACGGCAGTGCGGTCACCCAGGTGCCTGCCAACCAAGCCTTCGATTACGAAATCACGGTCTATAACGATGGCCCCAGCGACATCGGCAATCTGGCCGATGGCACGGTGGATACCAGTGGGCCGGCCTTGGTGCTGGCGGATACCTTCAACGCCTTGCTCAAGGGCATTCCGACCACCTGCACGCAAACGGGCGACAAGCCGTGCTGGAAGCTCTGCCCCTCGACCTTGGGTTGGAGCAATCCGGAAGGCCAGGACGTCGCAGACGAAACCCATTGCCCAGTGACCGTGGTCAATGGCAGTGCAGGCTCGATCAATCAGCGTTTCGCCTTGCGCGCCGGTTCAGGCAGTCGTCTGACGACTCGCGTGAACGTGCCCTACGTCAGTGCCGCAACCATCGTGACCAACACGGCGAGCGTCACCGCTTCAGATTGCCCGACGCCTGCCGGAACCTGCAAGTCAGTGACGGTGATGGGCGCCAGCGCTGATCAGAGTTCGTCGGTCAACGTTTCCATCCAGCCAGCTTCCACGGCTGCCATCACGGTGGCCAACCTTGGGGGTGACGACGACGGCGTGCCTGGCCTGACGCACAGCTACAAGATCACGGTGAGCAACTCCGGCAGCATGAATCTGACCTCGGTCGCGATCAACAGTGTCATTCCCTTGGCGACGGGCGCGGTAACCGACGGTTTCGTACCCGGATCGATCTCCTATACCTGCCAAGCCTTCGGCAGCGCCGTTTGTTTCAAGGATGGCGCCAGTGGCCAGAGCGAACCGACACAGCCGGTCTTCAACGACGCGCTCAACGTCACCTCTGTAATACCTGCGAATGGTCGTGTCGAGTTCACGGTCACGGGCCTGCTCGATCCGCGCGCTCTGGCGGACCTCAGCCTTCCCGCGCAGGCGAGCTCGGCCGATATCAGCACTGTTTCCGGCTCGACTGCGCTGCACATGACGCCGCAATACAGCCTCACGCTGAGCAAGCGCCTGAAGTCGCGTACCAACGCCACCTTGCCGACCTTGACCTACGAGATCATCGCGGGCAACGAGGGCCCGAGCTTTGCATCGGGCGCAGAACTCAAAGACGGTGTTGCCACCGTTGATACACCCACGGACTTTGATTTTGCCAACGCCAACTGGACTTGCACGGCCTTGCCCGCGCCGGCTCCGGCGATTGCACCAGCCGCGACCCAGTGCGGCGTCGCTTCAGGCTCCAAGGGTATCGGCGATGTGGGCGGCACGGCCTTGTTGCTCAACCTGATGCCCGGTGGCCAGGCCGTGGTCAACTTGAATGTTGCAGTCACGAATACGGCCGGTAATCAGGTTACGAACAAGGCCAACCTGAGCCTCAGCGGCACCAGCACACGGTTTGCGCAGCAAACCACCACCCTGCGTCTGACCTATACGCTGGATGTCACCAAGACGGATGGCCTGTCGGCGGCACATCCTGGCGCAGATCATCAATACTCGATCACCGTGCTCAACAACGGGCCCGATGACGCCTATGACGTGCAGGTGCACGATCAGATGCCCGTCGAACTGGAGAACGTGCAGTGGACCTGCGCCGCCATTTCGCCGGTCCCTGGCGATCTGGCCCCCTTGCAGACCACGGTGGATCCAACGCCGGTTCCGGGTCTGGGTCTGACGATTTCGCGCGACGGGCGGCACGTCTACGTGATCGGCCAAAAGGAAAATGAGGACCACGAAATCATCGCGCGGGTCTACGCCTACCGACGCAACGCCACACCGGGTCTGGGTTATGGTCAGGTGGACATGCGGGCGTTCGACGAGGAAGTCGAAGGCATGGACGACGCATCAGACACCGGCAGTGTCGTCAGTGGCCTTGAAGATCCGATTGATCTGACCTTGAGTCCGGATGGGACCGTGCTCTATGTGTTGACGCGCACGGCGGGCCAGCCGCACATCGTGGTGTTCAATCGCAATGCCATCAAGCTCGACGTACAGGAATTCGGCAAGCTGTCCTACGCCGGGACGGTCAATACCGCCATGGCCGAACCGCAGCGCATCGTGGCCACGACCTCGAATGTCTATGTTTCGGGGTCGGTAACGACGGGTGGCGCGGCACAGATTGAAGTCTACCGTCCTGATAACACCAGCAAGCTGCCCATTCCGGTGGCAGGTGGCATCACGGTGGCACCGGCGGATGCCGGCCCGATGGTGCTGGACAGTGTGCGTGGCGCGCTGTTCGTGGCCTCGCGTACCAGCTCGGACGTGAGGCGTTATTCGATAGCTGCCAGTGGGCCGGGCGCGGGCTTGCTCACCTTGGCTGCACAGACGACTCATAGCGCGCAGTTTGGCTATAGCGGTGTGTCCGACTTGGTGTTGGCGCCCAATGGTCGTGATCTCTACTTGTATTCGACAAACTCGGGTACGCCACGCATCGGTTACCTGCGCTCAGATGCGACGCAGTTGAGTTTCTCGGGTGTTTACGGCTCAGCCGCCGGTACGCGCTTGAATGGCAATGTCCGTCTTGCCTTGTCGCCCGATGGCGAGCACCTGATCGGCGTCAATGGCAGCAACAACAGCGCGTTCGCCATGCGCCGAAACACCGTCACCGGTGATCTCAGTGGTGGCCTTTCGGGATGGTCGGACGTCGAGTACTGGTTGACGCGCGACGGCGTGACTGGCAGCACCAAGGCCATTGGGCTGGACGTGCCAACGGGTGTGCTCGTCACACCGGATAACCGTCACGTGCTGGTGTCTTCAGGCAGTGTCACCGGTCCGATTGGTCCCTTGACCGTGCTCTCGCGTCGCGCCCCCGAGCCGCAACTGGGCTTCATCGAACAAGATCGTCAGAACGATGTCATCGTGGGCACGCAGGACACGATCGACCACATGACCGGCCCGGCCGATGTGCTCAGTCTCGGTGAATTTGTTTATGTGCTGAGCAAGCAGGATGAAAGTGTCAATTTGTTCAAACGGCGTCTGTCGAACGTGGGCGTGCAGGATGACGACGGCGGGCACTTGAGTTTCGTGGCGCGCTGGAGCAATGGCGCAGGCGGCATCACCGGCATGCTGAAGCCGGACCGCGTGCTGATCAGCCCGGATGGCAACAGCCTGTTTGTCAGCAGTGTCCAGGGCAATTCACTGGCGGTGTTCCGTCGTGACCCAGTGACAGGCCTGTTGACCTTCGCGCGCAGCTTCAACTCCAGCGACAACCCCGGCTTGTCGGGTGCGCGTGGCATGGCCATGAACCGTGGCGGCACGCATCTCTACGTGGCGGGCTCCTTCGCAAGCGCGATCGCCATTTTCAGCCACGACCCCAACAACGCCAATCGACTCGTTTCCAGCGCCACGGTCGTTGGTGGGCAGGGTGGTGTGACCGGCTTGAACGGTATCCGTGATCTGGTTGTGGCGGGTGACGATTCGCACGCACAGTTGATCGGTGTCGCTGACGCCGCGCACTCGGTGGTGGTGTTCGATCGTCAGACCAATGGCCAGCTCGATTTCGTGCAGTCGTTGGTGCTGGGCGGCAGCCAGCGTCCGATGGCCTTGGCGCTGTCGCCCGATATCAATGGCAGCGACAACGCCCACGTTTACGTGGCCGAGCAGAACAATAATTCCTTGATCGTGCTGCAACGCATCCTGGACAACAGCGATCCGCAGTTCGGCCGCATTCGCGTAGTGAGTACGCTTGTCGCCGGCGGCGATGCACCCGCCAGCATGAGCGGTCCGCGATCGGTTGCGGTGAGTCCGAATGGCAAGCGGGTGTATGTGGCGGCGCAGTTCGGATCCAGTCTGGTGGCATTCGATCGTTACGACACGGCCAGCAGCAGCCTTTACGGGCAGTTGAATCTGGCCGAAGTGCGCACCCAGGACATCGATTCGGTCGATGGCATCAGTGCGCCGTACGCGGTCTCGGTGTCGGGTGATTCGCGCAATGTGTACGTTGCGGGTTTCGATTCCTTCGCGGTGGCCTCGTTCTCGGTTGGCACCGGCTCGATGTGCAGTGCGGCGGGCAGTGGTGACATCGACGATATCGTCACGATCCGTTCCGGTGGTGCGGTGATCTACACGGTCAACTCCAAGCTGCGCTCCAATGCCAAGGGCATTCTGAGCAATACCGCCACGGCCACCGGTCCCGAAGGCGCCCCCACCGACAGCGCCACCGATACGACGCCGATCGTGACCTCGGCCAAGCTGGAAGTGAGCAAGACCAATAATCAGGTCAGCACCACGCCCGGCACGCCGGTGACCTACGACGTGCTGATCCAAAATGCCGGCCCTGGCAATGTTTCGGGTCTGGACGACCCACAGTTGGCCAATATCAGCGATTTGTTCGGCTGCACGCCCGATGGCGTGGGTGGCTACGACTGCTCGAACTCGCCGTTCGAACCCGGCAGCATTTCCTGGACGTGTTCGGCTTCGGGCTCAGGTGCACTCGACTTCCAGGCGGCTTATCAGGACGGCACCGCAGGTATCTCGGGACTGGCCGGCGTCAGCTCGGTTGCCCTGATTCCAGCGGGTGCGGTGGGTGATCCCAATGCGGTTCGTGCGAACTATCTGGTGGCGGCCAGCGTCGACGATGACGCCTTGGTGTTCTTCAAACGCAACAACGCCACCGGTGCTTTGAGCTTTGATCGCCGTATCGATAGCGACGCCGGTACCCCGCTGCTGGGCGCGCGCTCGGTCGCGGTCAGTCAGGATGGCTCGCTGTTGTTCGTGGCCAGCCGTCAATCCGACAGCCTGATCGTGTTTGCCTTGTCTGGCAGTGGCTCGAATGACTTGATCGTCACCCGCAAGGCCGTGGCCAAGAATCCGACCATCAAGGGCTTGGATCAAGCCTTGCATGTGGTCACCGTGCCGGCCAGCGGTGGCATCGAACACGCTTACGTCGCCGGTGCCAACGATCACGCCGTCGCAGCTTTCAAATACGACCGTGGGAACGGCACCTTGATCCATGTTGGCAGCGTCGAGAATGGCGTGGGCATGGTGCAGGGCTTGTCCGATGTCGAGTACCTCGTCGCCAGCCCGGATGGCGGGCACGTGTATGCCCTGTCCGGCAGTACCGGCAACGTGGTGCAGCTGGAGCGCAACGCCACCACCGGCGCCCTGACGTACATCGGCCGTTTCGGCTCGGGCGCCTTGGGTATTGATCTGACTGGCGTGTCCTCGGCTACCTTCAACGCCAGCGGCAACCATCTGTACCTGACGGTCGCCGGCAACAATCGTCTGGTGGAACTGCTGCGTGTCACCGCCGTGGGTGCAGGCGACTACGGCAATCTCAGCCTGGTCGGTTCGATCGGGCAGGGCGAGCAAGGCACACAAGGCCTGAACCACCCACGTCGTGCCGTCATCACCGCGGACGGTCAACACCTGTACGTGAGTTCACAGTCCAGTTCGACGCTGGCATGGTTCTCGTTGCACCCGGATACGGGCGTGCCCAGCTATCAGGGAATCCAGAACGATGGCACCGGGGGTGTCGATGGCTTGGCCGGAGCCACCGGCATGGTCATGGATCCCGTGCTCAACCAGATCTACGTGGCCGGCACGCTGGATCGCGCCGTGGCGCACTTCCAGCGTCAGTCCGATTCCTGGTGCCCGCCCTCGGGCACGGGCTTGATCGATCAACTGCCGGTGAACATCGCCGCAGGTGGCCATGTGCTGTTCCATCTGACCGCCACGGTTTCCAGCGAGCTCCAGGGTGAATTGCACAACACGGCGTCGGCCAACTGGCAGTCGGCCGAGTGCAGTGGCGGTGCCGGCCCTGGCTTGCAGAACTGCGATCTGGATGCGGAAGACGTGGATCAGCCCTCGGTGCTGGC
>CAUJJS010000026.1 GCA_963205415.1 Pseudomonadota bacterium
TTGCCAGCCAAAGCCACCAAGCCAGCCCAGAACCACCCATGGAGGAACATGTCCATTACTTCCTCGGCGGTGCCCAGCTCAGATCACAGGGGACATCTCTAACTGGCACAACCAGGGGACATTTCTAAATTGCATTGACAGCCGAATTGCGCCCACTTCGTTTCATCGCGTCAATCCACGACAATGGCAGGCCGACCCGATCCAAGGATGTGCGCTGCGTGAAAAATCGTGTTCTCGCCCTCGCCGGAGTGATGCAAGGCCTGCGTCTGGCGCGCGATTGCGCCCGCGATGGTTCGGCCGATGAGGCCGATCTCAGCGCTTCGCTGGCCTCGATCTTTCGCATCGATGCCGATTCGGTGGAGGCGGTCTACGGCTCGGCCAGCCTGATGCGCACCGGCCTCGAAACCCTGCTGCAACAAATCGCGGGCGGCACACAGCGCGATCGCAGCCTCGGCAAGATGGCTTCCACGGTGCTACAGATCGAGCGCCAATTGCAGGCGCGACCTGACCTGATGAAGGTGCTGCATGACGGCATCGTCGAGGCCAGTCGCCAGCGCGAGCATTTCGGCGTCAGTCACGGCAACGTCATCGCACGCCTGGGCGATATCTATGCCAACAGCGTCAGCGTGCTGCCCTTGCGCGTCTTGGTGCAAGGCAATCCGCATCAACTCCAGCAAGAAGCCATCGTCGCGAAAATTCGTGCCTGCCTCCTGGCATCGGTGCGCTCGGCCGTGTTATGGCGACAACTGCGCGGCAGTTATTGGGATTTCGTCCTGCGTCGACGCGCCCTGCAAAACGCAGCGCAGCATTGGCTGGAGTCGTAGGGCACCGGCACCTACGACTTTGGTGCAGGTCAAAGCCCGCCGGGTGCGGTCCTATACTTTCGTGCACGGCACAGCAAGGAGCACGCATGAACCTCACCGGAAAAACCGCCCTCATCACCGGCGCTGCCAGTGGCATCGGCAAGCGCATTGCCGAGGTCTATGCCGAACACGGCGCGAAGGTGGCCATTGCCGACATCAATCTGGATGCCGCCAACGCCACCGCACAGGCGATCGAACGCAGTGGCGGCAGAGCAGTCGGTGTGCGCATGGATGTGACTGATGAGCACGAAGTCGATGCCGGCGTGGATGCCATCGCCGCGCATTTCGGCTCGGTCGACATTCTGGTTTCCAATGCTGGCATCCAAATCGTCAACCCCGTCGATACGTTTTCCTACGCCGACTGGAAGAAGCTGATGGCGATCCACGTCGATGGTGCCTTCCTCACCACCCGCGCCTGTTTGCGTCACATGTATGCCGCTGGAAAAGGCGGCGCCATCATCTACATGGGCTCGGTGCATTCCAAGCTGGCCTCACCGCTGAAAGCGCCCTATGTCACCGCCAAGCACGGTTTAATCGGGCTGGCACGTGTGGTGGCCAAGGAAGGTGCCAAGCACGGCGTTCGCGCCAACGTGATTTGTCCCGGATTCGTGCGCACGCCCTTGGTGGAAAAGCAGATTCCAGAGCAAGCCCGCGAGTTCGGCATCACCGAGGACGAGGTGATCAAGAACATCATGCTCAAGGACACCGTCGATCACGAGTTCACCACCCTCGATGACGTGGCCACCGCCGCACTGTTTTACGCCGGCTTTCCGAGCAATGCCCTGACCGGCCAAAGCATGGTCGTCAGCCACGGCTGGTTCATGCAGTAAGCCCACTTCGCCGCGTTCGCGCCCTCAAGGAAACGGCTTGGGGTAAGGTGACGCAATCACAACCACGAGCGAACGCCATGCGCAGCCTGCCCCTACCTGCCCGGATTCTCCCATTGGCCTTGACCGGCCTGCTGACGAGCCCGGCCAGCGTAACCGCAGCGGAGGCCACCGCTGAGACCGCGCCAAGATTCGAATTGCTGTCGCCCCAGATCATCGCCTGGCGACGCGATTTTCATCAGCATCCGGAACTGTCCAACCGCGAGCAGCGCACCGCCGGCATCATCGCGGTCGAATTGAAGAAGCTGGGTTACGCGGTCCAAACCGGCTTGGCGCACACCGGCGTGATCGGGATACTCGAAGGCGGGCGACCCGGCCCCAAACTCGCCATCCGTGCCGACATGGACGGCTTGCCAGTCACCGAGGAAGTCGACCTGCCGTTTGCCTCCAAGGCGCGGGGCGAATATCTCGGCAAAGATGTAGGCGTGATGCATGCCTGCGGCCACGACGCGCACATGGCGATGACCTTGGGCGTCGCGGCGGCGCTGGCGGCGCAGCGCGACACGCTGCCGGGCAGCGTCATGTTCATCTTCCAACCCGCCGAGGAAGGCGCGCCTCCGGGCGAAGAAGGCGGTGCGCCTTTGATGGTGAAAGAAGGCGTATTCAAGGACTTCAAACCCGACGCAATTTTCGGCATGCACGTCGTCAGCACTTTGCCGGTCGGCACGGTTTCGCTGCGTGAAGGTGGGCAGATGGCAAGCTCGGACACCTTCCGCATCGTGGTGCACGGGCGTCAAAGCCACGGCGCCACGCCCTGGGCCGCAATCGATCCGATCGTGACTGCAGCCGAGATCGTCACGGCCGCACAAACCATCGTCAGTCGCAAGCTCGACATCAACAAGGAACCGGCGGTCGTCACCTTCGGCATCTTCGACGGCGGCTCACGCTTCAACATCGTGCCCGACACGGCGGAGCTACAAGGCACGGTACGGGCTTTTGATCCAGCCATGCGCGAACAAGCCTTGGCGAGCCTGCGCTCCATCGCCGAACACATCGCCGCCGCACACGGCGCTACCGTCGAGGCGCAGATTCCACTATCGAAAGACAGCAGCAACCCGGTCAATTACAACGACCCCGCCCTCACCCGTCGCGTGCGCACCAGCCTGCAAAGGACGCTGGGCGCAGCGCATGTGCAGGAGGCTCGGCGCTGGACCGCCTCGGAGGATTTTCCCCACCTCGGTCGCGCCATCGACGTGCCCAGCGTGTATTTCTTCGTCGGGGTAACACCCGAAGGCGCCGATCCTGCGACCGCGCCGAGCAACCACTCGCCGCGCTTTTATCTCGATGAAGGCGCACTGCGCGTCGGCAGCACGGCCATGTTGCAGGCGGCGCTGAACTATCTCAACGGACGTTGAGCACCCATCACCCTCACGACGTGTGTAGCTGACGCCAGCGATGCAACAACTCGGCCGTTTGCAGCGGCGCTTGCAAGGTCGCCTCCAGGCCACTCAGGCAACGCAGACTGGCGTCGAACCAGCCTGCGAGCGCAGTGGCATCAGGCTGCGCGGTCCAGCCACTGTCGCGCAGTAGATCAGACCCATCACGACCGGCGCGGCACGCAAGATGATCGCGCAGCAACTCACCGGCAAAACGCAGTCGCAGGTCGAGTTGATCTGCGCTCCAGGCCGGTGCCAGTTCGGCCACCGTGAGGGTGCCTTGCGCCAACTCCACCAGTTCGCGCGCGACGGTTTGACGCAGCGCCAAGCCATCATTGGCCAAGTACTTCGCGGCAAGGCCGGGATTGCCCTGTGA
>CAUJJS010000027.1 GCA_963205415.1 Pseudomonadota bacterium
ATGGCTTCGCCATCCAGCCGAATCGTGATTTGCTTCTTGAGCCGCGAAGCATAGGGGTTCTTCTTTGCTTTGGAGAAATCGTATTGCTTGCGCATGGTGCACCTGTCAGTACTGGCGAGCTTCTGGCTTTGTAGCCTTCCTGGCTGAGATGATACGGATTGTGTTGTTTGCTTCGCCATAGCAGTGGCAAACCACGAGCAGCCTGAGGTTGAGGCTCAGACCAAGAAGTGCTCGCTCGCAGGCCGCTAACGATCGCCACGACCACGAAGTCACTACACTCGTGACCCGATCTTCGACGCGATACCCATGCCCAACCAAGCCCATCGCGGCGCACTGACCGCGCTGCTCGTCACCGTCCTCGTCTGGGGCTATAGCTGGGTGGTGATGAAGCAGGCGCTCGATTACGCCGGGCCGTTGCAGTTCGCGGCATTGCGCTATGCCTTGGGAGCCGCCAGTCTGTTTCTTGCGATGGCAGTGTTGCGCGTGCCGCTGGCACCGCCACCTTTGGCGGCCACTGCACTCATCGGCTTGTTTCAAACCACGCTCTTTCAAGGCTTGGCGCACACCGCCATGCTCACCGGCGGGGCCGGTCAGGTGGCGCTGTTGTCTTACACCATGCCGTTCTGGGCGATCCTTTTGGCGTGGCCGCTGTTGCACGAACGTCCGCAGGCACGCCACGGCTGGGGTGCAGGTTTGGCCGCCTTGGGATTGATCTGCATCATCGAACCTTGGCACGGCTTGGGAACCTGGCTGGCCACGGTGATGGCCATCGCGGGCGGCGCGGCGTGGGCGGCAGGCACGGTCTTGAGCAAGCGCTTGTTGCAAGGCCATGCCTGTTCGCCGTTGAACCTGACGGCGTGGCAGATGTTGTTGGGTGTGGTGCCGCTGACGCTGCTGGCACTGTGCGTGCCCAGCCGCAGCATCGAATGGTCGCCCACCTTCATCGCCTTGCTGGCGTATGCGGTGTTGCTGGCCTCAGGCCTCGCGTGGTGGTTGTGGACGCTGGTCTTGCGACACTTCAGCACCACGGTGGCGAGTATTTCCAGCTTGGCCGTGCCGGTTACGGGCGTGCTGTTGGCGTGGCTGATCCTGGGTGAAGCACCCAGCGCGGCAAAGTGGCTGGGCATCGCACTGGTATTGGCGGGCCTGTGCGTGGTCAACGGCGTGCATCTGCGCCGCCGTTGACCACAGGTTTCACGCTCAAACCACGAACAGGTCCATGAAGCGGTGCAGCGGCATCGCATCGAACTTGGCCGGGTCGGCCACGGCGGCCATGATGGCTGCGGCTTGATGGGCCGGGAACTGATCGGCCATCGCGGCTTCGAACTTCTTGAGCAGCACTGGAATACCCTCGGCGCGGCGCTTGCGGTGGCCAATCGGGAAATCGATCGACACCTTGTCGGTATGGCTGCCGTCCTTGAAGAACACCTGCACGGAATTGCCGATGTAGCGCTTTTCAGGATCGAAATAATCCTGGGTGAACTGCGGATTTTCGACCACTTCCATCTTGCTGCGCAGGGCGTCGATGCGTGGATCGGCGGCGACGTCATCGTTGTAATCGGTGGCCACGAGGCGACCGAAGATCAAGGGCACGGCCACCATGTACTGGATGCAATGATCGCGGTCGGCGTAATTGTGCAAGGGGCCGGTCTTGTCGATGATGCGGCAGCCGGCTTCCTGAGTTTCGATGACGATCTTTTCGATCTGGTCGATCTTGCCAGCCACCTGCGGGTGCAGGGCCATGGCGCACTCGACCGCAGTCTGGGCGTGGAATTCGGCCGGGAAGCTGATCTTGAACAGCACGTTTTCCATCACATAGCTGCCGAAGGGACGCTCGAACTCGAAGGGCTTGCCCTTGAAGGCCACGTCGTAATAGCCCCAGGTCTTGGCGCTCAGGGCCGAGGGATAGCCCACCACACCGCGATACACCGCATTGATGGCGTGGGTGACGGCGCGACGGCAGGCATCGCCGGCCGCCCAGCTCTTGCGCGGGCCGGTGTTGGGTGCATGGCGGTAGGTACGCAGCACGCCGTTGTCGATCCAACTGTGGGAAACGGCCGTGATGATCTGCTCGGTGTTGCCGCCCAGCATGTGGGTGGCAACCGCCGTGGATGCCAGACGCACGAGGATGACGTGATCTTGGCCCACGCGATTGAAACTGTTCTTGAGCGCATAGCAGCCTTGGATTTCATGCGCCTTGATCGCATAACCCAGCACATCGCGCACGCTCAGAGCCTTGCCACCTTCGCGCTCGGCCTTGCGGCTGAGCCAATCGCCCACGGCCAGGATGGTGCCAAGGTTGTCGGACGGATGACCCCACTCGGCCGCAAGCCAGGTGTCGTTGAAATCCAGATAACGCACTTGGGTGCCGATGGCGAAGGCCGCCTGCGCCGGATCAAGCTCGTGACTGGTGCCTGGCACACGCGCACCGCCGGTCATCGACGCACCCGGCACGATCGGGCCCAAGTGTTTGACGCACTCGGGAAACTTCATCGCCATCATCGAGGTGGCCATCGAATCGAGCAGCATGTAACGCGCCGTGTCGTAGGCTTCCTTCGACTCGATCTTGGTATCGACCACATACTTGGCGATGTCGACCATCGGCTGATCGGGATCGGGACGCACGGCAGAACGGATGTCATGGCCACTCATGGCAACTCTCGCGGTTTGGGGAAACGCCCATTTTAGCGTGAATCACGCTAACCCAACCCGCCGCACCCAACGCGTGATTCAGCACTCGGCCCGGTTGTTTCCCCAAACGCCATGCCCGGCCGGAATGTGTGCCGCCAACTGGCTGAAACGACTCCGCAACCGTTGGCACCGATCCTGCAATGCTGCTGTGGTTTTTGTCGGGGCAATACCAGAAATCTTCGCAGACGGTTTCGAAGGCAATCCGTAAATCAGGCAACTGGCGGGGTCGCACGCAGGGACCCCGCTGAAGCCCAAAGCTCAAGGCCCTTCGACAACGAAGGGTCTTTTCATGGCGTTCTTCAGCGCGGCGGCAAGAAGCCCAGCGGATCAACCGGCTTGCCGTTCTTGCGGATTTCGAAATGCAGCATCTCGCGTGCGGCGCCGGTGCGGCCCATTTCTGCTATTTGCTGACCGGCCTTGACGCTTTGGCCTTCGGTCACCAGCCGCGCACGGCTGTGACCGTAGGCCGACAGGAAGGAATCGGAGTGGCGAATGATGATGAGCTCGCCGTAACCGATCAGGCCCGAGCCGGAATACACCACATCGCCATCGGCAACCGCGACGATGGCTTGTCCGGCAGTGCCCGCCACGTCGATGCCTTGCTTGGTGGCATCGGCGGCAACGAAGCGTGCGATGAGCTGCCCCTGCGTTGGCCAACGCCAGGCGATGCCTTGCACGCTGCGACTGGCACTGGTGGCAATCACGGGCGTCGTGGCTGGGCTGGGCGCCGGGGTTGTCGTCGTCGGCGCTGGCGCTGCAGCCGGTGTCGCCGTCGTGGACGTCGGCGCAGGTGTCGTGCTGGGCAGGTTCGACGCGCTGGCCGGCGGTGCGGTCGTCGCGCGCGTCACCGACGCGGCAGGTTGTTGCGAAGGCACAGGCCGAGCAACCGATGGCGCGGCCGTTGCAACCGGTCGTGAGGATGTGGTCGCGCTGGCAGTGTTTGAGTTCGCAACGGACCCTGCCGAAACCCGCAAACGCTGCCCCGGATAAATGGTGTAGGGCGCGGCAATGCCATTCCAACGCGCCAGATCGCGGTAGTCCAGGCCCTTGCGAAAGGCAATGCCGTAGAGGGTGTCGCCGCGTACCACGGTGTAGCTCGAAGCGTTGGCAGGCGCATGACTGCGCGTGCTGCTGGGGTGCGACGCGGGGCGCTCCTGCACCACCGTGCGTGGCCGAACACCGCAGGCCACCAGGCTGACCAAGCCACCCACGATCACCACCCGCAACACCGCCCTCATGCCTTGCCCCCGAAAAACACCATCCAGCCAATCGCGGCCGTCAACAGCGCCAACGCCAACCAACCGATCGGTTCGGCGTGTCGCCGCAGCATCGCCTCGGCCCGTGGGCCGGCCAATCGAATGGCCCACGCCAACAGGAATACGCGCTTGCCGCGTCCAATCAATGCACCAAAGAAAAACGGCAGCAAAGGCATGCCCACCACACCCGATGCCAAGGTGAAAATCTTGAACGGCACGGGCACGAAGCCGGCCAGCAGCAGCAACCAGAAACCATTGTCGGCCACCTGTTGTTTGATCTGGGCAAAACGCTCGGCCGAGCCCATTTTCTCCAAGAATGGCATGACCCACTCGATCGCGTAATGCCCGATCGCGTAACCGACGAACATGCCGAGCAACGACGCGGCCAAACTGATGGCCGCAAAGCGATAGGCCCGCTGCGGGCGCGCCAGCGACATCGGCGCCAGCATCACTTCGGGCGGAATCGGAAAGAAAATCGCCTCGCAAAAACTGATGCCGCCCAGATACGCTTCCGCGTGCCGGTGCGTAGACCAGCGCAGCATGCGTTCGTAGAGCGGCCCAAACAGTTTCACAGCGTCCCCGAGAGCAAGGGCACGAAGGCCACCTGACACAACACTTCCGGCTTCCAGCCCGCCTCGCCACCGCGCCAGCGCATCAATTGCTGCGAACCCGGCTCGCCCACCGGCGCCACCAACACGCCATCGGGTGTCAACTGACGCAACAACTGTTGATCGAAGGCGCTGCCGGCGGCGGTGACGATCACGGCATCGTAAGGTGCGTTTTCTTCCCAGCCGAGTTGCCCATCGGCATGTCGGCAATGGATGTTGCGGTAGGCAAGTTGACGAAAACGTCGCCGCGCAGCGCGCTGCAATTCATCGATACGCTCGACGCTGTACACATCGTCCACCAATTGCGCCAACACGGCCGCCTGATACCCCGAGCCGGTTCCGATTTCCAACACCTTGCGGCAGGTGTGACCCTCCAGCACGGCCTCGGTCATGCGCGCCACCACCCACGGTTGCGAGATGGTCTGGCCTCGGCCAATCGGCAAAGCCGTGTCCTCATAGGCGCGACTGGCCAAGGCCTCATCGATGAACAGATGCCGCGGCACCTGGCGCATGGCGTCCAACACCCGTTCATTGCGAATGCCGTTGTTGCGCAGGCTTTCGATCAGACGCTCGCGTGCGCGCGGCGAGGTCATGCCCAAGCCATCGGTGTTGGTACGTGGACGCGCTCGAATCACGGCGCTGCATCCTTGGCCTGAGTCAGTCCTTCGACCCAGCCTGCGACCTTTTCCAAGGCCTGATAGCGCGTCAGGTCGACGTGAATCGGTGTAATCGAGACACAACGCTGGCGAATGGCGTGGAAATCCGTTCCCGGCCCGGCATCGTGCTCGGCGCCCGCCATGCCGATCCACCAGATGCGACGGCCGCGCGGGTCTTCCTGCGCGATGCAGGGTTCGGCGCGATCCCGATGACCCAAGCGCGTGACCTCGAAGCCACGCAAGTCATCCCAAGCCACGTTGGGCACGTTGACATTGAGGATGGTGTTGGCCGGTAGGGGATCGACCAGCAAGCGCGCCGTGATGAGCTTGGCCACGCGCGCGGCGGTGTCGTAGTAGCGATGGCCGCCGTTGTCGTAGGCCAAGGACATCGCAATGGCAGGTAAGCCCAGCACCCGGCCTTCCATCGCGGCCGCCACCGTACCGGAATAGATCACATCGTCGCCCAAATTGGCGTGGGTATTGATGCCCGACACCACGATATCCGGCTCGAAATCCAGGAGACCGCCCAAGGCCAGATGCACGCAATCGGTAGGCGTGCCGAAGATGCACCAGGTGGTCTCATCCACCTTGCGGGTGCGCAACGGGCCGTCGAGTGTCAGCGAGTTCGATGCACCCGAGCGGTCGCGGTCCGGTGCCACGGTGATGACGTCGTGCCCTGCATCACGCAGCCCTTGCGCCAGCAGCTTGATCCCCGGCGCGTCCACGCCATCATCGTTGCTCACCAATACCCGCATGCCGACTTGTACCCATGTTTCGACGATCGCACATGATAGCGGAAGCGGCATCGGCCACCGTTGCTGCGCCTTGTTGGTGCACGCCTGCCCGAGGCCGTGCCGCAACCGATGTCGCATGCGCAAATTACGCGGATCAAGACTGTGACTTTGGTCCATCGGCGAAAAATGCTGCATCGCAGTAGAATCGGGCATTCACGTTATCGAGAACCCGCCGATGCTCTATGCCCTGCACGAGATGCAACGCGCCCTGCTGTCGCCATACACCTATTTGGCAGAAGCCGGCTCACGCATCTTTTCCGAGGCCGGCAGCCTGTATTCGCACCTGCCTGGCGCCTCGCATCTGGCGGCCGAGTTCGAACTGGCTTACCGCATCGGCAAGGACTACGAAAAGCCCGAGTTCGAGTTGGCGCGCCTACGCGCGCATAACGCCGAAATCGCCATCCTGCAGCGCACCGTGATCGAAACTCCGTTCTGCCGCCTGCTGCGCTTCAAGCGTTTCAGCGACGATGCCAATTGCATCAATGCATTGAAGGATGATCCAACGGTACTGGTGGTGGCGCCATTGTCTGGCCATCACTCGACCCTCTTGCGCGACACCGTGCGCACCCTTCTGGCCGATCACAAGGTGTACATCACCGACTGGACCGATGCGCGCATGGTGCCGACCTCGGAAGGCAATTTCTCGCTCAATGACTACATCGACACCATCTGCACCTTCATCCGTCACATCGGTGCACGCAAGCTGCATGTGATCTCGGTCTGTCAGCCCACGGTGCCGGTGCTGGCAGCCGTCTCGCTGATGGCATCGCGTGGTGAAGACACACCACTCTCGCTCACCATGATGGGTGGCCCGATCGACCCGCGGAAAAACCCCACCCAGGTCAATTCGCTGGCCGCCACCAAACCACTGAGCTGGTTTTCCACCAACCTCATCCATCGCGTGCCGCCGAACTATCCCGGCAATGGGCGACGGGTGTATCCCGGCTTCCTGCAACACGCCGGATTCATCGCGATGAATCCGGATCGGCACTTCCAATCGCACTGGGAGTTCTATCAGGACTTGGTGCGCGGCGATCAGGACGACGCCGAATCACACCGCCGTTTCTACAACGAGTACAACGCGGTGCTGGACATGGATGCCGAGTATTACCTCGACACCATCGAGACCGTGTTCCAGAAGCACCTGCTGCCCAAGGGCGAATGGTTCGTTCACGACGAGCGCGTGGCTCCCGAAGCCATCCGCCACAGCGCCCTGATGACGATCGAAGGCGAACTGGACGACATTTCCGGCCTCGGCCAAACTGAAGCCGCGCAAGCCCTGTGCCGTGGCATCCCGAAAAGCGCCAAGAAACACATGGTGGTGGAAGGTGCCGGCCATTACGGCATCTTCAGTGGTCGGCGCTGGCGCGAACAGGTCTATCCCAAGGTGCGCGAGTTCATTCGTGCCCATCAGCCTGCATCACCGTCCGCTGCCACGCCGGCGGCACGCAGCCGCCGCAACCCGCGCTGAGTTGATACGTCAAAACGCAACACGGCACCCGCAGGTGCCGTGTCGTTCAAAGCGCGAAGACCGGGCTTACTGAACGACCAATTCCACCCGACGATTCTTCGCCCGCCCTTCGTCGCTGGCATTGCTGGCGACCGGCGCCAACGAAGCCACACCATTGGCCACCAGCCGACTGCCTTCGGCGCCATAAGCACTCACCAAGGCGGCGGCCACCGCTTCGGCGCGGCGACGCGAGAGCTGCAGATTGCTGTCGAAACCACCCACGCTGTCGGTGTGACCGACCACATGCAGTTTCACCGTGGGGTTGGCCTTGAGGAACTCGGCAATCTGGTCGAGCGAGGGCTTGGACTCGGGTTTGATGTCGGCCTTGCCGGTATCAAACAAGATGCCGTAGATCGCCACTTTGCCGTTGGCGGTGAGTGACTGCCCGATCTCCGAGGCACTGACCACCACCATGCTTTGTTTCATCGCCTCGGTTTCGAGGATATCCACGGCGATGTAGGCGCCCTGCGCGGCCTTGTAGATCTGATCTGCCTTGGGCCAATCCACCGCAATCAGACGCACCGTGATGTTGCCCTTCTGGAAGGTGCCGGTACGCAAGGAACTGGTGCTGGCGGCATAGATCACGTATTCGGAACGAATGTTCTGGATGAAGTCCTTGTGGCCACTGCTGAGCGATGCGAGGAAGTTCGTCCATTGCGTGGCATCAGGATCCTTGGTCGAGTCGTACAGCGTGTTGAAGCCATTGGCGGTCAACTCGTTGACATAGTTGCGATAGATTTCCAAGGCACGGGTCTGGCCGGGTGCTTCGTACCAGAAGCGCGTCAACTTGCCTTCCAGATGCAAGGGCGCTTGCGTGTAGATGCGCTGGTGGCGGTCGAGGTCGAATTCCTTGAAGGTGGAGGTTTGAAAATCCACCTCGTCGAAGTTGTGCACCTCGTAGCCCACGATGCTGCTGCCGGCAAAGCGTTTGACCGCCGGATGATCGGCCGAGCCCGGCATGTCTTGCGCCTGCGCGCATGTCATCGTCACCGCGCCCAGAATCATCATCACCCAAGCTGCCCACCACGTCTTGTTTGTCATGGAACACTCCTTTCGTCTCACTGTGAAGCGGTGACAAGAATACGTCGCAGGGTGCGCGATCGGGACATGACGCCAAATCGACGCTTGACTCTGGAACTGACTCCAAGGTTCATCCCTACCATACCGCATCGGTGAAGGCCGTCCCTTGTGCGATCCACGTCTATCCGACAGACCGCCGGGAAAGGGCGTTTGAATCTCCTATACCTCGACCGATTACCGATAAATCCCGAGGCGATCGAACACCCAAGCGTGATAAGACGCCATCAGGGCCGAATCCGGGCAGGCGTCATAACGGCCTGCGCAGCGTTCTCGCAGTAGGCTCGAAGCCGAGAAATACGCACCCTGTGGCAGGCCTGCTGCGTCCAGCAACATGGATGGCAAGAACGCGATATCGAGCAGCGGGTACTCAGGCAATGGCCTGGAGTCAAAATTGGTCTTGATCATGTAATAGGTGATGTAGTCCTTTTCGTCCTGCAATGACGAGGGCAGCCTGCGCTGCATCCTGGGAATCAAGCCACCAAAAGCGGGCTGATGGTCGCCGAAGTGGACAAGGACGGTGGGCTGGGGACGCTGCAGGAAATCCTTCTGCAAGCCGTGCATCGCCTCGGCAGAACGATGCAGACTTGCCAGATAGGTATTCAGATTCAAAGCTTCGGTGGTGGGCAAGTTCGGCAACAGCGTTTGATTGAAGGGCGGCGGCAGCTCCTTCAGAGCACGCCCATCGTGCGGGCCGTGTTGCTCCAAGGTCAAAATCATAAGAAAAACGGGTTGGTCGGGCCGTTTGCGCTTTTCATAAACCTTCTTGGCGACCGCAAACATCTGCGCATCGCTGGTGTGCCACTCCTCGATGCCCAAGTCGGTCGCATCGAGAAACTGATCGAAACCGTAGGCTTGGTAAGCGTTGCGCGCATTCACGAAATTACCGGACATTGGATACACGGCGATGGTCTGGTAGCCAAGCCGGCGCAACTGCCGCGGCAGGGTTTCCTGAAAACGGGGTGCCAGTATGAAAGGTGCATAGACGCCGTTGGGCCCAAAGAGTGTCTGCGGCAAGCCCGTGAGCACGGAAAATTCGCTGACCCAGGTGCTGCCGCCGAAGGTATGCACACGCAATGGACCATGCCCGCGCGTGTCGGCATCCGGCGCAAACAAGTCCACTTGGCATTGCGCGATGTCGCACGCGGCAAGATCGCGTGGATCGAAGGTGCTTTCCTCCAGCACCAGCACGATATCTGGGCGCGTCGTGGTGACATCGGTACCGGTGTCAGCGGACATGCTGCTCGTTGCCCAATCGCGGGCGGCCGTTTCGGCATCACTGCGTTCGGGCAAGAGCGTCGTCATTTTGTCGATTCCGACAAAAAAACTACTGAGTTGACTCTTGCGGAACTCCGTACTCCAAACGTCGGATTGGTACACCGAGGAAAACGGGCCGCCCGGCTGCAGGCACCACCACAGGCCCAGCACGCTCAGTCCAATGCCAGCCAGACGCAGGCCGATGCTCCTCAAACCTCGCCGCAGCGGTGGCAAAAAGCGAAGATCGAAGCGCCAGAGCAAGCCCAACATCACCGGCAAGGCGACACTCGTCCCGAGCAGCATGGCGTACAGATTCGGGTATTGCTTCAGCGTCTCAAACAGACTTTCGCGTGCAAAGTAGACGAAATCTGTCGGAAGCAGCTGCGTGGCCAGATAGCGCAACTTCATCACGGCGATGAACTTGAGCGCGAAAAACAAGGCGCCACTGGCGGCCAGTGCCAAGCCGATACGTCCAGTGGCAAAGCCGATCACGCCCGCTACGCCCACGATCAGACAAAAGATAAAGGCTTGCTGGATCGGCAGTAGCTCCAGCAAGGCACTGTTCCAGACGCAAAACCCAAAAAAACCGATGGCAAGAAGCAGCACCAGTGCTGTCATCAGCGCGTGAAGTGTCGATCTGCGATTCATTGAAACACGTGGAAGTGGGTGCACTGTGTGCGCCTGTTTACAGCATTGCGGTTGGTCTTGGCGAGTATGGGCGATTGCCGTGATTTGATCGGTGACAAACGCCGCCGATCAAATCAAGACAACGTGGATTGTCCTTGGGAGGGTCTGAACAAACCGTCATTGGCACCTGCGCGTGCGCCATCGTCACCGCGCTCAGAATCATCGCCCAAGCTGCCCACCACGTCTTGTTTGTCATTGAACACGCCATCGTTCACTGTGAAGCGGCGACAAGAATATGGCGCAGGGTGCGCGATCAGGACATGACGCCACCACGCCACGTAGACGCTTGACTCTGGACCCGACTCCAAGGTTTATCCTTGTCGCACCTCATCGGTGAAGGAACCCACGCATGCACATCGGCGAATTGGCCCGCAAGGCCGACACACCCATCGACACCATTCGCTATTACGAGCGTCTGGGTCTGTTGCCTGCACCCACGCGCGCGGCTTCGGGTTATCGCCAGTTCGATGCGGCCGACGTGGAACGTTTGCGTTTCATTCGACGTGCCAAGGCACTGGGCTTCAGTCTCAATGAAATCAGCGAGCTGCTCGCACTCTCCAAGGCCAGAAATACCGACATGGCGCCGCTGCGCGAACGCACGGCCGCAACCTTGGCGACGGTGGAACATCGCATCACCGAACTGGAACGCATGCGAAAGGGCCTGAAACAACTCTTGCAGCAATGCCCCGGTCACGGCGAGCTGAGCCAGTGCCCGATCCTTTCAGCGCTCAAGGAGGACGCCGCATGAACACCCACGACCCCAAGACCCCATCGTGCTGCCATCACCAGCCCGAATCGGTGGTGCCGAGCAAAAAAGACTGCCATCACGCGCCTGAGCCGGTCGCGCCCACCGACACCGCTTGCCATCATCACGGCCATGCGTCCACGCCAAGTGACGCTGCAGCACCCGCGTCGGCGTTGCCTGCCGAATCGACCTCCTGCTGCCATGGCCATGCGCCGAAGGCCACACACGGGCCGGTAGCCGCCGGCACCCTGTTCACCTGCCCGATGCATCCGGAAGTCATCAACGATGGCCCCGACAATTGCCCCAAGTGCGGCATGGCTCTGGAGCCGATGGCGCCCAGTGCCGATGACAGCCACGCTCGGGGCGAGATCGCCGCCGTGCAACGCCGTTTTCTCATCAGCGCGGCGTTTGCGATCCCGGTGATGCTGATCGCGATGATTCCGCATTTTTCCGGCTTGCACGCACCGCTCTGGGGCAAATGGGTGGAGTTGATCCTGGCCTCGGTGGTGGTGCTGTGGGCCGGTGCGCCCTTGTTCGTGCGCTTTGTCGATTCGCTCAAGGCGCGCAGCCCGAACATGTACACCTTGATCGGCTTGGGTGTGGGCGTGGCCTGGATCTACAGCGTCTTCGCCACCCTCGTGCCCTCGTGGTTTCCTGCCGCATTCCACGATGCGCATGGGCAGGTCGGGCTGTACTTCGAAGCCGCTGCAATGATCGTGGCGCTGGTGTTGCTGGGTGAATGGCTGGAACTGCGCGCCCGCCATCGCACCGGCTCGGCCCTGCGTGCGCTGCTCGATCTGGCACCCAAGACCGCGCGTCGCATCGCCGCCGATGGCAGCGAATCGGATGTCGCGCTCGATTCGGTTGTCGTCGGCGATCGCCTGCGTGTGCTGCCGGGCGCCAAGGTGCCGGTCGATGGCCGGATTCTGGATGGTGCCAGTAGCTTCGATGAATCCATGCTCAGTGGTGAATCGATGCCCGTGCTGCGACAGGCCGGCGACGAACTGCGCGCCGGTACGCTCAACACCACCGGCAGCGTGGTGATGCGCGCCGAGCGCATCGGCGCCGATACCCAGCTGGCTCAAATCGTGGCCCTGGTGGCGCAAGCACAGCGATCACGCGCGCCCTTGCAGCGCGTGGCCGACAAGGTGGCGGCCTGGTTCGTGCCGGCGGTGGTGGTGATCGCGATCCTCACCTTCATCGTCTGGGCGTGGATCGGGCCGGAACCGCGCTTGGGGCTGGCCTTGGTGAATGCGGTAGCGGTGCTGATCATCGCCTGCCCCTGCGCGCTGGGTTTGGCAACGCCGATCTCGATCATGGTCGCCACCGGCCGTGGCGCGCAGATGGGCGTGCTGTTCCGCGATGCCGAGGCCATCGAAACCTTGCGCCGCGTCGATACCCTGGTGATCGACAAGACCGGCACCTTGACCGAAGGCAAGCCGGCGCTGACCGATGTGCTGGCCCTCACAGGCACGGAAGTCGACGTGTTGCGCATGGCTGCGACACTCGAACGCGGTAGCGAACATCCACTGGCCGCCGCCATCGTCGCCGGTGCCAACGCACGCGGGCTGGAACTGGGCACGGTCGCGGACTTTCAATCCCACACCGGCATCGGCATCGAAGGCCGGGTGGATGCTCGCCATGTTCTGCTGGGCAATCACGCCCTGATGCGGCAATTCGGCATCGACACCCATGTCATCGACGCACGTTTGGCCAGTCTGCAAGCGGAAGGCAAAACCGCCGTGATCCTCGCCGCCGATGGCGTCGTGCTCGGAGCACTGGCGGTGGCCGACCCCATCAAGGCCGGTACCGCCGAGGCGCTCGCTGCCTTGCGCGATGATCATGTCGCCATCGTGATGCTGACCGGCGACAACGCCGCCACCGCTGCCGTGGTTGCACGGCAACTGGGCATCACCCACGTGCGCGCCGAGGTCACACCGCAAGACAAGGCCCGCATCGTCAACGAACTGCGCGCCCAGCATCACGTCGTGGCGATGGCCGGCGATGGCATCAACGATGCCCCCGCACTGGCCGCGGCCCACGTCGGCATCGCCATGGGCCACGGCACCGATGTGGCGATGGAAAGCGCGCAGGCGACCTTGATCGATGGCGACCTGCGCGCCATCGCCCGCGCCCGTGCGCTCTCGCACGCCACCGTGCGCAACATCCAGCAGAACCTGCTCTTTGCCTTCGGTTACAACAGCCTCGGCATTCCGATTGCAGCGGGCGCGCTGTATCCCCTGTTTGGATGGTTGCTCAGTCCGGTGATCGCGGCCCTGGCGATGAGCCTGAGCTCGGTCTCGGTGATCACCAACGCCCTGCGCCTGCGGCGGGTGAAGCTGGAGCAGGAACGCTGATTCAAGCCGCCGCCGCGAGTCGAAACAAGGCTCGCGACGATGCACCGTTGGTCGGAGTTTCCGCAGCGTTCACGCCGGCCGATTCGCGAACGTCCACTGAGTCACAGGCCAACGTGGTGGAATGTGTGACATTTCGTCACTCACAAGCATCCGGAATATCACCCATGGCCCTGCTGCGACGTTCACTCCCGGCCCTGTTGCTACTGGCCGCCGTTTCGGCGCAGGCGGCTCCACCCGATTTTGACATCGTCTACGTGCGTCAGGCCCGTTTCGGAGATACCCAGAACACGACTTGGCCCGAAGTCGGGCATCCGGCCGAGATCGACCCCGGCGCCGACTTGATGCTCTTGCATCCCGATGGCAGCGAAGAGGTGCTGGTCGAAGCGGGCAACGGCGCCGTGACCGATCCGGTGCTGTCATTCGATGCCCAATGGGTTTACTACAGCCTTTTCCCGGACATGAGTCCGTCCGGCATCAACCACCAACGCGACCTGCCCTACGCGGGCGCCGACATCTATCGCATCCATCTTGCGACACGCGTGGTGCAACGCCTCACCCACGGCGAGTTCACACCAAACACCGGCGCGGGCCATTGGGATGAATCCAACCCAGTGAATCCGCCGAACGGTTTCAACCGTCTCGGCTACGGCATCCTCAATCTCGGGCCGATGCCGCTGCCGGGCGGCAAGATTGCTTTCACCAGCAATCGCAATGGCCTGCTGCCGACCAAACCCTACACGCAGCCAGCCATGCAGCTTTACGTCATGGACGCCGATGGCGAGAACGTCACCGCCATCGCTCCGATGACGCTCGGCAGCGCCCTGCATCCCACCGTCATGCGCGATGGTCGATTGATGTTCAGCAGCTACGAAAGCCAAGGCTTGCGCGACCAACGCCTGTGGGGCATCTGGACGATCTGGCCGGACGGGCGCAACTGGGCGCCCTTGGTCAGTGCCTTTCGCGAACCTCAGGCCTTTCATTTCATGACCCAACTGGGTGATGGCAACGTCGTCGTCGAGGACTATTACAACGGCAACAACAACGGCTTCGGTGCCCTGTACCGCTTGCCGCCAATGGCACCGGCCGGACAGCCCGCGTTCTTCGATGCGTTTGCCACCGGCGCACCACCGATCGCACAAACCGTGGGGGCCGGCTTTCGATACGACTTCACCATGCCGTTCCAGCCCCGCGGCATGATTTCGATCACCCCGTTCACCACCGCCGAAGACGAAGCCGCACCCGTCGGCGCGGGCGGCGTGCGCGTGGGCAAGTTCACCCACCCCTCCGCGGCGCCGAACAACGATTTGCTGGTGGTGTGGACGCAGGGGCCGGCCAACGACCTCAATCGCCCCAGTCCGATGCCGTATTACGACGCCGGGATCTACATCATCCCGGGAGGCGATGTGATCGACAGTCCGCAGGACTTGGTGCTGGTCAAGAACGACCCCAACTACAACGAAGCCTGGCCACGCGCCGTGGTGCCCTATGCGGCGATCCACGGCATCGCCGAGCCGGTGCAGCTGGCGTGGCTGCCCAACGATGGCAGCGTGCATCCCGCCTTGCCGGCGGGCACACCCTATGGCTTGGTCGGCAGTTCCAGCCTTTACAAGCGCGAGAGCTTTCCCGGCCATGTGACCTCCTGGGCGAACCAATTCGATGGTCTGGATGCCTTCAATACCGGCGAGAACGGCCAGTCCAGCAACTGGCTCTGGCAAGGTGCCGAAGCCGGCCGCTATGCCAATTCCGACATCTGGGCCATTCGCATCGTGGCGATGGAGCCCAACACCCACCGCAGCTACGGCCCCAATGGCGGCCCGCAGTTCTACAACCACGCCAACGAGCGCCTGCGCGTACTCGGGGAAGTTCCGGTGCGCAAGTTCGACGCCGGCGGCCAGCCGGTACTCGATCCCGACGGCAACCCGGACACCAGCTTTCTGGCGCGGATACCTGCCGATACACCGTTCACCTTCCAAACCTTGGATCGGCGCGGCATGGTGCTCAACATGTCCCAGACCTGGCATCAAGTGCGCCCGGGCGAAATGCGCGTGGACTGCGGCGGTTGTCACGCCCACAGCCAGCAGCCGCTGGCCTTTGAGTCCACGGCAGCGGCGGCCAGCGATTTCAGCATGGCCGACCTCACCGCCAGCACGCCCTTGTTGAGCGTGCAGAACGGCCAGCCCGTGATCCGCGACGGCGGGCCCGGCACCTTCGACGTGGAGTTTCTGCGCGACATCCGTCCGATCCTGCAGGCCAAGTGCGTCTCCTGCCATCAAGGCACCGCGCCTGCGGGCAACCTCAACCTCAACGACCTGAACCTGGTCGATGGCACACCCAACGATCCCTACCAGTTTCCCGGCGATTACTACCGGCTGGCCGCAGATGAGGCTGGCGACTTCGCACCCTCGTTGTTGAGCAGCGGCAACTGGCGTCAGACCAACGCCAGCCGTTATGTGCGGATGTTCCAGAGTCGACGCTCGCTCCTGATCTGGAAACTCTACGGCCAGCGCCTCGATGGCTGGAGCAATGACGACCATCCGACCGAAGCCGTACCCGGCAATGCTGCGACCCTGCCGCCCGGCGCCGATGTCAACGAGGCGGATATCGATTTCACCGGCGACCCGATGCCGCCGCCGGGATCGCCCCAACTGACGGAAGAAGAAAAACTGCTGTTCGTGCGTTGGATCGACCTCGGTGCGCCGATCGACACCGGTAATCCCCAATACGGCTGGCTGCTCGACGATCTCAAACCGACGCTCACGATTTCTTCGCCGCGTCCGGGCATGAACCCGGGACACACCCAACGGCTGCGGATCGGCGTGGCGGACGCCAATAGCGGCATTGCCGAAGGATCGCTGTCGGTGATGGCCGACTTCGTCTTGGCCGGACGTGCACCGGGCAGCGAGCTGGCCGATCTGTTCCAGCCCGGCGCGTCCGGCATCTACCAATTGCAATTGCCCACGCCCTTGCCGCGTTTGGACGACGCGCACTTGAGCGCCAGCGTCCGCGACGTGCAAGGCAACATCACGCGCGTCAAGCTGCGCTTCTCAACCCAGCTCGCCCCCGACGACGTGTTTTTCGACAGCTTCGAGTGAGCGGCGAAGGTCGGAATGAAGTCCGACCTGGCAAAACGTTGCGGGCCGTGTCAGTCGGAGTTCATCCCGACCATCGCGACGCGCAATTCGCGCCACCGCCTCCATGCGGTCAACACATGCGAGCGTCACGGTGCCACCTTCGAGCATCGTGATTTCAGCGAATCCGCGAATGTGGCGGCTACGCAAACTGTTCGCCTGCGTTTCACATACCCATAGTCAGGATCAGCTTGACCGAATGCGCGACGGCCGGCGGGACGCAATGGGCCTCATGGTCGAACGCACCCACCACCGGCCCGTATTCGAGTTCACTCGAACCCGTCCGCAAAAATGCGGCCAGTAAAGATGCTCACAATGTTAGCCCTCGGCTGGCCAACGATCATGCTCGAGCGCGTCGGATCATAAGCAATTCGCATGTCCGGGCCGCCCTCGGCGACCGTGCCGCGCACGCTGTTGTCATCGGTGATCGGGCCAATCGTTCCGCCGTGACCCACGCCGAAGATTGCTGCTCCAACATGGAGGCTTGCGCCATCATTCCAACGAGGAGCGTGCACGAGGTAGTTCCCATCGATCGTTGGAAAAACTTCAACGGTTTCGAGGTCATTCGAGGCCGAGCCAACCAAGGAGTTGAGTATCGAGATCGTGCCGGTCGTGCCTGTCATGCCGTTCGCCAAGGTGATCGCGCCACGTCGGGTCATACCGCCATTCCAAAAATCACTCACGACAACATAGTTGCCGTTCGTCAAGGCGATCGCGCGTCCGCGCCCGACCATGTCATTTGGATCAGTGCCGATCAGCGAATTCACGGGCGACACTGCACCGACCATGCCGCCATTCCCGTTCGCCCAAGTGGCCGCTCCCGCATTCACCGTACTCCCGTTGTCCCAATCCGCGCTGACGACGACGTAGTTGCCATTGGCGAGTGCGACCAAGCTGTTGCCTACCTTGTCGTTCGCGGTCGTGCCGACCAGTGAATTGGCTGCGGATACCACCAGTTGCGTCCCTGTCGAGCCATCACCCCAAGTGGCGGCGCCTGCATTGAAAGCCGTTCCGTTGCGCCACGACGGATTCGCGACGACATAGTTGCCATTGTTCAGGGCGATTGCGCTTGAATATTGTCCATCGCCAGCGGCGGCGCCGACGATCGAGTGCACCGCGGTAATCACGCCAACTGCACCCGTGGTCCCGTCAACCCAAGTGGCGGCGCCGACTGACGCTGAGCCGTCACTCCATCTTGGGCTACCTACGACGTAATTGCCGTTGGTCAACGCAGTGACCCAAGCGCCGACCGTGGCATCCGAATTCGAGCCAATCAGTGAGTTGCTGACTGAGATGGTTCCGGAGATGCCTGTGGTGCCATTTGCCCACGTTGCCGCGCCGGCGTCGACAAGCGAGCCATTGTCCCAGAGGCGGCTTCCGACAACGTAGTTGCCGTTACTGAGTGGGACGACGCCGATTCCCATACCGACCGAATCATCGGGCTGGGTGCCCACCAGAGAATTGCTAGGCGAGACGGCGCCAATGATTGGCGCTGTTCCCTGCGCCCAGGTTGCAGCCCCCGCGTTTAAAACGCTGCCGTTTTTCCAGTTTGGACTTGCAACGACATAGTTGCCGTTGGCGAGGATCGTGATGCCATAGTTTCCCAGTCTATCGCCGTCCGAGGAGCCGTGCAGTGAGTTGCTGGTGGACACCGTGGCGGCAGTTGGACCACTTCCATCAACCCAAGTGACCGCGCCGACGGATATCGAACCAAGATGCCATAGCGGACTCTGGACGACGTAATTTCCATTTGGCAACGCCGTTACGAGACGTCCAATCTCATCGCCTGCCGTCGCACCGACCAAGGAGTTGGCGGCGGTCGCGGTGCCGCTCAATCCGGTCGTTCCGTTTGCCCACGTGACAGCGCCCACGCTGATGTTGGCGCTGTTGTGCCAGTTCGGACCGCTGACAACGTAGTGACCATTGGCAAGTGCTGTGACGTAGCCCACGTTGTCGCCCGCAGTACCACCAACAAGCGAATTGGTCGAAGATACTTGGCCAGCCAAGCCAGTGTTTGCATTCACGAAGGTGGCGGCGCCCATTCCGTTGTTCCAGTAGGGCGATCCGACTACGAAGTTGCCTGATTCCAACACGGTAATCGTCGAGCCAACTTGATCCATGGTGTTGCTGCCGGTCAACGAACTAACGAGAACCCCGTCTGCTGTGTAGAGATACACAGCACCTGCGTAGTTGAAGAATTTGCGATCGGTGACAACGAAGTTCCCATTCGGCAAGGCCACTACGTTGTTTCCGAAAAAAACACTGCCAGCCGGCCCGGTAATGTCCCAATGTGCAGCCATAGCACAGTTTGCGCCAAGCAGCGCCCCAAGCACTGCGAGCGCTTGCCAGCACTTGTCGTGGACGCCGACGAAAGATCTGCCCATGTCGTACTCCCCATGCACGGAAACGAAGTTATCGTTGCTTACCAACCGGTACGCGGCTGATCGTACATGCGATAGAAGGAAGTACCAACCCTGAGCCAGATATCCCCGAGCCAGATATCTGTTTGCGGCCAGATGCTGATCTCTCACGCCCGCGCGGAACCGGCTCGCCGGCAGCCACGTGCACGCACACGTCAACAACCCCGATCATTCAGCCAGCGACGGAGAGGCTTGAGGCTGAAGTTCTGTAAGTCGGCGACCTGCATTTCGGTCATCACGGGGGAGCGCAACTTTTTTCTCTTCAATTCAACACCCATGACAATGCGGTTTGCTGTAGCAGCCACGCGCGATCATCCTCTACCGCGGCAAATCATTCAGCTCGTAGCTGGTGCTGCGGCCACCCGCATCGGCTTTACGCAGCACGCCGCGTGCCAGCAGGTCGCTGATATCCCGCAACGCAGTATCTTGCGAACACTTGGCGATGGCCGCCCACTTGCCGGTGGTCAGCTTGCCATCGAAACCATCCAGCAACTTGTTCAGCAATTTCACTTGCCGCTCGTTCAGTGGCATTGAACCCCAGTGCTGCCAGAACCGTGTCTTGGCCAGCACGGCGTCGAGCGTGAGCTGCGCCTGATCGACGGCGCGGTGCAGGGTTTCAAGAAACCAGAGAAGCCACTCGGTCACATCCATCGTGCGTTTCTGGGTTCGCTCCAGGATGTCGTAGTAGGCATTGCGCTCCCTCTGGATCTGAGCCGACAAACTGTAGAACCGCTGTGGACTGCCATCGGCACGCGCCAGCAACAAATCGCCCATGGCTCTGGCGATGCGACCGTTGCCGTCATCGAGCGGGTGCAAAGTGACGAACCACAGATGGCCGAGGCCCGCCCTGAGCAAGGGTGGATCGTTTGACGGACCGTTGACCCAATCAAGGAATCGGCGGGTTTCAGCATCCAGCCGATCTGCCGGTGGTGCTTCGTAATGCACCCGCTGACGACCGATGAGTCCAGACACCACTTGCATCGGGCCATTGGCATCATCACGCCATGCACCCACGCTGACCTTCGTCAGGCCAGAGTACCCTGTTGGAAACAAGGCTGCATGCCAACCGAACAAGCGCTCCTGAGTGACAGCGGCCTGGGCATTGGCCGTGGCATCCAGCACCATTTCCACTACGCCCTCGATGTGGCGATCCATTGGGGCCAGCGCGCCAATGTCTACGCCAAGGCG
>CAUJJS010000028.1 GCA_963205415.1 Pseudomonadota bacterium
CAGATTGCCGCCAGAAACGACACTGCCACCCAGACTCTCCCAACCATTGGCTGCAGCGGCCAGATCGGCGATGGCCGTACCCGGCCCACCCTCGGCGCCAATGGCGTTCTCGAAATACCACTGCACGCCGTACTTCAACTGGTCGTTCAGCGTGACTTGCAGAATCTTGGCCTCGATGTGCACCTGCAAGGGAATGGTGTCCAGGCGCTCAATCACACGACGGATCGACTCCCACTGCGAGGAGGTCGCCAACACCAGGATGGAGTTGCTTTCTTCCACCGCCGAGACGCGAATTTCCTCGGTGGCACCCAAGGCGATGCCGCCGGTGGCATCCACTACTGGCCCGCCTTCGCCGGGGGCGATGAAGAACTCCGGACTATCCTGACGACCTTGATTGCCGCGCAGGCTTTGTCCGGGCGTTCGTTGGGCATTGGTTTGCTGGGTGCGCGGGGCGTTGGGAGCGTTGCGCTGGAAGGGCGAGGTGACGCTGCCATCGGCGCCCACACTGCGTACTTGCACCGACTCCAGCCCCGGCGCCACGCTACCACCACTGGGATTACGGCTGACCGGCGCCTGCGTGCCGAACACATCCGCCAAGGTAGTGGCCAAGTCCATCGCCTTGACGTTCTTGACCTCGTACACATAGAGGCGCTGCCCCGCTTGGCTGCCACCCAGATCGAAGCGCTCGATCCACTCCTCGATGCGCGTCAAGTATTTGGGCTGCGGGGTGATGACGAGGATGGCATTGATGCCTTCCAGCGGCAGGAAGCGGAACATGCCGGCCATCGGCGTATTGCTGCCTTCGCCAAACAACTTCTCCAGTTCCGTCACCGTCTTGGTCGCTTCGGTCTGGGTCAAATTGAACACACCCACCGACATGCCGGCCAACCAGTCGACGTCGAAAACCGAAACCGTGTGCAGGTAGTTTTCAAGCTCCGCACGCGAGCCTGCCAGCACGATCATGTTTCGAGCCGCGTCCACATTGACGAGGGCCTCGGGTTTGGCATAGGGCTTCAGCAGTTTTTCCATCTCGACCGCTGAAATGAACTGCAACGGCACTGCTCGCACCTCATAGCCACGCATGTTCTGCAACGCGCCAATGCGTGGAGTCAGGTTACCTGGCAAGGCCTGCTGCACCGGCAGGATGGTGTAGCGGCCGTCCTGCCAGATCATGGTGACGTTGTTCCAGCGCAGCAGCATTTCCAGAATCGACAGCGCTTGGTCGGCACGCAAGGGTTTTGCGGTGGAGAAGGTGACATTGCCCTGCACGCCCGGCGCAATCACGTAGTTCTGCTGCAAGAAATCACCGAGGATGGCCTTGACCACCGCGTGCAGTGATTCACCTTCGAAGTTGAACGAGACTTCGCCGGTCGGCCCTGGGCCTGGCGATGTCTGTCGTGCGGCATCTTGATTGATGAAGACTCCACTGCCAACCCGATCGAGATCCTTTTGCGATTTATCGTCTGCCGAAGCATTCGCATCCTCGGCGGCTGACACCGATTCAACTCCATTGGCCTTGTTGCGCGCGAGTTCCTCGCTGTAGGAGTCGAAAGGCTGAAACGCCGGGCGCTGCTGTCGTGCTGCACAGCCGGCCAGAAGCACCACTAGCGCCACCAGCAGCCACAAGCCATGGAAGGTGGCCCCGCCACGTCGAGTGGAAGGACTCCGAGAGCTAAGCATGTCCGTGTTCAAGTTCACCAGGTGCAATCCTATGAGTTGTTGGCGCGCTCGGCTTCTTCGCGCATTTGTCGGCGTCGTTCTTCAATCCGGCGGCGAATCATCTCCGCACGCTGCTCGGGCGTCATGCCTTGTGCCGGCGGCGGTGCCACATTAGTGCCAGGTATCGCCGGGGCGGGTTGTATGGCCTGCGCAGCTTCGTCAGGTGACGCCGGCGCGACCTTCTCCGGGGCTGACACACCCTGCACGGGCGCTTGGGCGCCGCTACCGTCAAACACTCGCAAATCGATCTCCGACGTGCCACCCGAGCCCACAAAGACCGCTTTGCGCGCCTGCAGTTCCTGCAATCGCCAACCGGCCTGCTCGCCTTCAAGCGAATCTCCGACTTTCAGCGATACGCTCTTGCCACTGCGATTGTCGGTCACGATGGCGATGCGCAGCTTTGGCGTGAGGATCACGCTGGTCAAAGCCACATCCAAAGGTGAATCGGCGACAGGCCCGCTCTCAGATCCAGCCTCACCTTCCTTGCCGTCATCTTCCGGTGGCAAGGGCTTCCGATCGGAGTTGAACAAGGGGCGCTCCCCGATCACGGCGTAAGCCTCCACCAGCTGCAAGGGACTGTGCGCACGGGACAAATCGAGCGCAGGCAACTCCGGCACACGCGATGGATCATCCGGATGCAGGCGATAGCGCCCGGCCAATCCCGTGAACGCGGCGATGGCAAAGATCAGCGCCCAAAGCACCGTCACGGCCATCAGCAAGGCCGGCAGACGTTGTGCAGGCGTCAACTGCAGACCACTCACGACTTGCCCCTTGAGGTTCGTCGCAGGTAGCCGTACAGATCAAATGACTGATCCAGGAACCCACTCGAAGCTGGCTGCCCTGGGCGCGCAACGGGACGCACGCCCGGCATCCCGCGACGGCTGTTGATGGTGAGGTCCGAAACAAACAACTGCGGACTGCCACTCTCCAGCCCGTGCAGCAAAGGCCCGAAGTGTTCCATCTCGCACATCATTCGCACCTTGATGGTGACCTTCTCGAAGGGCTCGGCGGCCTCCTTGTCACCTCGCGCATTGCGGTTGTCGCGGTAGGGCGTACGACTGACCAACTTGCAACGTTCACCGGCCTGCAGCAAATCGACTTGTTCCTGCAGGCGCTGAATCATGGCCGAGGCAGCCAGATCGAAATTGGCCTCGGTCAGAAAGCCGGGATTCTCGCTCTCGAAGGCGTGTACTTCCTTCAGGGCCGAACGGATGGCATCACGTTGTTGGGCAATGGCACGGAAACGGGCCTCTTCATCGCGCAGTTCGATCATCTGTTGGCGCGACTGCCACAACGGCGCGACAAACCACCAGTGCATGCCGAGTAGATACGCCAGCAAGAGCGTGATCAGCAACAGGATCACCGCCAATGCGCGGCCATGTTTAGCGTCGGGCAGCAGGCGCATCGCCATCCTCCGCTTCGATGCCAAACTTGGCGGCGAGGTTGAATCGATCCTTGCCGCTGCGCGCGTCGGGCTGGATCGGGCCACTCAAGGCGGCACCGCGGAAGCTCTTGGCCTCCTGCAACACTTTCACCAATTGCGGCGCCTGAGAACTCTGGCCTGCCAAGGTCAATTCGCCACGCGAGGCACTGAGTCGTTCCAGATAGGTGTCATCGGGCAACAGTCGAGTCAGTTCGTCCAGCACCAACAGCATCGATGGCTGACTGGCTTTCTCCACCGCCAGAAAATTGGCACCGGCAGCCGCGGAATCGAGTTCGTCGCGCAGTTGCAGCACTGCGCGCGCTTCGGCGCGCTGGGCTTCGACATCGGCCTGAAGCCGCTCAACTGCATCCCGCCGATTGGCGATCATCTGGCTCATGGCCAACCACATCAAAAACACCGTGAACGCAGCCATGCCGGCCATCATCCAGGCAAAGCTGTGGTTGCGACGCGCACGCTGCTCGGCCGGCAGGAAATTGAACCCCGCGCGCCTGCCATCGTCCTCAGCCACGTCCACTGCGCCCAAGCTTGATGCCAGACCGTCGAGTCGCGTCAATTCCTGCGCCAAGCGTTCGCGCGTGATCAAGGCCAGTTGCACCGGCACCTGTCGCGCATCCGCCGAATGCGGCAACACACGGCTGTCGTAGCGCACCTGATCGGCACGGAACGGGGTTTGTCGGTCCAACTCAAAGCCCAGCACGCTGGAGAGATTCTCCAACGCGGCCACGGGCAGATGCAGGTTGCGCCGGAGCACGGACACCGCCGGCACCAGCAGGATGCGACGCAGGCTGCGCTGATTTTCGTCCAGAAGCTCGTTGAGCAAGCCGGGCAATGCCTCCGGCGGTTCCAGCTCCAAGCGCCCCAACTCATCCACCAAGGCACCACGCGCTGCACACACGACCAAGCCATCGGCCTCGATGCGCAACTGGATCGAACGATCCGATACCTGAAAGCGTTGCCGCCAGCCTTGCGGCAGGCATGCCAACAGCTCGCCGCCCCACCACCGCAAAAAACGCGGCACTGGGCTTTGGGCATAGCGCAACGCGAGTCGGCTGAGTGGCTTGGTCAGTGGGTTGGAAGTCGAGGGCATGCAGTCGTCAACGAGTTTTGCCGTCCTGCCAACGCAGAACGGTGTAGGCCATGCCCGAAACACCGCCGCCGCCAAGCCGGATCGTGGCATCCACCTGCGTCCAGGTTCCATTCCGGAGTGTGGCGCGGGACTCAATACTATACGTGCCAGTGCCGCCTTGCGCCATCAGTGGCGTGCCATCGGGCAACAAGGGGGGCGGTGCGCCGCTGGCCGGATCCCAAGCGTGACGCGCTTCGATGATCTGTTGCGCCAGTTCCGGGGTCATGCCCGGAATGGACAGGATCACCTCCAGAGGCGCAAAGGCGAGATTCGGACGAGACTGCCCGCCATAGACCGTCACCGCCTGTTCGACCTTGCTGAACAATTCAGGCGTCATGCCCAACACCTGCAGCAACTCGGACACCATGGCGAAAGGTGCGTCCTTCGCGCCCCAGACATAGCCCTCGGCGGCATAGTCGTCGTCTTCGGCACCGTTGGGGGAAATGAGGTCATCGGGGTCTCGCCAATCCTGGATTGCCGCCGCCAGCGCAGCAGCTCGGTCGGCTTCGACTCCCGCACCCAGGAACAGTTCCGTCAGCATGCCCTGATCGGCGATGTTGAGGTCGACCAAGCCGGACTCATCGGTGATCTTGACTTCGACCTCGGCCTCATCGAATGCCACCGAATACGCGCGACCGTCAGGCGTCCAGCGCATCTGCGGATCGGGCACCGACAGAAAATATGCCGCCTCATTGATGCCGGCCTCGGCCGCGTAGCGCGCAACGGTGGCATCGTAAAGATGCCGTGCCTGCATGCCTTCGGTGCGTGCAATCAGGGCAAAAGCGCCCAACAGGATCACCAGCAGCGCCATCAACCAGATCACCACGATGAAGGCCACGCCACGTTGCCCAGCCGGGACGCGCGGATGCTTGCCTGCCGCCTTCACCGCAACACCTCATCACTCGGGGCCGGCGGCATGTGCGGGCGGCGGAAGCCAAACATGCTGGCCATGTTGCTGCCGGCCAAAATGGTGATATCCAGATCAGGCCAGACGCGGTTCGAGTCGTCAAACACCACCACCAGCCGCACCATCATCGGCAACTGCTGGATGTTGTCCCAAGTACGCGACCACTCGCCCATTTCCCCGTTCTCGTCCAGCCCGCGGTACTCGAACCAAGCCTCGGAAAAACCACGCATCAGCAGCACCGGCTCGCGCGGATTGTTGGCCTTGGGGTCATCCGGATCGAAGCCATTGAGCTGGGAATGATCGAACAGCAATTGATCGCCGGCGATGGTGATCCACTGCACGTGCGGACCACCGTTGGCGAGGTGGCCTGGCATCGGACCGACGTAGCGCAGTTCGTTGGGGCTGGCTTCGAAGACGTGGTTCTCGCCGGTGTGTTCGATGACTTCAAAAGGGATCGACATGGCCTGCGACAACTGTCGACGCAAGAACTCCTGCACGGTGCGGGTCTGGTTGGTGATCGAAACCGTGCGTTCGCCGCTGCGGGTGATGCCGACGGCAGTGCGCAGGCTGCCAAAGGCCATCGCCATGAGCAGCGCCAGCAAGGTGATGGCGATCAACACCTCCAGCAAAGTGAAACCCGATTGTCGTACGGAAGGCTTGCGCATGTTCAGCCTCCTTGGGTGTCCGGCACCAAGGCGCGCAGGGTGGAAAAATGCGCCTCGTACGTGTTGCGTCCGCGCTCCCAGCTCACCGTGAGATCCAATCGCATCAGGGTGACGGGTGAAAGCGCCGGATCCAGCGGTGTATCGGTCTGGACTTCGTACGGCCTGACATCCAACTGCCAGTGATAACGCTCGCCAAACTGGCCGGACTGACTGCCCTCTTCCAGACGCTCGCCAACACCCGTGGTATCCAGCAAAGACTGCGCGTAGAGCGAGACCTCGGTGAACTCATGCGCATGCTTGGCCTGCCGCAGGGCGCCGGTGGCAATTTGCATCGAGGCCGCCAGGCCAAGGGCCAGCAAGGAAAAGGCCAACACCACTTCGATCAGGGTGAAGCCGGTCTGTGCGTGTACGCGATGCGGATGGTTTCGGGATGACATGCGCACTCAACGATCCTTGGGCTCGATGACCACGACTTCGCCCGTCAGCCAATTGACCTCGATCCGCCAGATCACCTCGCCCAGGCTCAACTCCACGTTGCCGCCGGTCGAAGCGCCATCGGCGAAGAAACGGATTCGACCGGTGCTGTCGTCCTCCATCTCAGACCGCGCGGTTTCAAGCTTCATTTCCATGTTCTTGGGAAGCTCGACCCACTTCTTGCCGGGTGCGCGATAGCGCCGGCCCTCGACATCGATCGCCAAGGCCTGCGATTCACGATTGACGATGGCCTGCCCACGCGTGTAACGCAGCGCCGCCACCAGATCGCGGCTGGCGGCTTTCACCCGCGCGCCTGAGAGGCCGTCACCCACCGTGACCGCCACCAGGGTCATCGCCAAGGCAATCAAGGCCATGACCGCGATGATCTCCACCAGGGTGAAACCGCGTGCCTTGTTCATGCCTTCATCCTGTTTGCGCCGGCCTGCACCGACCCAAACGCGCCTTACTCGT